>JAHJGM010000060.1 GCA_018824305.1 bacterium
ATCTCCTTGGCGGTTGGACGTTTAGGTACTGGGACGAAAATTCCGGGGACAGTGTACTTAATTATTTTACACCCTCAGGGATTGAATCTCCACTTTTTTATTCTTTACATGTAAGCTTGACTCACTTTAAACTTTCGGTACAATGTTTAGTAAAGAGTAAAGGAGCTGCAATGAGAATGACAGGTATGATCGTAATGGTCTTTGGATTTGGTCTTATGGTCTTGGGGTACCAGTTCTCCCTCTCGGCAGAGTCGCAAATAACACATGCAGTTACGGGATATTTGAGTATTTAAAATGAAAATAATAGAGGTATAGGTTGCGATCGTGAACTATTTACTTGTCCTTATATCGCTGCTGTTCTTAGGATGCAACGACACTTCGCAGACGTTCGTACACAACAAGAAAATACTTGATGCAAAAATAGAGTGTATGAGTCTTAGCGTCTTTCCTCCGAACAAGACCATAGAAGATACCCTAAACTCGTTCTACCCTTTTAAAAAAGAGTGTGAGTACAGTCTCGTAATATCTTACAAAACATCCATTACATGTAACTCCAACCAAAACGCGGACAAAAAAGCCTATGGATTCCCGCAAAGCTACCTGAGAATGGAACTTAAATATGGCGCCTACCTACAATACACCTACTACAAAGACCTGCAGGACAACCTGAGTGCCAAAGATGTGCAAAATGGGTTTGAAAAGATGAAAGAGGAGTTGCAGTTTTAACTTTTTATTTTTGTTCATTATACCAAATAAAAAAAGAACCCGACGATGTAAGCGGATGGAAGCCGTTAAGCTAAATTTTCGATACAATTACTCCAATGTAAAAAAGGGTGCCAAGGAGCGTAAAGTGGAGTTCGATAGCATAGTCAACCGTATAGATTCTCTGCCACCGTTGCCCGAGTCGCTACTTGAAATGGAAAGATTATACGCTCGTGGTGAACCGGATATGCGTGTGCTTTCACGTATCATCGAGAAAGACCCGGTATTGACGGCAAATATTTTGGCACGTGTCAATGCGCCCTATTATGGTATGAAGAAAAAGATCGTATCGGTAATGCAAGCAGTCATGCTCTTTGGTGCTATACCGATACGTGGGTTTGCGATGGGGTCATTGGTAGATCGGAATTTCAGCTTCGATATGCACCCATACGGTCTGAGCAATAGTGCGTTTTTGGAGGTCAGCTCACTGCAGAGTGCCTTGATGTTTCAGTGGTATATGGGCGTAGATATAGAGATGGCTAGAGACCTGATCCCGATTGCTTTTTTAATGGAAATAGGTAAGATCATCATCGCGAAAGAGGTGATCGAGAGTGATTATGTAACAGAGTTTTCACAGATGATCGCAAAAGAGGGAGCCGCACAGACAGAACACTTTTTTACCGAGGTCACTTCCGGCGAAGTAGCGGCAATGCTCTTTGAACACTGGAATTTCAATGAGATTTTTATAAATACTATGGATTATCTTGATTATATGGATGATGCTCCCAAAGAGTATCTACCCTATATCCAAGCGCTAGATGTCGTTCAGACATGTGTGAACGTCAGCGAAATCATGACTCAATCAAGTTTTGAAGCAGCGAAAAATAAAATAGAGCAGTATGGCTTGCCTTTAAATCACTTTGTGCATACTGTTAAGCGGCTACAGCGCAAGCGCAGTGTACACTCCTAATTGAAGATTTATCGCTCATTTTAAACATAACTCGTTCCCAATGTCCTCGTTGGGAATGCATACTGCAACATAAACTGCAATATTAAGTATCCACGATTGATCAACATACAAAATGAGATGTATGTTCTTTTGTTGATTAAGGTTGTTTTATATAAAATATTTGTTAATAAATAGTTAGCCACAGAAGGAGAAAATATATGAAAGCAAACAATCTATCCTCATGTATCGTTACGAATAATGTAGAGGAAAGCAAAAGATTTTATATAAAAAATTTTAACGCTAAAATCACATTTGACTGCGGATGGTATATCAATATGGAATTTGGCAACAGCACGGCGACATTGCAATTTATGGCACCACAGCAACCTGAGCAGCCTATATGCAATGGTAGCGGGCTGATGTATAACTTTGAAGTAGATGATGTGGATGTGGAGCATGAACGATTAATGCAACTTGAGAATGAACCCGTCATGCCTCTTGAAGATCACCCGTGGGGAGACAGAGGCTTTGCTATATTGGATCCAAATGGGATTATGCTTTATATCTATTCAAACAAAGAACCATCCGAAGAGTTCAAACGATTTTTTAAATAAGTAGCTGACATGGAATTGAAAAAACTAGAAAAAATACTTTTGTCAAAGGCAGGTGCGCTCAAAGAGTTTCCGTTTGGAGATGATGCTATGGTCTTTAAGGTAATGGGCAAAATGTTTGCATTGATAGCATGGCAAGAGAATCCAATGCGGATAACACTCAAGTCACTACCTGAAGATGCCATCGGATATCGTGAGCTGTACGAATGTGTTAAAGAGGGTTACTATATGAATAAAAAGCACTGGAATACCATTACACTTGATGGAAGTATGAATGATGACGTTCTTTTCAGCATGATTGATGAATCTTATGATCTTGTTGTTTCAAAACTTACAAAAAAAGAGAAAGAAACACTTCTTGGATGACAAATCAGTGAAAATTCCGGGGACAGTATACTTACTTAATCAAAAAGACACCCCAGAAATTGAATCTCCACTTTTAAAACATTATAAATAAGAGATAGCAAAAAAGCTTCAAAAGTATTATCTTTATTTAATGCACACACAAACCGTTATCAGATTTATAAAATCATTTTTCGATATAATACAAAAAATAATTTTTACATGTAGGAAAACCGGTGATTACATTAAAAGAAGCATTATCTCTAAGTAAAGACGAACTCAACAAATTTAAAGACTCCCTCAAAGCTAAAATTGAAGCCGATCCAGAGCTAAACGCGTACATAGACGTAAACAATGTAGGCGAGGGCGTGCCTATCGCCATCAAAGACAACATTCAAGTCAAAGAGTGGTCTGTGACTTCGGGCTCAAACATCCTTCAGGGCTACATCGCTCCCTATAACGCGACTGTCATCGAGAAGATGTTAAGTGCGGGTCTTAGCCCGTTCGGGCGTACGAACATGGACGAGTTTGCCATGGGTTCTACGACAGAGAGCAGTTTTTACGGCAAGACGCTAAACCCTAAAAACCGTGACTGCGTACCGGGCGGAAGTTCGGGCGGAAGCGCTGCTGCCGTGGCTGCTGGTCTTGCGATCGCGGCTCTTGGAAGCGACACGGGCGGGTCTATCCGTCAGCCTGCTGCATTTTGCGGGATAGTAGGGATGAAACCGACTTACGGACGTGTCAGCCGTTACGGTCTTGGCGCGTACGCTTCTAGTTTAGATCAGATCGGACCGATGACGCAAAACGTCGAAGATGCGGCGATCCTTTATGACATCATCTGCGGTTACGACGAGAAAGACTCTACGAGTGCGAACATCGCATGCGAAAAAGTGAGCGACAAACTGAATGCGGATAGAAAACTGCGTATCGCCGTACTTCCCGAGTATGTAAAAGACGCAAGCGAGGATGTGCAAAAAGCGTATGCCGACACTATCGAAGCTCTAAAAGCCGCGGGTCACACCATCGTAGAAAAAGAGATGATGAACCCAAAATACGACATCTCTGCTTACTACATCACAGCGACAGCAGAAGCGACTACAAATCTTGCACGTTATGACGGTATCCGTTACGGTAACCGTAAAGTGGGCAAGAATTTGGAAGACACTTTCATCCAAACACGTAGTGAAGGGTTTGGCGATGAGGTAAAACGCCGTATCATGCTTGGAAACTTCGTACTTTCTTCTGGGTACTACGATGCTTACTACGTAAAAGCGCAAAAAGTGCGTCACCTTATCAAAGACAACTATGCGAAGATATTTGAGGATGTAGACCTCATACTTTCTCCCGTAGCTCCAAGCACCGCAAACAAGTTCGGCGAGCTTGAAAGCCCGATAGAGATGTACCTAAGCGACATTTACACTATCTCGGTAAACCTTGCTGGTCTTCCGGCGATCTCTGTTCCTGTGGCAAATGCGGCAAACGGAATGCCTGTAGGCTTACAGCTTATAGCAAATGCATACGATGAGCAAACACTTTTTGACGGTGCTATGAGTTTGGAAAAACAAGTAAACTACAACTCTTAATCTTTCTTTTTAAACCTCTTTATTTCCAAGCTTTTTGGCTTGGAAAAACTTTTTACTTTCATCCAAAACCGTTAATGAGAATGCATTTTGCTTTCTTACATGTAAGAGAATTGAATCATTATGATAAAAAGGTATAAATAATGGCTGTATATACAAGTAACGGCAAACAACTTCTTGATGTCGAGTATGACGTGCTAGTCGAGATAAACGACATGCTTGACGGTATGAGAGTCATCTCCAAGGATGTTCGGGACGATGAGTATGCCGTGTTTATGCTGCAGCCAAACGGCAATGTCTGCTGTTATGTGTTTGACGAGGTGTTCATCATCGGGCGTGTCAGCGAGTTTGAAACACTTGTCGAAGCCGCAGAGGCTTGGAAGAACAATGAGATATAGTTAAAAGGCTATATGTACGAACAAAGAAACGGCAAAACCAAGTAAGATAAGCGCGGAAAATATACTAAGAGTATTTGAAACTTTCTGCGATATTCTATGTTTTGATCTATGTACTGCATAGGGCATAAGAGTAGTCCACAGAGTGATGGCACTCATCATTCCGAGTATGGTAAAGCCCGTATTGAGGTTTTTGTTTGCGGCGTACCCTGCGATACTGAACCAAAAAACGATGGTGTAAGGGTTCAGAAGTGTTAAGACAAGCCCTTGTACATAGATACCCCAGAGATTTTTGATCGGGAGAGTTTGGGTGTGAATCTCTACTTTTTTAGCTCTGTTTTTATAGATGCCGTATGCAAGATAGAGTAAAAAAAAGCTTCCAAAAACACCGGTCATGTTTAAAAAAACGGGACTGTTCATAAAGCTCATCAACCCCGCTAAGATCAAAGACAGATAAAGTATATCCGCGCTCATAGCTCCAAAACCAAGCGCGACTCCTGCCTTATAGCTTTTTAGTGCGTTATTCATGATGAGGATGTTTATGGGACCAAGAGGGATGGCGGCGCCAAGTCCAAGCAAAAACCCTTCGCCAAAAGATGCTAACATCAGACATGCCTTGTGTGATGAAGATATTGCATTTTTAGACCTTTATGGAAAATGCCGTTATTATAGCATTTTTGATTTACCTCTATTTGTAAAGATAAAAGTTAACAAATAAGTAGTAAAATGCAGGCAGTGACTTTAAAAAAAGAGGTGACTGTCATGGCAAAATGGGATTACACTCAAGATATAGATTATGACTCTATAGATATCGTTAAAGTGAGAGATAACCATTTTCTTTTTTACCTGCTTACTATCGCATCATTCATAGAAATAACTTCCGAGACTTATGCTCAAAATCTCTCAGACTACTACAGCGATAATCCTGAAGCTCTCCAATGGATAAATGAAGTCTGGCAAAACGAAGAGGTACAACACGGCAAAGCTTTGAGAGCTTATATCTTACATGTATGGCCTGAATTTCCTTGGGAAAAAGTGTATGATCGGTTCTTGGAACTTTATCTTCCTCTTTGCAATACGGGTTCGTTTCAGCCCACAAGAGGATTAGAGATGTTGGCTCGGATGATAGTCGAGACAGGGACTTCTACCATGTACAGAGCGTTTGAAAGCTACGCAAAAAGCTTTGACGAACCCGTATTGGCAGGTTTGGTACATTATATCTACAAAGACGAGGTCAACCACTACAGCTATTTCGACCGTTATTTTAAACATTACAACCAAAGTGAAGAACTGGGTCGCAAAGAGATACTCAAAGTGATCGCACAGCGCTTAAAAGATGCCAGCAGTGAAGACATTGAGATGGGTTATCAGAGTATTTACGAGCAAGAACATGAGGGTCGGTTTGAACTGTCGGCTTATGAGGCGTTTAAAAAAGAACTAAACGGTTTGGCAAAACAGCATTACCCTTACTCTATGGCAATTAAAATGACGATGCAGCCGCTAAATCTCAACAAAGCAGTTGAAGTGACGATCGCTCCGATCATACTCGGTGCCATGAAAGTACTAGGGATCTAAAAACCGTTACATTAACGATGTTATTAATATAGCGCCACTATAATTTTAAAAATAGATTTTTAAAAAGTAGACAGCGTGCATATAAAAACTCTTTTATTTTTTGTCTTGGCATTGTTCTTTAGCAGTTTGAATGCTCAGGAAGAGTCGAGTAAAACACAGTTGGAACGCAGTGTCGAGCCGAAAATATCATTTGAATCTTCATATATCAGTGATGCAAAAGTAAAAGATTCGCAGGGCAGTGTAAGCGTATCTAAAAACAGAATCCAGCTCAATAATGCACTTTTTGGGATCTCTTATACGAACTGGTCTTTTTTTTGGGACAATGTATCCAGACTTCCTTTTGGCGACGGCGTGCATCAGCCTATAAAAGAACTTCACAGTATTATGTTACATGCAAATCTTCCCTATCATATCAGCGATGATCTGTTTTTGCTCACATCCGTTTCAGTAAAATCTACTTTTGAAAAAGAGACAAAAGACTCTTACGGCGCGGGATTTTTTGGCTTTATAGCATATAAGATCGATGATGACAATACGCTGAATTTTGGGGCATTTGCCAATTATCATCCTGTTTCTACCTTGGTGATGCCGATGGCAAGTTACAGTTACAGGGCCAGAAAAAAAGATGGTCTGCAAGCGGTGATAGGTTTTCCCCGTACTTATGTCGGTTACAGTCTCAACCGCGATACACTTGTGAATTTTGGGATGATCTTTTCTCAGGCTGTGGTAAAGTTAAGCGATGACAGCACGATAGAAAGGTCCGGCTATTTAGAAGCGCAGGACTATCTTGGAAATGTCGGTATCTCTTACGATGTCAGTGAAAACTTCAAAATTCAAGGCGATCTTTTATACAGCATCAAAAGAGATTTTACTATCTATAATGCAGATGGACATGCACAAGAATCATACTCCATAGATCCCTCATTTGGGGTAAATATTCGATTGACATATACTTTTTAAACTCTTCGATCCTGAGACGTACAAAAACACTTTACCTGTTTTTAACCACAAAAAAGTTATAATCCGAAAATTTTAAGATAACTACACAACTTTCATAGTGCATAAGGATAGTCATGAAGATTCGTAAACGCGCCCTAACATTTGAAGATGTACTACTCGTACCACAATACTCGGAAGTCTTGCCAAAAGAGGTAAGCTTAGAGACTAAACTTACAAAAAATATCACTTTAAATATCCCTATGGTTTCAGCAGCAATGGACACGGTAACCGAATACCGTGCGGCTATCGCTATGGCTAGACTTGGCGGTATCGGGATCATTCATAAAAATATGGATATAGATACACAGTGCAAGCAGATAAGAAAAGTCAAAAAATCGGAGAGCGGGATCATCATAGACCCGATTTATGTGTATCCTGATGCTACTTTAGCTGACGCTGACGCACTTATGAACGAGTACAAGATCTCAGGAGTCCCTGTCGTAGACGGACACAACAAACTTCTCGGGATCCTTACGAACCGTGATATGCGTTTTGAGAAAGATATGCGTAAAACTGCCGCTGAGACTATGACAAAGATGCCTTTGATCACTGCGAAAAAAGGGATCTCTTTAGATGAAGCTGCAGATATCATGCATAAAAACAAGATAGAAAAACTTCCTATTATCGATGAAGAAGGGTTCTTAAAAGGTCTTGTGACGATCAAAGATATCAAAAAACGTATAGAGTATCCAAATGCTAACAAAGATGATTTCGGCAGACTTAGAGTAGGCGGAGCTATCGGTGTCGGTCAGATCGACCGTGCAAAAGCGTTAGTCGATGCGGGTTGTGACGTTTTAGTTCTTGACTCTGCTCACGGACACTCAAAAGGGATCATCGATACGGTCAAAAAGATCAAAGAATCTATGGTCGTAGATATCATCGCAGGAAACATCGCAACGGCAGAAGCTGCCGAAGCATTGATAAAAGCGGGAGTCGACGGAGTCAAAGTAGGGATCGGACCGGGTTCTATCTGTACGACTCGTATCGTTGCGGGTGTGGGTGTTCCTCAGATATCTGCGATCGATGAATGTTCTGAGATGGCGAGAAAATACGGTGTGCCTGTTATCGCTGATGGCGGTATCAGATATTCGGGAGATATCGCAAAAGCTCTTGCTGTGGGTGCATCATGCATCATGGCAGGTTCGCTTTTAGCAGGAACGGAAGAATCTCCGGGAGAGACGATCATGTTTCAAGGACGCCAATATAAATCATACCGCGGTATGGGAAGTATCGGTGCGATGCAAAAAGGCTCGAACGACAGATATTTCCAAGAGGGAACAGCTGCGGATAAACTCGTACCTGAGGGGATCGAAGGGCGTGTACCATTTCGTGGAAGCATCGCAGGTATCATCCATCAGATGATGGGCGGACTTCGTTCATCTATGGGATACTGCGGAAGCAAAAGTATAGAAGATTTTTGGGAAAAGGCTGAGTTTGTCGAGATCACAAGCGCGGGACTTAAAGAAAGTCACGTTCACGATGTCATCATCACTCAGGAAGCTCCGAATTATCATATATAATTTTATGGCATCTGTTCTTATGAGCAGGTGCCGACAAACGAAAAGATTAGCATATGAATGATATAAAATACGCAGGTTTTTGGGTAAGATTTACCGCCTCTTTTTTAGACACTCTCTTTTTAGCTCTGCCCGTGGCAGTGGTTATCTACTTTTTAAGTAACGGTAACTGGTTCGACCTCACAACCTATCAGCAAAATATGACCTATGCGATGAGCGGCAATGCCGAGGCTGCACTTTCACATCAACCTCGTACCTCGTTTACATGGGAACTTGTTTTTGAGATATCCGTTTTAGTTGTGACTATTATTTTTTGGAGAAGATGGCGCGGCGCTACTCCCGGTAAAAAAATAGTCAAAATTAAGATCGTAGATGCAAAGACATTTGATGATATAACAAACACTCAAGCCATAACACGTTCGCTTGGATATATCGTCTCAACGATCCCGTTTTTACTCGGGTTTTTGATAGTCGCATTTAGAAAAGATAAAAGGGCGTTCCATGACCTGTTGGCAGGAACAGCCGTTATATACGAAAAAGATGAAAGAGAGATATGAAAAGAATAGTCATAAAAGTAGGAAGCGGAGTTTTAACGGAATCAAACAGCATAGCAAAAGTCAGGATGTTAAAGTTAGTAGGTCTCATAGCCGAACTGAGAGAAAAATATGATGTGATCTTAGTGACATCAGGTGCAGTCGCAGCAGGATATACGGCATTAAAACTGGATAGAAAAAAGCAGATAGGCAAGAAAGTATTGGCATCTGTGGGTCAGCCTATTTTGATGAGCAGTTACAAAAAGAAGTTTGATACGTTTGATGTGGAGATATCACAGATCCTTTTGACGGAGGATGATTTTGATTCAAGAAAAAGAACGGAGATATTCAGACAGATCATTGACACGACGTTAGAAAACGAGATACTTCCTATCATTAACGAAAACGATATCTCAACGACACCCGATCAGGTGTTTGGAGACAATGATCAGCTTTCAGCGCATGTGGCGCATCATACAAATTCAGATCTGCTTGTGATACTGAGCGACATAGACGGTTACTATGATTCCAATCCTCATGAAAATAAAGACGCAAAGCTTTTAAAAGTCGTAAACAATATAGAAGATAAAGAGCTAGAAGCCGTTCATACTCCGAACAATGAGTTTGCAACAGGCGGTATCGTCACAAAACTAAAAGCGGCAAGATATCTGCTTGATAAAAACAAAAAAATGTTCTTATGCAGCGGCTATGACCTGTCTGCCGCAAAAGAGTTCCTGATTGAGGGCGTTCACAACAAAGGAACGCTTTTTAAAAATCTTTAGTTTGTAAGCAGACTTTTACTCTCTCTTCCAAATGCTCCAGATTGAGTGGTTTTATCATAAAGTCATTGGCATCATGCCTATGGCTTTTTAAGACTCTGTCCAGAGTTGCCTGCGCCGTGATCATAATGACCTGGGGAGGATTGCTCAGCTTTCTTATGTTTTCCAAGAGCTCTATTCCGTCCATACCCGGCATCATGATATCGGATATGACGATGTCGATTTTTTGCATCTTCATATAAAAGAGTGCATCTTTGGGTTTGTTGAAGGTTCTTATCTTAAGATCGGGGAATCTGGTAAAAAACCGCTCGAGCATCATCGTCATATCTAGATTATCATCTACGATCACAGCATATTTCATGAAAAGTTCCTTTAAAGTGGATTTTACTCTTTATAAAAATTGAGCATAAATCTTGCTCCCTCTTCAGAGTTTTGTGCAACAATATGCGCATTGTGTTTATGCATAATAAGCTGGCTCATATAAAGTCCTATGCCGGATCCTCCAAAAGCTTTTTTTGTGCTCACGTAAGGCTGAAATATTTTCTCTAGCATCAGTTGGTCGATACCGCCCGCATTGTCTTCGATGATCAAAGAGACCTTGGACTCTTTTTGTTTTATCGATATATCTATCTGACCCTTGCTTTTGCCACGCATTTTAAAAGCATCTTTTGCATTGTTCAAAATATTGATGATCACATGCTGGATCTCTTTTGGATTCCCTTTTAAAACTATCTCATCATCTTTTTTAAATGTGATATCTATACTGTTTAATTCTAACTCGTCCTCTATGAGATTCAATGATTTTTTTACAATTTTGTTTAATTCAAACGAGGAGTCTTCATTTATCGGATCTAAAAAATTTCTAAACTCGTTTAAAGTGGATTCCATAAACTCTTTTTGTTTATCTATAGATTGTAAAAGCTCAGCAAAATAATCTTTGTTAATTTTGTCTTCTCTGAGCTCATATTTTAGAGTGTCGACATACATAGAGATCAATGTCAGCGGCTGTATCCATTGATGTGCAACAGCATCCATCATCTCACCCATCGTTACATATCTGCTCTTTTCCGACATCAAAAGCTCATGCTGCAATCTTTTTTTTATCTCTTGGCGCACCTGCTTTTCCAGAATGCTTTTATAGTCTTCAAGCGCTTTATATGCAGATTCCAGCTCTTTATAAGATTTTTTCGCATTTGTGTCTGTTGTTTCAATATTGAGTTGTTTAAACTTTTTTTTAAATTGTTTAAACACAGATTTAAACGTAGAGTTTTTCAATTCGTTACACCAATATTTGATTTTTATGATTGTAAGTCTTATTTGTTACACTTATGTTACATGTAAAGAAGTGAGATCAAGGAGAGTTGTGTTATCCCCTAAAATTGGGGACAACAGCTATTTTTTTGGAATATTGACGGTAAAAACGCCGTTTTTATATTCAGTGTTCATTTTTGAGAAGTCTGCATCTTTTGAAAGAGTAAAACTTCTGTAAACTGAGCCTGTATAGCGCTCTTTTTGGTAAAAGTGTTCATCTTTTTTTTCTGTGGAAGTGTCATTTTTAGCTTCGATGGATAGAGTGTCGTCTTTGGTCTTTACATGTATGCTGTCTTTGTCAAATCCCGGCAGATTGACGGTGATGACATACTGTTTTCCATCATCTTTGAAATCGCTTCTAGCCGACATGTCTATTTGATTGAAGAACTTTTCATCACTGAAATATTTTTGATGAAAGTTTATGAACATACTGTCCATATCTTTTTGAAGTTTTACAAAATCATTGTAAAAAGGATCATCCATAGGTTTTTGTTCCTGTGCATCGGCACTTACTAAAAGCCCACCTAGAACTACTGCTACTAAAGTCATGTTGAGAACTTTCATAGTTTTCCTCCTGTATGCGTTTAATATTTGTACAGGAAAATTTTAATACTCTTTTTTAACTGGATGGAAAACGAATTATTAAGAACTACTGTTTTTGATTTCGTTCAAGCCATTCATGCAAAGAGATCAGTTCGTCGATACTCTTGGCTTGTGTTTTTAATATCTCCGCCAAACTTTTGACACCCATAGAGAGCAGGTATTGAAGATTATTGTCAAAGGTCGCTTCCTCGATGACATAGATGTTGTCTTTGTGGACTTCAAACATATATCCGCCGTTTGGTATGGGAGTCTGTGAAAGCGTGACGGTGTAATGGTCTTTGATGATGCTCTCTTTTTGAGAATACATAAGCCCGATATTATAACCCTCTGCTGCAAAACCTTTGATGGCGACGACCAATACCTGCGTCTCGCCCTTTTTCGATGAGTTAAAGATACCTATGATATCTCTGACGGTAGAGTATCCCGGGATCTTGTTTAAGATATTTTGTGTCCAGTTTGCTAATCTTGTCTCTACAAAATGCCCTACCAAATAAAGCAGCAGTGCAAATGTGACGATGACCAAAATAAACCACAAAGACTGGTTGTTTTGCGGATGAAAACCTACAAGGTTAAACACTCCCTCCACAAGTCCGTCTATCTTCTTATACAGCCAAAGCACGATCATCGTGATGACAGCCAGTGGAAGTATCCAAAAAAATCCTTGGATCACAAGTTCGAAAAAGTGTTTTAATCTTCTATTTTGCATTTTTGCTCCTAAATATCTTGATATTTCTGCTTGTGAAAATTATACTTAAATAATAAAGATATTTTTGAATTACGAGCGAATTAGTATTGATTGCATCTCTCCTTAACCGATTTTAGATAAAATAATAAAAATTAATAAACTAAGAGGCACTCTCTATGAAACAACAAACACAAGCTTTACATGTAGGATACGACAAAGATTCTCAAAGTACGATGGCGGTTCCGATCTATCAGACGACTGCGTATGAGTTTCGTGATTCCGAACATGCGGCGAATCTTTTTGCGCTTAAAGAGCTGGGAAACATCTATACTCGTCTTAACAATCCTACAACGGACGTTTTTGAAAAACGTTTCGCCGCTTTAGAGGGAGGCGAGGCTGCTCTTGCGACTTCAAGCGGGATGAGCGCCATCTTTTACGCCATAGCAAACTGTGCCGAAGCAGGGGATAATATCGTTTGTGCTTCTCAGCTTTACGGCGGTACACTCACACAGACGGCTCATACACTCAAGCGTTTTGGCATCGAGGCGAGATTTTTCAACGTCCATAAACCGCAAGAGATACATAACCTCGTAGATGACAAGACAAAAGTGATCTTCTTTGAGACGCTGACAAACCCGAGCATCGATGTAGCGGATATCTCGGCTATCACAAAGATCGCAGATCAGTACAACATCATCACTGTCGTGGACAATACTGTCGCGACACCGATCCTGTGCCGTCCGTTTGAACACGGTGTGGATGTGGTAGTACACAGTGCGAGTAAATACACGACAGGACAGGGGCTTGCAATCGGCGGGATACTGGTGGAGAGAAAAGGACTTTTAGAAAAGATAAAATCAAATCCGAGATATGTTCATTTCAACGAGCCTGACCACTCTTACCACGGGCTTGTTTATGTGGATGTTCCGCTTCCTATCTTCACGCTTCGTGCAAGGCTCAGTCTGCTTCGTGATCTTGGTGCGGTCGTCTCTCCGTTTAATTCTTGGCTGTTTATTCAAGGGATCGAACATCTCTCTCTTCGTATGAGAGAACACTCGAAAAATGCTTTGGCACTTGCAGAGTTTTTAGAATCTCATCCGAAAGTCAAAAAAGTGAACTATCCTGGGCTTAAAAGCAATTCGAATTATGCAAATGCGATGAAGTATTTTGACGGTGGAGCGAGCAGCGGTCTACTTAGTTTTGAGTTGGAGAATTACGATGCGGCGGTAAAAGTCGTAGATGCTACAAAACTGTATTCGCTTGTGGTAAATATAGGTGATTCCAAATCGATCATCACGCACCCAGCTTCAACGACACATCAGCAGTTAAGCAACGAAGAACTGATCGCCTGCGGTGTTCCCGCGGGACTTATCCGCATCAGCTGTGGTCTTGAAGACATATCTGATCTGATAGAAGATATGAAACAAGCATTAGAAGCGTAATCTTTACTATAGCTATAAAACAGCGGAGGCTTCTCCGCTGTTTCTCCTCTCTTTTGAAATTCAGACCCTGCATGTAAGCATACGAAATATAAATCTAAAAGATAGAAAGTTGTGTATGCAACTATCATTTATATTTAATTAAAGTTGCATATGCTACTATTTTGTAAATTTTTATAATTTGGAGATGCTATGGTATATATGCTAAAAGATTCTATCGGGTACAGAATAAATCTTGTAGCTACGACAATAAAAACGAATTTTACAAAACTTTTGCAGGCAGAGTGCGGCATAGCGGCAGAACAGTATGCTACTTTAAAAATAATCAGTGAAGATAATGAAGTAACACAGACACGTATCGCCGAACTGCTGGGAAAAGACAAGACGACTATCGGGCGTTCGATCGAGTCACTGTTAAAAAAAGGACTGCTTTTTATAGAAGATGTTGAAAGCGACAGACGAGCAAACAGAGTTTCATTAACACCAAAAGCAGAAGAAATACTTAAATCTGCAATACCGATGGCACTAAAATTCAATGAAACTGTAAAAAGCAAGTTAACCAAAAATGAGGTGGAGATCTTTTTTAAAGTTCTCGATATCATATTGGAAGAGAGCAAAAATATGAAGAGAAGCAAAGGAGAGAATAGATGAGATTATTTAGTAGATATTTGTCAACGGCGATGTTAATAGGAGGCGTGTTTATAGGCGGCTCGCTCAGTGCTCAAGAGGGAAAACCTGCAGCTGCGATGCCTGCGCCAAAAGTTGATGTTTTTGTGGTGGCGGCTGCAAAAGATACTCAGGTGGATCTGGAATATCCGGCTCGTATCAGTTCCGTCAAAAATATTACCGTGACGGCAAGAGTCTCAGGAGTATTGGAGGAAAAAAACTATACAGAGGGTGCGACCGTGCATAAGGGCGATCTACTGTATAAAATAGAACCTGACATCTATCAAGCGGCAGTAAATAGCGCCAAAGCGACACTTGCTCTGGAAAGTGCAAAACTGGACAAAGCAAAAAAAGACTGGGATCGTGCAGATGGACTTTTTAAAGATAAAGCCATAAGCGAACAAGATAGAGATACGGCATTTTTTGCTTATAAAACGGCTCAAGCAAGTGTAGATGTTGCAAAAGCGGAACTCCAAAAAGTACAGGTCAGCCTAAACTATACGGATGTTCATGCGACTATAGACGGTGTTGCAGGAGTCAAGCTTGTAGATGTGGGCGATTATGTGAAAGAGGGAACAGCACTTCTTTCCATAACTCAGACAAATCCTATCTTTGCAGATTTTTCTATACCTGACATCAATTCGATCAAGCAAAGATATGAACTGCAAAACGGAAGTTGGTCAAATATGCAGGGAGCAGGTCTTAAAGCTTCACTTACAGTTGACGGCAAAGCGTATACGGAGTTGGGAAATGTCGATTTCATAGATACAAACGTAGATGCAACGACCTCTACTTTAAAAGCCCGTGCAGTTTTTGAGAATGCCGGTGCACAGCTTATAGCAGGACAGTTCGCAAAAATAAAGATCATCGGTGTGGTCTCTAAAAACGTTATCTCTGTTCCTCAAAAAGCGGTACTTCAAAATCCTCTTGGAACGGTAGTGTTTGTAGTTGTCGATGGAAAAGTGGCTGTAAAGCCGGTGAAGATATTAGATACAGTCGGACAGGATTTTGCCCTCAGCGGTGTTAATCCAAAAGATGTTGTCATTGTAAATAACTTCTTTCGTATCAAGCCGGGTGCACCTGTAGATATAGATAAGACGATCAATAAACAGGCAGAATGATGTTTTCTAAATTTTTTATAAATAGACCGATATTTTCAGCGGTTTTATCCATTGTGATCTTAATCGGTGGTTTTATTGCTATAAAATCACTTCCGGTGCAGGCATATCCAAGTGTTGTACCTGTTCAGATCAATGTTTCCGCGACATATCCCGGTGCAGATGCGCAGACTATGTCAAAAACAGTTGCAGCTCCGCTGGAAGAAGCGATAAACGGTGTCGATAACATGATATATATGACATCGACGGCTTCACCGAGCGGAACGGTCTCTATAAGCGTGCTCTTTAAAATAGGGACCGATCCCGATCAGGCAAACGTCGATGTCAACAACCGTGTTCAGTTAGCGCTCAGTAAGCTCCCACAATCGGTTCGCGATCAGGGGATCAGTGTGCGTAAACGCTCACCCGATATGCTTAAAGTTCTAGCATTCACCTCTGAGGGGAAAAAGCATGACACTATCTATCTTTCAAACTATGTTCTGGTCAATGTTCTAGATGATATCAAGCGTATTCCGGGAGTCGGAGATGCCTATATATTCGGTAATCAGGATTATTCTATCCGTGTTTGGCTGAATCCCGATAGACTGGCAAATTATAAACTGACCGTTACAGACGTAGTAAATGCAATAAAAAGTCAAAATGACCAATATTCAGCAGGTCAACTGGGGCAAGAACCTACAACCGACCATCCTGTGTATACCTACACGGTTCGTGCGCAAGGAAGGCTGAAAAATGCTGAAGAGTTTTCAAACATATTGTTAAAATCAAACAGTGACGGGTCCTCTTTGAAGCTTAAAGATGTCGCACGTGTCGAGCTTGGTTCTGAGTCATACTATTTTAAAGCAAAATACAACAAAGAGCCTATGATACCTATTGGTGTATTCCTTGCACCGGGAGCTAACGCTTTAGAGGTCTCTGCCGCGCTTGACAAGACGATGGAAGAGTTGACTAAAAACTTCCCTTCGGATATCAAAGTAAGCGTGCCGTATGATCCGACTGAGTTTGTAAAGCAGTCGATAGAAGAGGTCGTGTTTACACTGGGCCTTTCTATTTTGCTGGTTGTTTTTATTATGTACCTGTTTTTAGGTAACGTAAGAGCGACGATCATTCCTGTGCTTGCGATTCCGGTTGCGATTATCGGGACTTTTGCAGGGTTTTACGCGGCAGGATTTTCGATCAATCTGCTTACACTCTTTGGACTTACTCTTGCCATCGGGCTTGTCGTGGATGATGCTATCGTCGTTATCGAGAACGTCGAGAGGATACTCAAAGAGAACAAAGATATGAGTGTCAAAGAAGCGACCATAAAAGCTATGAGTGAGATCACGGGGCCCGTAATCGCAATCGTCTTGGTGCTTTCGGCAGTTTTTATTCCTGCGTCGTTCATGGGCGGGTTCAGCGGAAAGCTTTATCAGCAATTCGCAATTACTATAGTCATGTCTGTGAGTATTTCCGGTTTAGTCGCATTGACATTGACACCTTCACTGTGTGCACTGTTCTTAAAACATGAAGAACCGACACCGTTTTGGCCTATACGCAAATTTCATCAGATATTTGACATGGCAACGGTCAGTTTTACAAATGGCGTCAAGCGTGTCATAAAACTTTCGATCATCAATCTGCTATTGTTTGCAGGGATGATCGGTGTTGCGTATATGTTGATGTTAAGACTTCCAAGCGGACTGGTACCGGGTGAAGACCAAGGTGTTATCATGGTTATTCAAAATATGATGCCGGGTGCTTCTTTGGAGCGAACACAGGCGGTGACGGACGAGGTAAACAATCAGCTCTTAGCAGATCCGCATGTCACAAAATCAGCAGGACTTTCGGGTCTTGATATCACGACATTTGCTTATAAGACTGATGCTGGGATCTCATTTGTACATCTTACGGACTGGAGCGAGCGTCGCGGCAGTGAACTGGAAGCTTCAACGATAGCTAACAGATATATGGGCAAATTTTCTCAAAACAAAGAGGCATTTCTGTTTGCAGTAACTCCACCGCCGATTCGCGGGATGAGTACGACTGGCGGATTTGAGATGTATGTGCAAGACCGTACGGGTGCAGATATAGAAAAGATGAACGGATATATTCAAGAGATAGTACAAAAAGCGAACCAACGTCCACAATTGATGGGTGTTCGTACGACATTAAACACGAACGTACCGCAGTATATGATAAATGTAGATGAGACAAAAGCAAAAGCATTGGGTGTGACTGTAGCAGATATTTTTACGACACTGCAAGCGTCAATGGGTACTACTTATGTCAATGACTTTAACCTTTTTGGTCGTACTTACCATGTAAACCTGCAGGCTGATACCGATTATCGTGAAGGTTTAAACAGTTACGATAATATATTTGTAAAATCATCCAACGGCAGTTTGATCCCGATAAGTACACTGGTCGATATAAAACGCATCGTAGGACCGAGCGTTATCCAACGTTTTAACATGTTTGATGCTGCAAGTATATCGGGACAAGCAAAACCTGGATACAGTTCCGGTGATGCGCTCAAAGCGATAGAAGAGGTCGCAAAATCCGTACTTCCCGAGGGCTACACAATCAGTTGGGCAGGAACATCGTACCAAGAGAAAAAACTAGAACAAAGCGGTAATATGGCATTTGTCTATGCTATTCTTTTCGTATTTTTAATACTTGCGGCTCTTTATGAGAGCTGGAGTATTCCGTTTGCGGTTATCTTGGCTATACCGTTTGCATTTTTCGGTGCAGTGCTGGGGCTTTGGTTACGAGGTATGGAAGCCGATATTTACTACCAAGTCGGTCTTATCACCCTTGTCGGGCTTTCAGCAAAAAATGCCATCTTGATGGTAGAGTTTGCAATGCAAAAACTTCATGCAGGGCATTCACTTTTAGAAGCGACCATAGAGGGTGCAAAGATACGTTTTAGACCAATCGTTATGACCTCGTTTGCGTTCATTATGGGTGCACTTCCTTTGGCTCTTTCTATCGGTGCGGGCGCAAACAGCCGTCACATCATCGGTACGACGGTCGTGGGCGGGATGATCGCACTTACGATGCTAGGTATATTTTTTGTTCCGTTGTTTTACTACCTCATTATGAGTGCTAAAGCAAAATTTTTTAGTAAAGGAGAGGTAGATGCGCATTAAAACCCTACTGGTCTTAGAGGTAGCGATGCTACTTTTTGCAGGTTGTTCTTTGGCGCCTGACACAAAAACTCCTAAGGTGGACTTGCCTGTATCGTTTGAGAAGGCAGCAGATAAAAATTCGACTGTCGATGTTACATGGTGGAAGAATTTTAAAGATGAGAATCTTAATATTCTTATCGATGAGGCATTGAAAAACAATGACGATCTAAAGTTAGCAATCGTCAATGTCCAAAAAGCGCGTGCACAGTACGGAATAAGTGAAGCAGACATGTA
The DNA here is from genome assembly GCA_018824305.1 of bacterium. Lineage (GTDB taxonomy): Bacteria > Campylobacterota > Campylobacteria > Campylobacterales > Sulfurimonadaceae > Hydrocurvibacter. Next base: position 19,209 of record JAHJGM010000060.1, read on the forward strand.
CCCGCAAATCGATCTGGATTCATCTGCTACGCGTCAAAAAACGAGTACGAATACATATTCTGGAAATTATGGAGGAACTTACAATAATTTTGAAGTTTCCGCATCCGTAGCGTATGAGCTAGATTTTTGGGCTAAAGCATTAAATCAAAGAGGTGCGAATATGTCGTACCTTCTCTCATCTGATGCTGATAAAGAGGCGTTGCGTATCTCTATAATAGTCGATGTGGCGACATATTATTTTAATCTGATCTCTATCAACGAGCAGCTGAGTATCGCAAAAGAGAGTGCAAAAAGTTATGATGAGACTTTGCAATACAGACAGATGCAGTTAAAACACGGAGTTGTCGATGAGCTGATCGTGGCAGAGGCAAAAGCAGCAGTCGCAAGCGCTTATACAACAGTACAAACTTTAGAAGGAAGCAAAATAAAGATACAAAGTGCTTTGTCATTACTACTCGGACGCAGTCCAAAAGAGATATTCGATAACGTCTTGATCTCTTCAAACACGCTTCCTGAATCGATCGAGATCCCGGCCGGACTGCCTGCTGCACTTTTACAAAATCGTCCCGATATTAAAGCCGCAGAGGAAACCATAAGAGCAAAAACTGCGCTTATCGGGGTTGCAAAAGCGGCTTATTTTCCAAGTATAAGCCTGACGGGAAATTTTGGCTATCAGAGTCAAAATCTTGATAGTCTGGTGGGAAGCAGCTCTGAAATATGGGGTTTTGGACCAAGTCTGAATATACCGATTTTTGATTTTGGAAGAATCAAAGCGGCAGTAAAAGTAAGCAAAGCTGAAGAAAAAGCCGCACTCATCACTTATGATAAAGTAGTCAAAACAGCATATAAAGAGGTATATGATTCGCTTGGGACGATCCGTATCTCCAAGTTGAAGCGTGATTCTGTCTCTCAAGAGGTAGATGCTTATAATCAGGCATATATGCTTGCGAGCAAAAAGTTTGAAAGAGGAACGGCGAGTTACCTTGACGTACTGTTGGCTCAGGAGGGGTTATTAAATGCCAAACTTTCCGGTGTCAGCGCTAATGCACAACTTTTAATAGATGAAGTCACACTCTATAAATCACTTGGCGGCGGTTGGAGCCCTCAGTATGATGCTAATATTACAAAAGATGATGAAGAAGAATGAAGCTGTTTTTTAAAAGGATGAAAGGCGGAGAAGAATCTCCGCCGAGAAAACATTTTAGTAAGATAGCATGGTCATGGTTGGGCGCGTTTATCGGAATATATCTCGTTTCGATAATGAGCCGTCTGACGCATCTTGATCTTCTCAACAGTATGTTCTTAGTCGGCTCTTTTGGAGCCTCTGCCGTACTTATCTACGGCGCTCCGCAGACGGAGTTCTCTCAGCCTCGCAATCTTCTTGGAGGCCATATTATCTCTGCTATTATCGGTGTGAGTATTTATAAATATCTCTCTTTAGATATAGCTGTTTTAGGGGCACTCGCAGTCTCGCTTTCTATTGTCGCGATGCATTATACTCGAACTCTTCACCCTCCAGGGGGTGCTACGGCATTAATCGCTGTTATAGGAAGTGCACAGGTACATAGTAAAGGTTATATGTTTGTACTCTCACCGATCGCAACGGGAGCTTTTATCTTACTCGTAGTCGCTCTTTTTGTAAACAATCTTTCTGCTAATCCAAAGAGACATTATCCAAGATACTGGCTATAAAAAAGTAAAATTGAATTTGCATTAAGTCATTTTCGCTAAAATAACATAATTATTTTTGGAGAGCGTAGAAATTGTCATTAAACCTGCAGACACACACAGAACATTTTACCAATCCGCTTTACCTTGAAAGCGGGCGTATTTTAGAGCCTTATGATATCACTTACGAGACATACGGGACTTTAAACGACGATAAAAGCAATGTGGTCGTCATCTGTCATGCACTGACAGGTTCGCACCACGCGGCAGGTATTTATGAGGGTGAGAACAAACCCGGTTGGTGGGACGGTTTTATCGGTCCGAACAAAGCAGTAGACACCAATAAATACTTCGTCATCTGTACAAATGTCATAGGCAGCTGTTTTGGTTCTACGGGTCCGATGTCATATATGTTTCCTCAGCACGAACCTTACCGCTACAAATTCCCTGTCGTCTCTATAAAAGATATGGTAAAAGCGCAACGTATTCTTTTTGACAGACTCGGCATCCATGGAGTGGAAGCTATTATAGGCGGTTCCATGGGCGGAATGCAGGCTTTGCAGTTTGCGATCAGTTTTCCAAATTTTTCAAAAAAGATCATCTCGATGGCAGCTACTTATGCAACGCAGCCGTGGGCGATAGCTTTTAATAAAGTGGCAAGCGAGGCGATACTCAAAGACCCGAATTTTAAAGATGGATATTATAATCCTAAAGATATCAAAGAAAACGGTCTTAGCGGGATGGCTATAGGTCGTATGGCCGGACATATCAGCTTTTTGTCACACCATTCTATGGCTGAAAAATTTGGTCGTGAGTATAAGAGAAACGACGGTCTTTTCGAGCTTTTCGGTAAGTTTCAGGTGGAGTCGTATCTTGAATACAACGGAAATAATTTTACGAAATGGTTTGATCCGCTTACATATCTTTATATCACAAAAGCGATCAATATTTACGATCTGGCTCGCGGATATGATTCACTCGAAGAAGCTCTGAAAAATATCAATGCAGAACTTCATCTTTTAGGGTTTAAAAGCGATATACTGTTTTTAAGTGAAGAGATGAAGACAATAGGCGATACTTTAAAAAGTATAGGTAACACAAATCATAATTATCTTGAAGTCGACAGTGATTACGGTCATGATGCTTTTTTGGTCGAATTAAATAAATTTGATTTCTATGTGAAAGAGGTGTTAGATGGCAAAAAGTGATTTTGAGACAAAATTGCAAAACTCAAAGAAGATATTAGAGACTTTGATGAATCCTGAAATAACACTTGAAAACAGTGTCAAGGCTTATGAAGAGGGGATGAAAGAGCTTCAAGAAGCACAAAAACTGCTTGAAAACGCGGAGTTGAAAATTCAAGAGATAAAAATCTCAAAATGATAGCCGCGGTCTTACAGCTTCCCTCAATTGGGATGAGTTCCACAAAACTTTACCACTATATCCGTATAGCAAATAAAAAGGGTGTCAAAGTCTTGGTTTTGGGAGAGTATCTTCTAAACTCTTTTTTTAAAGAGCTGCAGAGCATGTCTACTGCGATGATAAAAGAGCAGTCCGAACATCAGATAAAGATATTAAAAGAGCTTTCACTGACCTATAGTATGACCATCATCGCTCCTTTGGTCGTTGTGAAGAAGAAACAGCCTTATAAATGTATAGCAAAGTTTTCTCCGACATCTACTTCATACTATTATCAGCAGATACTTATCAATTATCCTCATTGGAACGAAGCAAAGTTTTTTTCAAACGAGACTACTTTTTTGAAAGCTCCTATGGTCTTTGCCGTCGATGGATTTAAGTTCGCCGTGATAAGCGGATTTGAGATGCATGTGGACAGGCTGTGGCATTTTGCTTCACAAAAGGGTGTAGATGCTCTTATAATCCCAAGTGTCTCGACATTCGAATCTGCACAGAGATGGAAAAATCTTGCACAGATGCGTGCTTTTACGCATAACTGTTATGTACTTCGTGCGAACAGAATAGGCGAGTTTAAAGAGGATGACTATACGTGGAAGTTTTACGGAGATTCGTTTTTGATCGATCCTAACGGTGAGGTGGTCAATGAACTCGGTAACAGTGAAGAGTTGATGATAGTCGACATGAGCCATGCAGAAGTCGTAGAAGCCAAACGCACTTGGGGCTTTAGAGATATTAACGCAAAGTATTGATCTATTCCTGATGAGGGGACTCATAATTGGACCTGATCGGAATGCTTTGATGGTACAATAGACCCTTAACTAACTTAAATAATCTACATGTAAGGAATTTTGAAATGATGCAATATTTTCATCGTCAAGTCCAGTTATGGGGCGAAGATGTCCAGCGCTCACTGCAAGATAAAAAGATAGTCATCATAGGGTGCGGCGGGCTTGGTTCCTCTCTTGCTTTTGCACTGGGGGCCAGTGGGATAGGCAAGATACATCTGGTTGATTTTGATGAAGTAAGTATCCATAATATCCATCGCCAAATAGCCTTTAAAGTCGGAGACGAAGGAAAAAATAAAGCCGAGGTAAATGCCAAAATCGTAAAAGAGAGATGCCCTTACGTTGATGTAGTGGCACATGAGTGTGATTTTAACGGCTTTAAAGAGAAAAATATAGAAGTCGATCTCATCATCGATGCGACGGATAATCTGCCTACACGCGGCGAGATAAACAGCTATGCCAAAAGTGTGAGCACGCCGTGGATCTATGGAAGCGTAGAAGCATTTAACGGTCAAGTCTGTTTTTTTGAGGGGGCTTCATTTAACGATGTGTTCAAGATCACGCAAAAAACACCTGCGGGCATAGCAGCTCCCATAGTGATGCATATAGCTTCACTTCAGGCAAATCTTGCCCTGCGCTATTTAGCAGGGCTGAGTGTAAAGAAAGATTTTTTGTATTATCTGTTTTTTAATCAAGACGGAGAACTGGTCACTCAAAAATTCTCACTGCCGACAACTTAAAGCAGTATGGTTTAAAAGTTGTAAATTATAAAATCTCTGACGCGAAGCCGTCAAGCTTTTGAAGAAACATCGCTGATAGCGAGCGCTTCCCTTGTTTTGTAGGCATAGCGCCAGAGACTAAGGGGCTTTGCCTCTTAGTCGTTTTAATTACAGTGAATGAATGTATACGGCTACTTTTTTGATCTCTTCATCGGACAATACTTTTGCTTGTGCAGACATGATGTTTTTCATCTCTCTGCCGTATGTTCCCTCTTTGTAACCTTGGAGTGTTTTTTCAATTTTTGCGACATCCCAGCCTTTTATGACCTGTGAAGTTCCAAGAGCTTTCTTTTCAGCACTGTTTCCGTGACAGCTTTTGCATTTACTGAAAATAGTCTCGCCGTTTACCTCGACTTTTACCACTTCCTGTACCGGTTTTACCTCGACTTTTTCCTGCTCGACATTTGTGATGACCTGTTCTATGGAAGTCGAGTTTGTACTCATGGATTCATTTTTTGTCTTATCCGAATCATTACATGCCGTAAATACTAATGATAAAACAAGTGGCAATATATATTTCATTATCTTCCTTCTTTTTTGAGCCAAATTATAAATCTAATATGGTTAAAGTATAATTATCAACTTTCTCTTTTTATTTGTTGCAGAATATTTTCAGTTTCGATCTTTCCCGTTATGGCAAATCTAATAGAAAATATAAATATCCATATATAAAGTAGAGGCAACATAATACTACTTAATACAAAAACTGTGCTTAAGGTGATGATCTGCCTTGAAGCATTGTCAATGAGAGATCTGAGTGTCTCTAATTTATGCTGTACGTCAAACATCTCTTTTAACCCGTGTGCAGTAGTGGCTTCTACGTTAAACTCTTTATTGATCTGCTGATTTGTGCTTGTCAATGTAACCGATGCACTGTTGTAATCATTTTCAAGAAGGGAACTATAGATAAATTGATTGAGATAGATAAAGATAATAGTGGCAAATCTAAAAATAAAGATAACGATAAATAATCGTATCGAGATATTTAAGAGCGTGCGGTTTTTGATATTTTTCATCCATAAAAGCATTATGAAAAATACAGAGCTTACAAAGAATGCTATTTGAATAAAGAGTTTTGTCCCGATAAGCAAAAAAAACTTTTGGATGCCCAGTGAGATGGTCGCTGCAAGCATAATCCATGAGAAGCGTTCAATAAGGTCATTGAGCGGGTCTAGGATCTCTCCGATACTGATATTTACACCCATCCCTATGGGAGTAAAAGAGAGCTGTGTCCCTTGAAAGAGTGAGATTACGGCATTTAATGCCTTTGCTATGGCAAAAGCTGCCAGTGATCTGTCAAATGTACTCTCATGCAGAGTCAATGCGGCCGTATCGACATTTGATGAAAAGTTTATAAAAGACAATAAAACGATGAAGACTGTTAAAAATATTTTCATGATCTCACAGTATACAGTTTAGATCATTTCTTTTTTCTAAAAAGATGATATTTCTCTTTTTCCAACATCTCTTCGATATAGCCTTTGACGCACTTGGTACAATCTGTCCAGATTCCCGAAGGAAGTCTTATCTGCAGTTTTTTCTTTTCTCTTAGTTTTATGATCTTCTTTGTAGATAAAACTTTTTTTGTAGGGGTGAAGTCGACATCTGTCAGATCGATATCCTCTTTAAAAAAAATAGTCTGTTTTTTGAAGTTTCCCCAACCTGGGATACCCTCTTCTGTATATGGAACCTCATAACCGTTTTTAAAAGAGACCATCATCTTATAGTGGCTGTCTTCAAATACCTCTACGACTTTTCCTTTACCAAAGACCAAGCCGTAAAGTTTATCACCCTTTTTTACATTGTCAAAATAAGCCATATCATTCCTTTTTTCTAATTATAATAGATAAATGTTACAAAAATGTAGCAGAGAATATTTTAGCGGATCTTTTTTTTGTTAGAGCTTTTTGCATACTTTAAATACGATATAAAGATGGTAGCCAACAAGAGCACCACTATGACTTCATAGCCGATAGCCCAGATAATAAAAAAAGCACTCATATCAAAGATAAACAAGTTCACGAAACTGGCATGTGCGATAAATAAAAATAAAAAAAGTGAACCGACAAGGTATGGAATAGAGATGAAGTATATGAAAAACAGAAGCCCCTCCCAACCCTCAGGTGCAAGAACATAACTATTGATATCTACATTTTGTGAAGCGAAACTTTCATCTTTGGCTCGTCTTGTTTCTTTTGCTCGATTGAGATATCTTTGATTGTCGTTTACACTAGATTTGTGTACTACGTTGTTTCCAATGCGGTTTCTATTTGGTTGGGACATCTTCACTTCACTTATAGTATCATTTTTGTAAACATTATAGCACAAAAATTACTTTTGATTATATCTATAGCCTCTCTTATATGAACTGTTGTATTATTATGTTAAAATTGCGCATCTGCTTTATAAGGTAAGAATTATTGATAAACTTTGAACCATATCCGTTTGAAAAACTAAATACGCTATTAAAAAATATTACTCCGACTACAGATTATGAAGCTATCACACTGACAATCGGTGAACCGCAGTTCGAGACTCCAAAATTCATTCAAGATACTCTTTGCAAAACTTCTGAGCAACTTAGAAGATACCCTAAAACAAGCGGCGAAGTCTATCTTGTTGAGAGTATGAAAAGTTTTGTGCAAAAAAGATTCGGCGTATCTCTGCAAGAGGGTGAGATAATCCCGACTTTCGGTACGCGCGAGGTCTTGTTTAACTTTCCCCAGTTTTTATTGTATGACAAAAAAGAGCCTGTTATGGCATATACGAACCCGTTTTATCAGATATACGAGGGTGCTGCCATCGCCTCTCGTGCAGAAGTCGTTTATATAAATCTTGAGGCAAAAAACGGGTTTAAACCCGTGATAGATGAAAAAAGCCTAAGCAGATGCGATCTTGTCATCATCAACTTTCCGAACAATCCGACAGCTTCGGTGCTTGATATCGAGGAGCTTGGAGAGTGGGTAAAGCTGGCTCTTAAATATGATTTTGTTTTAATGAACGATGAGTGCTACAGCGAGATATATACAGACAAAGCCGTACCTTCGCTATTAGAAGCCTCTTTACATGTAGGAAACGACAGTTTTAAAAACGTGCTGGTCATAAACTCTATCTCAAAACGCTCATCTGCACCGGGACTTCGCTCGGGATTTATAGCGGGTGATGGCGAGATATTAAAAGAATACCTTAACTATCGCACCTATGTCGGATGTGCATCTCCTCTTCCGCTTCAAAGTGCAGCAGCAGCGGCTTGGAGTGATGAAGAGCATGTGGCGTTTTCAAGAGAGATATATAAAAGAAATTTTCTTCTTGCACGTGAGATACTCGGATGCAATATATCGGATGCGACTTTTTATATCTGGCTAAAGGTCGATAATGCTTTAGAGTTTACATGTAAGCTATATAAGGATTACAATGTAAAAGTATTGCCCGGCGAGTTTTTGGGACGAGAGGATAAAAACGGTCTTAACCCGGGACGCGGATATGTCCGTATAGCATTAGTCGAGAGCGAAGAGAAAACGGCAGAAGCGTTAAAACGTATAAAGGAGTGCCTATCATGAGAGATTTAAAAGAAGAGGTCTTAAAAGCTCAAGAAAAAGGCGACATAGCAAAACTTTATGTGCTTGAACAACGTGCGCAGGATGAGCTGGAAGAAAAGGAGCTGATGCTCTATTATTCAAATATTTTAGAACTGGCCCTTGAACGCCTTACCGATGTTTTAGAAAAAAAGATAAGAATGGATATGAATGAGGTCCAAGATTTCGCAACACTGAGAGCTCTGTATGAGTATGCCATCGAACATTACAGTGCAGGCGGCTTGCATGATGCATCCGCACTTTTTGAAGTTCTAAGCGGGCTTAGCCATGATAAAGAGTTCTCACAAGCGATGAAGATCCATCAAAAAGCAGCAGATGCGAAGATAAGTCTGGATGATTTCATTAATAAAATTGCGGATGTCGAGGCGACTCAAAATGCAGGTACGTTTTATGTGAGTGCATTTACAAATGAGGCACAAAAATTGCTAAATGATTCAAAAATAGCGATGGAGAAGTAGATGAAGATCCATTTTATAGGAATCGGCGGAATAGGGATTTCAGGATTAGCGCAGTATATGCATTATAAAGGGCATACTGTCAGCGGTTCTGATATAAAAGACACGGTCATTACAAAAAAACTGAGAACTCTTGGAATAGATGTAAACGTCCCTCATTCAAGCGATGCTATAACTGATCAGGATCTTATAGTTCATTCAGCGATCATCCGTCCCGACAATCCCGAAATCGTAGCGGCTGTAGAAAAAGGGATACGTGTCCTTGCACGCCGTGAAGCTCTTTTAGAGATACTTGATGACAGAAAAGTCTATTCGGTCGCAGCAGCTCATGGAAAAAGTACGACTACAGCAATACTCACAGCTATCATGAAGGGCTCTGCGATCATCGGTGCCGAGTCCAAAGAGTTTGGTTCAAATGTCAGATATGACAAAGACACCGATGTCATGATATTTGAGGCAGATGAGAGTGACGGCAGTTTTATAAACTCAAATCCTTACTGCTCTATCGTCATCAACACCGAACCTGAGCATATGGAATATTATGATTATAATTTTGAGCTTTTTTATGAATCCTACCGCAGATTTATCACCTCTGCGAAATATAGGGTCATAAATGCCGAAGACCCTTTTTTGGCGACCTTAAAAGATATAGAAGCCATCCGTTTATATCCGAGCATAGATATAAAAAATATAGAGTATGTTCTCATAAACGATGAGCCTCATACGAGATTCGAGCTCAAAGAGTTGGGATATTTCGATGTATGGGGATTTGGCGAGCATATCGCTCTTGATGCGTCTTTGGCTATTTTAGCAGCATCAGAAGAGATGGATATAGAAGAGATACGTACGAATATATTGAATTTCAAAGGTATCAAAAAACGCTTCGATATCATCAATATTCATCAAAACAACATTATGATCGATGATTACGGCCATCATCCTACAGAGATTCGTGCAACGTTGAAATCGGTAAGAGAATATGCGAAGCTAAAGGGTTTTGACAAGATAACGGCGATCTGGCAGCCGCATAAATACTCAAGGACTATCGATAATCTCGAAGAGTTCATCAAATGTTTTGACGGTGCGCAGGAGCTTATCATCCTTCCGGTATGGGCAGCGGGTGAAGCGACACGCGAGATAAATTTTGAAGACAAGTTCAGCCGCTACAATCTTACGATGGCCGATACGATAAAAAGAGAAGAGAACAAGATCGATCTGATAAAAGATAAAAATATTTTCAAGACGCTTGACAACGGACTTATCGTCGGTTTCGGTGCAGGAGATATCACGTATCAGCTAAGAGGGCTTATTTAGTGGGATATATTTACGGTTTAATCGTCGTTGGGTTACTTTTTACGATCTTGCATTACTTTACTGAGCTTAGCAGCAAGCAAAAACTTGGAGTGTCGGTACTCTTTGGAGTTTTTGTCCTGCTGGCATATCTATACAATACTACATCTGCAAACGAGCAGGAAAAGATTTTAAAAACTGTGAGAGATTTTGAAAACGGCAAGACTCTTACATGTAACAACAAAGAGATAAACTCTACTTTTTACACTTTGAGTGTAGGAACATACACATTTATAGGGAAAGAAAACACGCCATATTATAGTGATATGGTCAGCGCCTCTTCATGTCGGTAACAAGCAATAATCATTTTGACAAACTGACAGCTCAGTTAGATCTCTCAGCTCATATAGCATCTCTGCAGACATTTTTTTCACGTGAGCAATCTCTTTATATCGAGGGTGACCAAGAGAGACATTTCGGTTTTATCAAAGAGCTTGAAAAGGTTGTCTTTAAGGCTCCTCCGAAGATAGAGAATTTCAAGACGATTATTATGCATCTCAAAAAACAGGGTGTGCTGCGTTTTGAACAGATATTTGAGATCGTCAAGCTTGTGCGGTATATCAGATATTTTAAAAACTTAGAACCGCGAGGGATCATCGGTGATTGGGTAGACAAAGTCATCATACCGGATAATTTTATAGAGATAGAGAAATATTTTGATGAGAGCGGTAAGTTTAACGAACATCTTGATGAGACACTTTACGGACTCAATCAAAGAGTAAAAACCCATAAGAACGAGATAAGTTCTATTTTAAAAAGACTTTTGCACGGTTCAAAGCTGGGCTCGTACCTGATAGATACGCAGGTGCATTATCTGAGTGAGGAAGAGTGTCTGCTTCTTCGCGGCGGGTTTAACCATGTCCTTAAAGGGAGTGTCGTCGGGCGCAGTACGGCGGGGTATTTTTATGTTTCTCCAGATGCGATCGTCAAAGAGAAACAGGCGATCCGTTACATCGATCAGGAGAGGGAAGCTCTTTTTTACGAGTATGCAAAACAGTTCTCATCAAAGCTTGCAGACGCCGTACTCTTTTTGGGCTATATAGATAAAGAGTTTGAGCGGTTCGATCATTATCAGGCGCGTATTCAGTTTGCAAGAAGCAAAGATTATGCGATCCTACATGCGCAGAAAAATTCAGATATCATCATTACCGATTTCAAGCATCCCGCACTCGAACATGCAAAAAGCGTGAGTGTCGATTTTACAAAGAACGTACTGATGATAACGGGTGTCAATGCCGGCGGTAAGACGATGCTTTTAAAATCGATCCTGAGTTCGGCATTGATGGCGAAGTATCTTATTCCGATGAGTATCAATGAGAACCGATCGAAGATCGGGACGTTCAAACATATAGATGCCATCATAGACGATCCTCAGAACGTCAAAAACGACATATCGACATTTGCAGGGCGTATGAAGGAGTTTGCACATCTTTTCACGCACCGCGAGACGCTTGTGGGAGTCGATGAGATAGAGCTTGGAACAGACAGCGACGAAGCTGCCGCACTCTTTAACGTCATACTCGACGAGCTTATCAAAAAGGGTCAAAAGATCGTCATTACGACCCACCATAAACGTCTTGCTTCGCTTATGGCAGACCGCGATGACGTGGAACTTTTAGCGGCTCTTTACGATGAAGAGAGACGTCTGCCGACGTATGAGTTTCTTCACGGTGTCATAGGCAAGAGTTATGCTTTTGAAACAGCAAGCAGATACGGTATAGCGTCGCACATCGTGAGTCGTGCAAAAGAGGTCTACGGCTTAAATCACGAAAAGTTAAACGAACTGATAGAACGCGGCTCGACTTTAGAACGAGAACTAAAAAACAAGCATAGAGTCGTGGATGAGAAACTCGATGAGCTGCAGAAAAAAGAGCTAAGACTCAAAGAGCTTGAGGAGTCTTTGTACGGTGAGTTAAAATCTCAGAGACAAAAACTGCAAGCCGAGTTTGATGCGGCGATCAGTGAAGCGAAAAAGGCAGCGACCGCAACAGATATGGCCGCAGTGCACAGAGCAATGAACAATGCTGCCAAAGCACTGCCAAAAGAGGAGATACAGCCGCCTAAAAAACAAAACTATAATTTTAGTGAAGGCGATCTTATCAAATACAGAGGCAAGAGAGGGAGTGTCATCTCCATTAAAGCCAAAGAGGCGATGATAGAGGTCGAGGGGATGAGACTTCGCGTGAAGCTTTTTGACTTAAAACCCTCAGGCAACGAGATGGTCAAAAAACTAAAAAGCGATCTGCAGGTAAATGTAGAGAGAAAAAGCGGACTCAAATGCGATCTTCACGGAATGCGCAGTGATGAAGCGCTGGAAGTGCTTGATAAGTTTATCTCAGATGCTCTTATACAGGGGTGGGATGAGGTCTTGGTCTATCATGGAATAGGGACAGGCAAACTTTCTTATGCCGTTAAAAACTATCTTATCGCCCATCCAAAAGTCAAAAAATTTGAAGATGCACCGCAGCACATGGGCGGATACGGTGCAAAATTAGTCCATCTATAGGAGTTGCATTGAACTTTGAAGAGTATAAAAAAGCGGTCTTTGAATTAAACAGATACGCATATCACTACTATGTTGAAGATGATCCGATAACTACCGATGAGGTCTATGACAAGCTTTATCATGAAATCCTGGAGTATGAGGAGAACAATCCGTTTCAAGTGTTGGATAATTCTCCTACGCAAAGAGTTGGCGACGTCGTCTCCGAAGGTTTTCATAAAGCACTGCATAAGAGCAGAATGTGGAGTCTTGAAGATGTCTTTAACGAAGAGGATCTTAAAAAGTGGCTTTCTCGTGTCTTTAAACTTGATGATAGAGCCGCTTTTTATTGTGAACCGAAGTATGACGGGGCGAGTCTGAATCTTATCTATAACGGCGGTAAGCTTATACAGGCTATTACTCGCGGAGACGGTCTTACGGGTGAAGATATAACGCAAAATGCAAGGACGATAAAGACGATCCCTTTGAGTATCGATTATATGGAACTCATCGAGATACGCGGTGAAGTCGTTATCTTTAAATCGGAGTTTGAGAAGATAAACGAAGAACGTGCAAGAAACGGAGAAAATCTTTTTGCAAATCCGAGAAATGCAGCCGCAGGAAGTCTTCGCCAGCTCGATTCAAGTATCACTGCGAGTAGAAATCTCGTATTTTTGCCTTACGGTGTAGGCCAAAACACGCTAGATATCTCTCTACTTAGTAAGAGAATGGAATTTATCTACTCTTTAGGGTTTAAAACACCTCCTCATCGCGCTACATGTAAGTGGTTGCTTGACATCGAAAAGGTGTATGCAAAGATGAAAGATGAGCGTGAGAGCTATGAGATGATGCTTGATGGTATGGTCGTAAAAGTGGATCAGATAGATTCTCAGGAGAGTATGGGGTATACGGTAAAATATCCTCGCTGGGCTGTCGCATACAAGTTTCCCGCAGTTGAAAAGATAACGACCGTGAAAGATATCATCCTTCAAGTCGGGCGCAGCGGTGTCATCACTCCCGTCGCCATTGTAGAGCCTACAAATATTGACGGCGTAGTGGTCGAACGTGCTACGCTTCACAACTTTGACGAGATACAAAGAAAAGATATCCGCATTAAAGACAAAGTCATCATCCTTAGAAGCGGCGATGTTATACCAAAGATCATTAAGGTATTGACGCATGAGAGAAACGGAGATGAGATAGAGGTTCATCGTCCGAGCGAATGTCCCGTTTGCAGGAGCGAACTGCTTGACGAGGGTGCTCTTATCAAGTGTCAAAACCTTACATGTAAGGCGAGGGTGGTTAACTCCATCATCTATTTTGCATCAAAACAGTGTTTAAACATAGACGGGCTCGGAGAAAGAATAGTAAAAGCACTCTTTGATGCAGGCGTCGTGAAAAGTGTTGAAGATATATTTTCTTTGACATTGGATAAACTGTTGGAACTAGAAGGGTTTAAAGAGAAAAAATCTCAAAACCTGCTTGATGCGATCGAAAATGCAAAGGGCTGTGAGTGCTGGAGATTTATCAATGCGCTTGGAATCGAGCATATCGGAGAGGTCGCATCAAAAAGTCTATGCAGTGAGTTCGGACTTGATTTTATCGATGCCAAAAAAACAGAACTTCTTGCGATCGAGGGTATCGGTGAAGAGATGGCTGAATCGATTTTGGATTTTGTCAGAGTAAATGAGGAGCATATCATAAGGCTTTTGGAGGTTCTGCATCCAAAAGTCCCGGAGCCCAAAGCCGAGGTAAAAGAGAATCCGTTTAAAGACAAGACCGTCGTGCTTACCGGTTCTATGAGTCAGTCTCGTACGGAAATAAAAGAGATGTTAGAGTCGCTCGGTGCAAAAGTGTCCGGTTCAGTTTCTAAAAAAACGGATATGGTAATATTTGGAGATGACGCCGGCAGTAAATATGACAAGGCGATAGAGTTAGGCGTAAAAGCTATTACAGAAGATGAGATGAAGGAAATGTTAAATGATTAGAATATTGGGATTATTTTTGTTGTCGGGTTTATTGTTTACGACATTAAATGCAGAGCAAAAAGAGAGAGACGGAGGTCCATACATAGGTGTCGGATACGGTATGGCTTCCTATAATGATGATGACTATTTTGATAGTGTGGTGGACTCGAATGTCGCTTCATATAATCTTTATGCGGGTGCATTTATAAACAAATATCTTTCAGTCGAACTGGATTATATAAAAAGCGGTCAGTTTAATGTCATTGATTCGACAACGTCAAAAACGACTTTTAATTATACTTCTATAACTATCGGTGCATTGGCTCATTACCCTACATTTGAAGACAGTTTAGATTTTTACGCAAAATTCGGTGCGGGTCAGTCGTATGTAAGTATGTCAAGCTATGACGGTGCCGCACTTGTTGTAGGTGCAGGAGTGAGTTACAGAATAGACGAGACATTTGCGCTGAGACTGGCTTATGATCTTTACACATTTAATTACGACAGTGATTCAAGAGGCAGATTTAACATGAACATGCAGTATGCCTATGCGGCGATAGAGGTACAGTTTTGATACGCTTAGACCAGTATTTAGTCGAATCAGGCTTGGCAGAGACCAGAAATAAAGCTCAAAATATCATCAAAGAGGGTCTGGTCTCGGTTGACGGTGTCGTTATGTTAAAAAGTTCATTGAAAGTAGATAATGAGAAATCGGCTATCAAAGTCAAAGAGCATAAAGATTATGTAAGCCGTGCCGCTTTTAAACTGGCTGCATTTTTAGATGAGATCGATATAGATCTCGGTGGTGTCAATGCACTTGATATCGGTTCTTCAACAGGCGGTTTTACACAGGTCTTGCTTGAAAACGGAGCCTTACATGTAAGCTGTGTGGATGTGGGACAAGATCAGCTGCACAGATCACTGCGTGAAGATCCAAGAGTCAGCGTATATGAAAACCAAGATATCAGAGAGTTTAAAAGTGATGAGAAGTTTGAACTCGTCACGAGTGATGTCTCATTCATATCGCTGTTAAATATCCTAGATGATGTTGATCGTTTGGCAAATGAGAAGATAATCCTTCTTTTTAAACCGCAGTTTGAAGTGGGGCGCGAGGCAAAAAGAGATAAAAACGGTGTCGTTATGGATGAGAAGATCATTCAAAAAGCGATGATACATTTTGAGGATGCCTGTGTTATAAAAGGATGGAAGCTAGTCGTTAAATCTCCCTCAAAACTTACAGGCAAGGAGGGAAATCTTGAATATTGCTACTACTATAAAAAATAGTGACACTATCGCAATAGGCGGATTTGACGGAATGCATGTAGGTCATCAGCATCTGTTTCGAGAGCTTGGCGAGTATGGCTGTATCGTCGTTATAGACTCCGGATTTGCAAATATAACACCACATAAAGAGAGAGAAGATTTTACGCACTACCCTGTCTTTTATTTTGCACTTGATAAGATCCGTCATCTTGAAGCAAAAGGTTTTTTGGAGCTTTTAAAAGAGAACTTTCCAAAACTAAAAAAGATCGTTGTCGGTTATGATTTTCACTTTGGAAAAGACAGAGCGTATGATTATGACGATCTAAAAGAGATATTTGAGGGTGAAGTAAAAGTCGTCGATGAGGTGAAAGTAAACGGCGAGTCTGTTCATTCTCGCACGATAAGAAAGAAACTTTCACACGGAGATATAAAGAGTGCGAACTCTCTGCTTGGACATAATTACAGTATACGCGGAAATCTCATAAAAGGGCAAGGGTTAGGAGCAAAAGAGCTGGTTGCGACGATAAACTTGCATGTAAGAGACTATTTGCTGCCAAAAGAGGGTGTCTATACAACACTGACACGCATAGACGATGAGGAGCATTTTCATCCCTCCGTGAGTTTTATCGGACATAGAGTAAGTACGGACGGAACTTTTGCAGTTGAGACGCATCTGCTTGACGGAGATATAGAGTGCAGCACAAAAGCGACTATCAGTTTTGTTGATTTCATACGTGAAAATATGCAATTTGACATGTTGGATGACCTGAAAAAGCAGATAAATAGAGATATAAATATAGCAAAAGATGAATTAAAGATGTTACAACTATGAGCGAGATGACAAGAGTCTTTTTACAAGACCATGAGACGATAGAGTTTGATTTTGCACAAAACAAAGATGATTTTATCGTCGATGAGATATTTGCAAAGCCTTTTAAAGAGAAGGGAAACTTTCTGATCCTTCACGTAAAAAAAGTCAATATGACTACGTGGGAATTGATAGAAAAAATAGCTTCCTTTTTAAATCTGCCTGAAAGTTCTATCGGTTATGCAGGATTAAAAGACAAGTATGCGACAACGACGCAATATCTTTCATTGCCGTTAAAATATGAAAAACAGCTCAGTAAGTTTCATGATAAGCAGATAACGATCCTTGCCGTTTATAAAGACAGTAAAAAGATAAGCATCGGCGATCTGAAATCAAACAGATTCAAGATCATTTTGCGCAACGTGGATGATATTAAAGCGGGCAAGATAGAAAAGATAGCAAGAAATCTTGAAAAAAACGGATTTCCTAACTATTTCGGATATCAAAGATTCGGTCAAGACAGCATCACACAGGCTCAGGAGATGATAGACGGGGAACTCTTTATCAAAGACAAAAAAGTTAAAAAGTTTCTGACAAGTGTTTATCAGAGCAAAAAGTTCAATGAATGGCTCAATGAACGTGTCAAGATCAGTAAAGCTGAAGGCGGCCGAAGTTTCAAGCTTTTAAGCGGCGATGTGATGATGGGTGAAGATGATAAACTTTTTACCCCAAAATCCCCTTCCCAAAAAGAGTTTATGGATAAAAAGATCGTCCCTACTGGACTTCTGGCTGGACGTGAAGTTTTTCGTGCTAGAGACGAAGCAAGAGAGATAGAACTAAAATATGACGACGAGTTGCTGCAAGAAAAGGGTTTAAGGCGCCGTGCATGGATATATCCGGAAGCTCTTATATGTAAGTATGGTAAAAAAGATTCTATTATGGAGCTTTCTTTTGTGCTTCCAAAAGCTTCTTATGCTACTATATTCATTGAAAATATAGCAAATAAAAATTTTTAGCCGAATTTAATTTGTAAATTATTTTTATATGATAGTATATTGTTAAGTTTTTAGGGGCGATACTTGAAAAATATTTTATTGATTGCTAAGGCAAAAGCGTTACATGACCATAGTCGTACCGTAGGTTCTTGCCATATTCAAACGGCGCTGAACAATGTCACCATCGATGATCAGAAGATGATGTCATATATATATAAAGTTTTTAATGCGTCGTATAAACTTCCTGAAGCCCACTACAGTGAAGAGATGTTAAGCAATAAAGAGCTGAAATCCCAAATCAAATATGACAACTATCTAAAAAAAATATTTACACAACTGAAAAATGAGAATTTTGAGATAGATATCATGAATATCTCTAAACTCAATGCATTGGAAGATTTGGAATATCTCTATCTTGATTTTGCTGATACCGTCAGTAGAAATATTGATAATGAATATATGATATCTATATGTAATACCTCTTATATTTATGATCCGCAAGAAGCTATCGATGAGCTTGGAATCTCGCAAGAACTGGTAGATGAGCTTGTGGAGGATTATGTTGAGCAGATATTAAGAACTTTTAGCGAGTTTAATCTTAACTTATCATTTTTGTGGGAGAAAAATTTTTTAAATGAACCTGTAGATTTTGGACCATTGAGAGATTTGGCGCACAAAAACCTGGGTGTGGCAAAAAATCTTCGTATTGAAGATGGTATATCTTTGTTGACGGAGATAAAAAAACAGGATGATCTGGAGATTATAGCTGAGTGTTTAGATCTTCTTATCAGCTGTGCAATTAAGCTAAAGCCGAAAAAAGCGTGTGAAGCGATGTTTGATTCGATCGAGCAACTGAAAAGATTTCAAAAATTTTATTCAAACAAAGGGAAAATCCTGCAAACAATAAAAAATTGATATTTATCTGTTTTTCATTGCATGGGATATCTCGGCAAGTTTGCCTTTTGGCTTGTCTAAAATCAATAATGTTTCTTTATCGTCATTGATAGGTACAAGAAGCGCAAGAAGTATAAATATAAACGAGAACAGTACACCGCCAAGGAAGCTGATAAGCATTTTGATTTTAAAATTATTCATGGAATGATTTTACTAGATATTTGTTTACAGCAGACTTATGCAGCTTCAAGATAGTTTTTTATTCTCTTTTAGTTTGTTAATAATCATAAGATTCTTCATCACTCTTGAATAATAGGGCATATTTGTCATCCCACCGTTATATCCGCTCACAGAATGGAGATATGTCTCGCGGGTATTTTTTAGTATGACAAAGTAATGAGCAGCGATTCTTGCAGAAAACTCTATATCTGTCAGCAAACGGTTTGCGATCTGCGCATTTGACAATGACAAGACCCAACTGAGATTTTCTACTCTTTGTGCTACGTAGCGTGCTGTGGCGACTTGGACTTGCATAACGCCCAATGATGCTTTAGTCAAGACGACATTTTTTTTAAAATCGCCTATAAGATTTTTACCCGCGCTGCTTTCGGTCAAACAAATAGCACTGAGTGTATCTTCATACGTCTCACCATTATCAGCAGGTACAGTCCTGGCTACATCTCGTACTATTTGAAGAGTATTTAATTGTTCATCAGATATAGCAAACAATGAAATTGTAAATATA
>JAHJGM010000061.1 GCA_018824305.1 bacterium
GTATCCTGTTTTTATTTTTATTTTTTAGGAATTTAAACTTCTACTTGTTTGTCCTAAGATTTAGTGGCATTATATCTCTATTTTTACATTACAAAAAACTTAATCTAGATGCGATATTTTGTATATTGACAGAATTAAACTATACTTTCAGATATAAAATATATATAAAGATAAATAATGCTCGTACATATCTGCTGTTCGGTTGACAGCCACTTTTTTTTAGAAAAACTGCAAAACGATTTTCCAGAGGAAAGACTCACGGGCTTTTTTTATGACCCAAACATCCATCCCTACTCCGAGTACCGTCTGCGCTATCTTGATGTGGAGCGTTCTTGTAAAAAACTGGGCATAGAACTGCTTGAGGGCGAGTATGATTTTGAAGCTTGGATGGAGGCTGTGCGAGGTCTTGAATGTGAGCCAGAAAAAGGAAAACGCTGCGAAGTCTGTTTTGACAAACGCTTTGACGTAAGTGCACACAAAGCTCTCGAACTCGGCGAAAAAAAGATGACCACCACCCTGCTTGTGAGTCCGCTCAAATCGCAAGAACAGCTCAAACGTGTAGGCGATGAGTTTTACAAAAAAAACGGCGTAGAGTTCATCGCGGTTGACTACCGAAGCGGCGGCGGTACGCAGGATCAGAGCCGTGTGACAAAAGAGCAGCAGCTCTACCGTCAGGACTACTGCGGATGTATCTACGGTCTTTCTATGCAAAGAGATGCTCAGGACAAACTGATGGATGAGATGTTTTCTCCCATATCAGGTGCCGTTTTACCCGCGTCCATAGAGGAGAGACTCTCACTCTACAAAGAGAGGATGCAGCTCGAGGATGAGGGCAAAGAGTATAAGATACAAAAGCACAAGTTTCTAAACTACAGACAGTTTACATGTAAGCTCACTGTGGGCAAATCCACATCGATCCTTGCATATGCACTCTCCTACTCTACTCTGTCAAGAAAAAAAACCGAGGGCAAAATAGAGTTTGAGATAGAGGGTATACACTACTTCAATCGTGAAGAGATGCGCTTCATCACTTTAGATAGATTCAATGAGCTTACATGTAGAAGTTATGCATCGGTCAAAGAGCTTATTTACCATCCTCTGTCTTACGAGGAGGAAGCTGATCTAAGGATGAAACTCACAAAAAACATCTACGATCTGACTCCGATAATCGTTGTAAAAGAGATACCGAATGAAAAAATTTCTCTATTTCTCGATGCAAAGATTTATGAAGACACAAAAGAGAAGATAATCAAAATTTAACAAATATTTTGGTAAAATGTCCGAATTCACAAATATATAAGGTAATGTTTTATGATGGATGTTATAGAAATTCAAGAAATTATCCCACACCGTTTCCCCTTCTTACTTGTTGACAGAGTTACAGAAGTACATAGCGGCGAAAGCTTAACCGGCTACAAAAATGTAAGTATAAGCGAACAAGTTTTTCAAGGACACTTTCCGGGTCACCCTATCTACCCGGGCGTAATGATTTTAGAAGGTTTGGCACAAGCCGGTGGAATTCTAGCATTTAAAAGCATGGACATGACCAAAGAGCAAGCAGCTGAGAAAGTCGTATACTTTATGAGTATAGACAATGCAAAGTTCCGTTCTCCGGTTCGCCCCGGCGATCGTTTAGAGTATAGAGTAACCGTTATAAAAAACAAAGGTGCTATCTGGATGCTTGACGGCAAAGCATACGTAGATGACAAAATAGTCGCGCAAGCTGAATTAAAAGCAATGGTTGTAGACAAATAATGAGTAAAATATCAAACTTAGCTATCATAGAAGAGGGTGCGATTATCGGAGAAGACGTAGAGATAGGAGCGTATTGTTTCATCTCTGCACAGGCTACTATCGGTGATGGGACTGTTATCGATCAAGGCAGCTGTATCTACGGTAAGACTACCCTTGGAAAAAACAATCACGTCTTTTCTCACTCGGTTTTAGGTTCTGTTCCCCAAGATCTTAAATTTGCAGGAGAGGACGTTGAACTTATCATCGGTGACAACAACAAAATAAGAGAGTTCACCCTTTTCAATCCGGGTACAAAAGGCGGCGGCGGTAAGACTATTATCGGTAACCATAACCTTTTTATGGGATATGTACATATCGGCCACGACGTACTTATCGGTAACCACTGTATCTTGGCAAATGCCGCTACTTTAGCAGGGCATGTCGAGATGGGTGACTACGTAGTCATCGGTGGTATGACGCCTATTCATCAGTTCGTGCATATCGGAGATTTTGCTATGATAGCGGGTGCTAGTGCACTTGCTCAGGACATCCCTCCGTACTGTATGGCTGAGGGTAATCGCGCAAGCATTAGAGGTCTGAACCTTACTGGGCTTAGACGCCATTTAGAGAGAAGTGAGATAGATGAGCTTAAATCAGCTTATCGTGATCTTTTTGAAGCTGGACAACCACTCAAAGATGTTGCAAATCATCTTTTAGAGACAAGCTCAAACCATCATGTACAAAAACTTTGTAACTTCATCATAAAAACGAAGCGCGGTATTCCGTTTGAAAGGAAATCATAATGATACATAGACATTGCAGTTTTTGTGAGGCACAAGAGAGTGATGAAAATCCTCTCATAGCCGGAAACGGTGTTTACATCTGTAAAAACTGTGTCTTTTCAGCTTACAAAATAATGTTTGGCGACGAAGAAGAAACGAAAGAAAGCGATTCTAAACTTGTTCAAGCCGTGGGTGAACTTATGACACCTAAAGAGTTAGATAACTTTTTGGGTCAATATATCATAGGTCAAGAACGTGCTAGAAAGCTTTTAAGCGTTGCAGTATATAACCACTATAAAAGAATCTTCAAAACAGAAGATGTAAAAGAGGATGATACTGAGATCGCTAAATCAAATGTCCTACTTATCGGGCCAACTGGTAGCGGTAAAACTCTTTTAGCTCAGACTATTGCTCGTGTTTTAAACGTTCCAATAGCAATCTCTGATGCAACAAGTTTAACAGAAGCCGGATATGTAGGCGAAGACGTTGAAAACATATTGACAAGATTGTTGCAAGCCGCTGATGGTGATATAAAACGTGCCCAGCAGGGGATAGTATTTATCGATGAAGTCGATAAAATATCTCGAATGAGCGAAAATCGCTCCATCACTCGTGATGTTTCCGGAGAAGGCGTACAACAGGCACTTTTAAAAATCATTGAGGGTGCTATGGTTAACATACCGCCAAAAGGCGGACGCAAACACCCAAATCAAGAGTTTACACAGATAGACACATCTGGTATACTTTTTATCTGTGGTGGTGCTTTTGACGGGCTCGAAGAGATACTAAAGAAAAAACAGGGCGAAAACGTTTTAGGTTTTGGTCATGACAAGAAAACGAAAAAAGAAAATAAGCCTACATTTGACATGGTAGAACCGGATGATTTAGTTCACTATGGTCTTATTCCTGAGCTTGTAGGACGTCTACCGATAATCGCATCTTTAAATGAGATAAAAGAGGAAGATATGGTTAGAATACTAACCGAACCTAAAAACTCTCTTGTACGCCAATACAAAAAACTTTTTGCTATTGATAAAGTTGAATTGAACTTTGAAGAGGATGCTCTTTTGGCAATAGCTAAAAAAGCATTATCAAGAAAAACTGGAGCCAGAGGGCTTAGGGCGATATTAGAAGAAAATATGATAGATATTATGTATGAACTTCCGGAATACAGCGGTTATGAAGTGGTCATTACAAAAGATGTGATAGAAAATGGTGAAAAACCGATTTATATCAAAAAAACTGAGCAAAAAACAGCATAAGAGGCAAATATTATGATATTAAATAAACTGATTGGACTTTTTTCAAACGATCTTTCAATAGATCTAGGAACTGCAAATACTTTGGTAATTGCTAAAGGTAGAGGTATCATTATCAATGAACCATCTGTTGTTGCTGTAAAAACAGAAAAATACGGAGCACAAAGAGTACTTGCTGTCGGTCATGAAGCTAAAGAGATGGTCGGAAAAACTCCCGGTAACATCAAAGCTATCCGTCCTATGAAAGATGGTGTCATTGCAGACTTTGACATGACAGAAAAGATGATAAGAAAGTTCATAGAAAAAGCACACGGAAGAAAAAGCCTTATCAGTCCGCGTATCATCATCTGTGTTCCTTACGGTCTTACACAGGTTGAGCGTAAAGCTGTTCGTGAATCGGCATTAAGTGCGGGTGCAAGAGAGGTTTTCCTTATCGAAGAACCAATGGCAGCAGCGATCGGTGCAGGCATCGATATCCGTCAGCCTCAAGGGAACTTGGTTGTTGATATCGGAGGCGGTACTACTGAGATCGGTGTTGTTTCTCTAGGTGGGCTTGTTCTATCTAAATCTATCCGTGTTGCAGGTGATAAATTAGATAAAGCGATAGTTGACTATGTCAAAAGAAAATACAACCTTTTAATCGGCGAAAGAACTGCTGAGATCATCAAAATCGCTATCGGAACAGCCGTACCTTTAGATGAAGAGCTTACTATCACGGTAAACGGCCGTGACCAAGTCGAAGGACTTCTAAGTTCGATCGAACTGACAAGCGAAGATGCACGTGAAGCTATGCGTGAGCCTTTACGCGAGATCTCTGAAGCATTACGTGATGTTTTAGAAAAAATGCCTCCTGACTTAGCTGGAGATATCGTAAATCACGGTATTATCCTAACAGGTGGTGGAGCATTGATCCGCCAACTTGATAAATTTCTTTCAGACATAGTAAAAATCCCTGTTTATGTAGCGGATGAACCTCTTTTAGCTGTTGCACGCGGAACCGGCCGTGCACTTGAAGAGATAGATTTACTACAAGAACTATTTGAGAATGAATAAGGGTCTCCTTAGTTTTTTTATAATATTTATAGCGCTGCTCGGCGGCGCTATTTATTATACAAACAGTATTCAAGCTCCTTTTATAGCACTTTCTAACACTATTCAGACTTCGTATTTTAATACGGTAGCATCCATATCTGATATAATCGAAGAGCACTTCAACCAACAAAAACACATCATAAAGCTCAAAGAACAGCTTGCAGAGTATGACAAGAATCATCTAGTGATGCAGCAATTATCTTCTGAACTCAATAATCTCTATCATGAAAACAATTCAAGTATAAAAACAGATCCAAAAGTTGAACTTGTACGTGCGATATCCTATGTCAAATTTTCTGATATGAACAGATTGTGGTTAGAGATGAGTGATTTTAACAGCTCTAAAATATATGGACTGGTCTATAAAGACAGTGTCGCAGGTATCGTCATCTCAAAAGGTGATAGCCCCATAGCACTTTTAAACGGCGATATCAAAAGTTCCTATGCAGTTTTTGTAGGTGATGAAGATGCACAAGGCATTGCGCATGGAAATAACGACAATACCGTCATCGTAAATTTCATTCCCTCATGGATAACTATAAAAGTCGGCGACGAAGTGATCTCTTCGGGTCTAGACAATCTATTTTTCAGAGGTCTCAAAGTCGGCAAAGTTCTCTCTATTAAAAAATCTCAAGGCTATCAAAGCGTAGTTGTTGATCCCTATTTTAAGTCAAAAGAACCAAGATATTTTTATGTCATTAGAGAGGTCCAGTGAGATCGCTTCTTTTAGTTTTTATTTTAATTTTTCCACTTTTTGCTGAAGATAAACCGACACCTCTTTATGTCGGTGCCGGAGCATACATTCAAACACAGCCATACACCGGTGCAGATGCTACGGTTCAAGCAACTCCCGTGATCTTCTTTGACAACCATCTCTTTTATGTAAGATGGACAAGAGTGGGGATGTATATCTTAGGAGATTCATCGGATGATTTGACTTGGGGTGTCTCACTTACCGCTCAGCCAAGACCCTTTGGCTATAAATCAAGTGACTCAAAGACACTAAACGGTATGAACAGAGATACAAGTTATGAAGCCGGAGCGGCACTTGATATAATATACCAAGACACCTTTTTCAATGTCGTGTTTTTTCAAGACATATACAATAAAAGTAACTCTTACATAGCACGCGCTGAAATCGGACAACACATAGCTATAGATGATTTTGACTTTTATCCAAGTGTAATGGCCATCTATCACGCAGATAAGTTCAACGATTACTATTATGGCGTCAAACAAAGTGAAGCGACTCTAAATAGACCTGCTTATTCAGCCTCTTCAAGCATCGATCTCTCATTTCAAACATATGCAAAATACACCTTTACAAAAGAGTGGTCAGCACTCCTTAATTTTCGTGCCGATTACTTAGGCAAAGCGGAGCAAAACTCTCCTATCGTCTCAGATAAATATATGTTTTCAGGTCTCATCTCAGCTATGTACAGATTTGAGATTTAGTCATAAACACTCTAAAGTAACACTCCAAAACCGCCACCATGTAAGAGTTATCTGAATTCTTCTTACATGTAAGCCATTTTCTTCAAAAAAATCATCAAATTTTAAGTGCTTTTTTCGTATAATAAAAAAATTTTTACATAGACTTTTCAAAGGTTAAAAATGCCAAAACGCACTGATATAAAAACTATACTTCTCATTGGATCTGGTCCAATCATCATCGGTCAAGCTTGTGAGTTTGACTATTCTGGAACTCAAGCGGTAAAGACTCTTAAAGAGCTTGGATATAGAGTAGTTCTAATCAACTCAAACCCTGCGACGATTATGACTGACCCTGAATTTGCCGACCGTACATATATAGAACCGATCAAAGAAGATATCATTGCAGAGATAATCAAAAAAGAAAAAGTTGACGCGATCCTTCCTACTATGGGTGGTCAAACAGCACTCAACGTAGCTATGAAAATGCACGAACAGGGTCTACTTGAAGGCATAGAATTTCTTGGAGCAAACCCTTCAGCCATCAAAAAAGGTGAAGACCGTCAAGCGTTCAAAGAAGCTATGCAAAAACTTGGTATGGACCTTCCTTACTCAAGATACGCTTACAACCTTGAAGAAGCGATGAGTGCAGCTGAAGAGATAGGTTTTCCTATCATCATCCGTGCATCATTTACACTTGCAGGCGGGGGAAGTGGTGTCGCTTACAACATAGACGAGTTTCAAAAACTGGCAGCACGTGGCCTTGCTGAATCTCCTGTAAACGAAATACTTATCGAAGAATCTCTACTTGGCTGGAAAGAGTATGAGATGGAAGTTATCCGTGACCGTGCGGACAACTGTATCATCGTATGTTCTATTGAGAACTTCGACCCGATGGGTGTTCACACAGGTGACAGTATCACTGTTGCACCTGCACTGACACTTACAGATAAAGAGTACCAACGTATGCGTGATGCATCTTTTGCTATTTTACGTGAGATAGGCGTCGATACGGGTGGAAGTAATGTTCAGTTCTCGGTAGATCCGGCAACAGGACGTATGATCGTCATCGAGATGAACCCTCGTGTAAGCCGTTCTTCTGCTCTTGCATCTAAAGCAACTGGGTATCCTATTGCAAAAGTAGCGACACTTTTGGCTGTGGGCTTTACTCTTGATGAGATCGAAAATGATATCACAGGGACACCTGCTGCGTTTGAACCGGTCATCGATTACATCGTTACAAAGATCCCTCGTTTTACTTTTGAAAAATTCCCTGAAGCTGAAAGTACACTCAGTACAAGTATGAAATCAGTGGGTGAAGTAATGGCGATAGGCCGTACGTTTAAAGAGTCTGTTCAAAAAGCACTTTGTTCACTTGAAACAGGTCTTTGTGGATTTGACGAAGTTAACTGTGACGATGAGACGATGCTACATGAGATACGCCGTCCTAATGCAGATCGAATTTTATATGTTGCAGAAGGATTCAGACGCGGACTCAGTGTTGAAGATATATTTAATGCATGTAAGATCGATCCATGGTTTTTATACCAACTTGAAGAGATCATCAAATCAGAAAAAGAGATCACATCAGATATTTTAAAAGATGAAAAACATTTAAGAAAAGTCAAAAGTGATGGTTTTTCAGATGCAAAAATAGCACAGTTGATAGCGAAAAACTCAAAAATAAAAATTACCGAGAATGATGTCTATGCTGCTAGAAAAACTTTAGGTGTCAATCATGAGTACAACGAAGTCGATACTTGTGCTGCAGAGTTTCAGGCTCTTACACCGTATCTGTATTCAACGACAAATATCACTAAACTGCCGGATGTAAAAACTCGCCAAAGCGACAAGAAAAAAGTTATGATCATCGGTGGCGGACCAAACAGAATCGGTCAAGGGATAGAGTTTGACTACTGTTGTGTCCATGCAGCATTTGCACTTAAAGAGATGGAAATCGAGACTATCATGTATAACTGTAATCCTGAAACAGTCTCTACCGACTACGACACTTCAGATGTTCTTTACTTCGAACCGATCGATTTTGAGCATGTAAGAGAAGTTATCGACAATGAAAAACCAGATGGTATCATTGTTCACTTTGGTGGGCAGACTCCACTTAAACTTGCAAATGCTCTGACAAACATCGGTGCAAATATCGCAGGGACTCCTGCTTCTGTGATCGACCTTGCTGAAGATAGAGAGAAATTCTCGGAGTTTGTTATCAGAAATGGACTCAAACAGCCAGACAACGGTCTTGCACGTACAAAAGAGGAGTCTTACCTTATCGCTCAAAAACTGGGTTATCCTGTTCTTGTTCGTCCATCATATGTTCTTGGCGGACGTGGAATGCGTATCGTGTACTGTGAAGATGAACTAAAACAATATATGGATCTTGCAGTATCTGTCAGTAATGATGCTCCAGTACTAGTCGATAAGTTCTTAGATCAGGCAATCGAACTTGACGTCGATGCTATTTGTGATGGTTTAGAGGTCTATATCGGTTCTGTTATGCAGCATATTGAAGAAGCAGGAATCCACTCAGGAGACAGTGCGTGTTCACTTCCTCCTATCAATCTTAGCGATGAACTGATCAAACAGGTCGAAGAGCAGACGAAGACTATCGCTCTAGGTCTTGGTGTACGCGGTCTTATGAACGTACAGTATGCAATCTATGAGGGTGAGATATATCTTATCGAAGTAAACCCTCGTGCATCTCGTACAGTGCCGTTTGTCTCTAAAGCTACAGGCATCCCTCTTGCAAAAGTTGCTACTCGCGTTATGATGGGAGAAACACTAAGAAGTTCATTGAAGTATTATGATAAGTTCAATATTGTCATGTATGAAAACAGTGTCTTAAAACCAAGACTGAAAGATCATGTGGCAGTCAAAGAAGCGGTTTTCCCATTTAACAAACTTTACGGTGCTGACCTTGTTCTTAGCCCTGAGATGAAATCTACTGGTGAGGTCATGGGTATCAGTAAAAACTTCGGCATCAGTTTCGCAAAAGCGCAGCTTGCAGCAGGCAACAAGATCCCAACAAGCGGAACGGCATTTTTATCTTTCATAGATATGGATAAAAAGCATGCGCCTGAGATCGCACAGGGTCTTATCGAGCATGGTTTCAAACTTGTTGCTACTCGCGGAACTGCTCAGATCATCAATGCTGCGGGACTTGCTTGTGAGACTGTTTTAAAGATCTCTGAAGGGCGTCCAAATATCGAAGACAGCATGAAAAATGGAGAGATCACGGTGGCTATCAATACATCTGACAACAATACATCTAAAAAAGATGCTATTGTGATCCGTCAAGAGGTTCTTCGCCGTAACATCCCGTACTTTACGACACTCAGTGCGACCCGTGCTATGATAGCGGCTCTTTCACAGATGAAAATCAACAGTGCATGGAATGAACCTCAGTCACTCCAGGAATTCTTAGCTTAAAATGTCCATACTCTTAGCTCAAACAGATACGACTGTTGGATTTTTATCCACCGATGCTAAGAGTCTTGAAGAGTTAAAATCTCGTCCACCTGCGAAACAGTTTCTCAAAGTCTACCCATCGTTTAAAGAGTTTAAAAATGATGGAAACAGAGTCCCTCAAAAATACAAAAACTTTGTCAGACGAGCATCTAAGACGACTTTTATCATAAAAGAAAGAGCTTCAAGGATCGTAAAAGACCCCTTGCACCTTAGAGTTATAAAAAAATTCTCATGGTTATACTCAACATCCGCAAATAAAAGTGGATCTCGTTTTGATAAAGAGTTTTGCTTAACAAAAAGCGATATAATCATAGAAGATGCAAGAGGATTTCAAGAGGTGACTCCATCATCCCTTTACAAGATCAACTCTGCTAAGTCCAGGAGGCTTCGATGATACGTTTTTTACAAGCTCTTTTAACAGGTGTTTTTTTTACATTTATCTACGATTTTTTTATCTTTTTGGGGATATTTCAAAACTATATCAAAAAGTATGAGATAGACCTTTACTACAACATACTTTTTGCAGACCATCAAAGTCTCTTTTTGTATGCTTTATCTTCACTTATAATCGGAGCGCTGTCTATCTATTTAGATAATATAAAAGCATCTGCCATTATAATTTCGTCTCTCTTTATTTTATCTCTTTTGCCGCTTATCCCAGCAGTCGGAGAGAGTGTCGCAAAGATGATGCTTATGCAGGAAAACGCCACCTTACATGTAGGCAAATATGTCTATGGCGGAGATATATACTATAACGGTCGAAAAGAGATATATTTCTTTGACAAAGAGTTAAACAAGATGCTGAAATTTAAGAAGGAAGATATAAAAGATGAAACATATAAGTAGTTTGGCCAAAGGTGTCGCACTGGGAAGTGCCGGATTTGTAATGATGAGTGTTCTAAGCGGTTGTTCACAGGGACAAGAGCAGCAACAGGAAAAAAACAGATTTTTGGTCATAGAGCAGCTTACAAACGGAAAATACGTTGTAGTCGAAGAGATGCCTACAGATGGACCTAGCCGTGCTATCATCAGAGAAAAAGATGCCAATGGCAATGTCACAGAACGCGTAATGAGTGAAGCTGAGATGAAAACACTTGCAGCTCAAGAGTATGACAAGTTTCAAAACGGCGGTTCTGAACTCAACCATGAGGGCAGCGGTGAAGGTATGGGTCTTGCGGGGACGATCCTTGCAGTAGCGGCGGGAAGTCTTCTTGGAAACATGATAGGCAATGCACTGATGAACAACTCCAACTTTGCCAACAAAGCAAACAGTGTCAACCGCTCGGCGTATCACAGAAGTGCAGGTTCATACAGTTCAAAAAGCAGCGGATCTTCCGCTAAAAAAAGTTTCTTCGGCGGAAGCAGCA
Source organism: bacterium (assembly GCA_018824305.1). Classification (GTDB taxonomy): domain Bacteria; phylum Campylobacterota; class Campylobacteria; order Campylobacterales; family Sulfurimonadaceae; genus Hydrocurvibacter. The sequence goes on from JAHJGM010000061.1 coordinate 11,149, forward strand.
GCGGAAGTTCTACATATAAAAATACAAGCTACGGCGGATAATAATGATAACTCTCAGAGATATAAAACCAATCGATGACAAATCACTTGAAGAGATCGGGTTTACTTGGCACACAGATGGTGATGGCAGTAAATATGTAAGCGACAAGCTCGTCGAAGTGAGTCACACTGAAGCTGAGGATTACTATGAAGCTGTCAATGAACTGTATGATATGTATTCAGAAGCAGCGGAATTTGTGATTGAGAACAACCTGTTTTTTGAGCTTGGCATCCCGTTTAATCTTGCAGATATGATCAAAAAAAGCTGGGAAAACGATGTCCATTGGCACGTCTATGGAAGATTTGATCTTGCAGGCGGTATCGACGGTCAACCGATAAAACTCATCGAGTTCAACGCCGATACGCCTACATCGCTTTTTGAGACTGCCCTGCTTCAATGGGCACTCTTAAAGTACAACGATATGGATGAGGATGAGCAGTTCAACAATGTGTATGATGCTCTACGTAATAATTTTCGCCGTCTTATCACACTCTTTGATGACCCTGAGAAATTTAATGGACTTTATGATGGCTGGAAGATACTTTTCTCTTCCATTGAGGGAAATAGTGAAGAGGAAGTGACAACAAGATTGCTTCAACAAATAGCTACAGATGCAGGATTTGCAACAACATTTGAGTTTATCCAAAATGTCAAATTCAGTGATGACGAGATATGTGATGCACATGACAATCCTTATGAATACTGGTTTAAGCTATACCCTTTTGAAGACATCGCCCATGATGAACCGGAACTTGCGACCATACTGACAAATATAATGGAAAAGCAAAAAGCGATACTATTAAATCCTCCCTATACACTGCTTTTTCAGTCAAAAGGGATGATGAAGATATTGTGTGACCTATTCCCAGACTCGCCGTATCTGCTAAAAACATCTTTTTCACCTTTGGATGTGAAGTGTGTCGAAAAGCCTGTTTTTGGACGTGAGGGTGCAAATACGAAGATACTTTCAAGCAATGGCGAAACATTAAAAGCAAATGAGGGACCTTATGAGAATTATAAAAAGGTCTATCAGGAGTATGTCGAGTTTCCTAAAGATGTCCGTGGCAATAAATATCAGGCAGGAGTGTTTTTTGCCTATGAGGCTTGTGGTCTTGGTTACCGCTGCGGCGGCGAGATACTCGACAATATGAGTAAATTCGTCGGACATGTGTTAGTTGACTGATGAAAAAATGGAGTTTTAAAAAGATCATTAAAGAGGTAGCACTTTTTGCTCTACTTCTTTTTGTTTTCAGCAACGTACTGAGCTATATAAAATCTCCATCACAAGATGATAAAAAACTGCCCTCTTTTATCGCTACAACGATAGAGGGAAAAACATTCGACTCATCCCTACATGTAAAGAGTGACAAACCTCTTCTTATCCATTTTTGGGCTACTTGGTGCCCTACATGTAAGATGGAAAACTCTACTATTGACTCGCTTTCAAAAAAATTTGAAGTCATCACCATCGTGGAAAACTCCGGCGATGAAGAAAAAATCCGAGAGTTTTTAAAAGAGAAAGAGCTTTCATTTCAAGTCATCAATGATAACAACGGAAATATCGCTTCACTTTTTAAAGTCGCAGGCTTTCCTACTACGTTCATTTACAATAAAAATGGAATCTTGGAGTTTAGTGAAGTCGGTTACAGCTCCTACATCACGCTTTACCTAAAACTTTTATACGCTAACAGGTAAAAAACTTTGAGTCATTTTGAGTTTGAAAACCCATATGCATTTGCCCTGCTTTTGCTTATCATTTGTATCTACAAATGCCCCGCAAGCCTGAAAAGGATCATCTTTCCCCATATAAATCTCTTTAGCCTGAAAATCGGCTGGTTCAACAGAGATAGACTGCTCTATTCCCTTATCTTGACACTGATGGTCACAGCCCTTGCGTCGCCTATCAGCTACGATTCCAAGTCAAGTCATCAAAGAAAAGGGCGCGATCTTGTCTTTGTGCTTGATGCAAGCGGTTCCATGGGTGAGAGCGGCTTTAATAAAGAGAGTTCCGAAGATAACAAGTTTGACGTACTCAAAAAGATCATCTCAAAATTCATCGCGGAGAGATTTGATGATAATGTGGGAGTGACGATCTTTGGCTCATACGCATACTCCAGTGTTCCGCTAACCTATGACATGAATGCCGTGGCATATCTTATAAACTTTTTGGATGTGGGCATCGCAGGAGAAAATACGGCCATCGGTGAGGGAATCGCCAATGCAGCGCGCCTTTTAAAGATGGGAGAGGCTAAAGAAAAGGTGATGATACTCGTGACCGACGGTTACCACAACAGCGGCAGCATCTCTCCAAAAGACGCACTCAGTCTCGCGGTAAAAGAGAAGATCAAGATATATACTATCGGCATCGGAAAACAGGGACAGTTTGATGAGGAACTTTTAAAGCTTATCGCTAAAGACTCCGGTGCGAAGATGTTCAGCGCAGCAGATGCAACTTCACTGCAAGACATTTATGATGAGATAGACAACCTTGAACCAAGCCAGATTCGTTCGCAAAGCTATCTGAACAAACATCCACTCTATATCTATCCGCTGTTCTTAGCCGCACTCCTTTTGCTGTATATGATGCGAAAAAGGGATGTGCTGTGACATTTCTTTACCCTTTTATCATCATTGCACTTGTTCCGCTTTATCTTATGTATAAAAGAGGGATGCAAAACATAAAAGAGAGTACTTTAGAAGATAAAAAAAGCACTCTCAGACAGATACGATTCTTATATCTTACACTTGGATTGATCCTCATTGCGATGAGCCGTCCCGTGATTGAAAACTCGGCTGTAGATCAGAAGTTTGATGCCAAAGACTACATCATAGCCATTGATGCTTCCTACTCGATGCAGGCTGATGACATCAAACCCACAAGATACGAAGCAGCCAAAGAGGCTATAAAAGAGCTTATCAGACTTCATCCAAGAGATAGATTTGCCATCTTTGCCTTTACTTCAAATGCTCTGCTTATCTCGCCTCCAACGACTGATACGGCCATAAGTATGAACGCGCTTAATGCACTCAATCCAGAGTATATACTGACAAAAAGTACAAACCTAAAACAGTTGTTCAGCACAATTGCAAAGAGTTCACACAATAAAAAGAACCTCATCATATTTAGCGATGGCGGCGATGAAAGTGATCTGAACGTATTAGCAAGCATCTGCAAGAAAAACTCCATCATCCCCTACATTGTGGCATCTGCATCAAAAAATGGGACTGCACTTAAAAAAGATGGAAGATACATCAAAGACCAATACAGTTCGCTCGTCATCTCCCGCATCAACCCTATTTTAGAAGATCTCGCAGGTAAATGCGGCGGGAAATATTATGAACTGGAATCTTCAAGCACTTTAGGAGAGCTCGCAGAAGATATCAGTTCACAAAGCGCTAAATCCAATAAAGAGAGTGTAAAAGTAAAAAGCTACAGAGAGCTTTTTTTCATTCCGCTTCTTTTTGCGATTCTTCTCTTTTTTGCCACTGTGACGAAACTGCATCAACTGTATCTGCTCATACCGTTTCTCTTTTTGCCAAACCCCTCAGATGCGAATATGCTTGATTTTCACCATCTTAAAAAAGCAGATGAGAGTTTTAAAGAGCAAAGATATCTTGACTCCGCCAAAGAGTTCCAAAAGGTCACGCCAAGCGTTAAAAGCTACTTTAATATCGCAACCGCCTACTACAAAGCGGGACATTACAAAAAAGCCTTGGAGTATTTTGATATGATACAAACAAGCTCCAAAGAGATAAAACAGAAAATATTTTACGATATGGCTGGATGTGCCGTTAAGTTAAAAAGATATGACCGCGCGGAGGTTTATTATCAACAGGCTTTGGCACTCGGTGAAGACGAGGATGCTCTTTTCAACCTGACGCTTTTACAAAAGTTGCATCTAAGAACAGGTGTTAATATCGTAGATATGCTACCGCCAAAAGATGCACAGACCAAGAAGAACAGTTCCAAAAAAACAGGCACACAAAAGGATGAGAAAAAAGAGGGTGGAGGCAAAAGCAACTCCAACAGCCAAGCAGGGGAAAGTTCTAACGGAGCGAGTGATGCCAAAAAAGGCGATACAAAAAAAGCCGAACAAAATGAAGAGAAACAATCGCAAAAAAATGAATACAAAATGGGCTACCGCTCATACGAGATGATAAACAAAGGATACACAGATGAAAAAGAACCTTGGTAAGATACTATTATTTTTGATTTTCCCATTGATAGTGTCTGCGGATCTAGCGACCTATTCTCTTACTTCAAACAAAAAAGATGTCTACACGAAAGAAGCGGTCGAGATCACCTTTACGGCTCTGCAAAAAGATCATACGGATGAGATGTTTTTCTTTTTGGAGCCAAAAAAAAGCGACAAATACGAGATAGCACTCTTAGACACTAATACTAAAAAAATCTCTTATCATAATCAGACTACAAGTTTCAAATATCTGCTTTTTCCGCTAAAAGAGGGAGAGATCGATGTGGAGTTTGACTTTACTATAAAAGTCGCAAGTGACGATGCCGTTGCACAGATATATACAGGCGGAAGAAACAACGTCAAATGGATAGACACGACAGATACAAAGGTAAAGATAAAACCTTTACGTCTACATGTAAAGCCATTAAAAGAAGATGTCCAGCTGGTAGGAGATTTTAGCATAACTTCAAACATACAAAGCACCAATGTCAACAGCTACGGTTCTGCAAATATAAGATATACATTAAGCGGCGTAGGATACAATGAAAAAGAGTTTGACCTTCTAAAAAAAATAGATGATGTGACAATATTTTCAGAAGTCTCCGATGATATTCTCAAGAACAAAAGTGAGGGTTCTGAGATAAAACGCGAATTTTCATACGCACTTGTAGCAAAAAAAGATTTTACTATTCCCTCATTAATAATCAAAGCTTACTCACCCAAATACAACCGATACTACACGCTAAAAACAGAGAGCTATGATATCAAAGTCTCTTCCATCGACCCATCTACGCTTGTCGATGACAAAGAGTTCCCGCAAGAAAAAGATTATGATTTCACTACCCTAAAAGATATCTTCATCGCTTCGCTCATATTTTTAGCCGGATTTGTAACGGCAAAACTGAGTTCAGACATACGTTTTAAAAAGTCTGCAAAAAAACAAAAATTTAAAGATATTAAAGATGCAAAAACAGCAAAAGAGCTTATTTTAGTGCTTTTGCAAAACTATAAAGAGTCCCATCTTATAAAATATATAGATGAACTGGAAGCTGCCCAATATAAACACTCAGGTAGAAGTTTCAAAGAGATAAAAAATGAGATATTAAAGCTCGTTTAGCCCTTTTACTTTCATCAAAACAGCATCACTCTGTTTAAAATCTATATTGATAAGATATGTAGTTTTAGATTTGTAGACTCTAAAACTCTTTACCTCTCCAAAATAATCCGCGTCAAACTCTGCATCAGCAGGCAGCGGATCACTCAACTCTTTTAGTGATTCAAGTCTATAGAGCTTGTTCTCTTTTACTATGTAAGTAATGTATGGGTTGAACCTTTGATGGATGGAGTTTGATGACTGCAAGAATACTATGTCTTCATTCTTTTCTTTATTAATGATCTTATCACTTGCAAAAAGTGCCAGAGAAAAATCCAAAAAGATGATCTTTTTTTTGAGTTCAATCGTTTTTATATCTTCTACTTTTGTCCTATAAAGGGCATTTGAACTGTTAAGAGAAGCATAACTTTGATATAAAAAAAGCATCATAACACTGAGGATAACTATAGACACCATCATCTCTATAAGAGTAAAAGCTTTTCTCATTTTGCACTTCTTGTAGTAATGCGAAAAAATGATACTGAAGAGTCATTGGTTTTGATAATCGTCTTACCTGTGTAAAACAGTAAGCCATTTGATGAATTTGTCTCATTATCATCTATTTTAGAAAGATCTATTGTCTCTAACTGCCGATAGTCGATATCCAACCTCATACTTTTGAGTCTCTTTCTCAAGTCGTCATCGATGTCAAAATCTTTAAGAAGTTCATCCGCCAAAACAGTTTTCTTTTCATATCCGTAATCTGGATTAGCAATAAAAAAAGAGGAAAGAAATCCTATATATAACTTCTCTTTGATATTTGTAAAAAGGTTTGTGGAGTTGCCGTGCATCTGAAGCAGTGCCATAATAACTATAGAGATAATGATAACGGAGACCATTACCTCCATAAGAGTAAAAGCTGCTCTTTTACTATGCATGCCCCAGCCCGATACGAATGGCTTCATCTAGCGATGTTTCTCCTCCAAGCAGCATTATACGAAGCTGTTTTGAGATAGTCTGCAACCCGCTTTGTTCCAAAGTCGTTTTAATCGTATGTTCATCTGTCGTAGTTTTTAGCAGATCTTTTACCTCATCGTTCATCACCAAGAGTTCACCAATACAACGGCGTCCGATATATCCACTGTAGTTACAACTTTTACATCCGCATGCTTTATATATCTTGCTTCCTGCCTCGATGGCATAGTCGCTTGCAAACTCTTCTGCTATCACATCCTCCTCTTTGCATTCATCACAAAGAACACGGACCAATCTTTGTGCCAAGATGCCAAGAAGTGATGATGAGATCAAAAACGGCTCGATTTTCATATCTGTAAGTCTTGATATTGTAGCAGCAGCTGAGTTTGTGTGTAACGTAGAAAACACCAAATGTCCTGTAAGTGCAGCGCGTACGGCTATAGCAGCAGTCTCTTCATCGCGTATCTCACCAATCATAATGACATCCGGGTCTTGACGCAGTATGGAGCGAAGGGCTGTGGCAAAGGTGAGTCCCACTTTTTCATTGACCTGAATCTGTGCTATTTTATCGCTCTTATACTCTACCGGGTCTTCCACTGTCAGAAGATTTTTCTCAGGTGACTCAACTTCCCGTAAAAAAGAGTGAAGAGATGTCGTCTTTCCGCTTCCTGTGGGTCCGGTAACTAAAATGATACCGTGTGAAAGGCGGAGAAGCTTTTTCACATTGCCAATAAGTGCTTCATCAAACCCTAATTCGTTTATCTGTGGAATCTGTGAGCTCTGCATAAGTATCCTCATAACGACTCTTTCACCGTAAAAGGTAGGAAGTACAGAGACACGAATATCCAAAGTTTCTCCTGAGATCTTAATCTGAGTTCGTCCATCTTGGGGAACACGTTTTTCAGAGATATCCAGATTTGAGATAACTTTAATACGACTGATGATAAGATTTACTACCTTTTTATCAAGATCTGCATTTTTTATAAGCATTCCGTCTATACGAAATCTCACTTCTCCCTTGTTTTCCTGAACATCAATATGTATATCCGAAGCACGTTTTTTAATAGCCTGATAAAAAAGAGCATTCACGAACTTTATGATCGGTGCCGATTCTTGACTTGTAAGGATGTCAGAAGATGTCCTTAAAAAATCTGTAAGAGAGAGTTCTCCGCCATCTGACATCTCGCCTGAGTCTTCTTGCATCGTCTCTATAGTCTTATCTGTACGAAGTTCCAAGAAACGGTTATAGAGTCTGTCAAAAGAATCTTCATCCAGAAGATGTAAAGGATAGGAAGAGTCAAGTTTCGTATGAAAATTCGTAGCTTCTATGAGATATCTTTCAGTTGTAAATGCCGCGATCTCTCCGTCTAATCTACTAAAAAGCAGATAGTTCTTTACACTTAACTCAGTTATGACATCCTCTGGTTCAAATATCTCTAATTTTAAATTGTGAAGCGGTTGCAAAGTAAGCATCATCTGCCTTTTTTCTCACCGAATATATTTACACTTGTCTTGGTTTCATTAACATCACCTGTTTCATCACTGCCGTTCTCTTTGCTTTCCTTCCTGATCTTTGCAAATATTTTATCGTTATAATCTTTTTGTATTCTTTCTAATATTCCCAGGTCTTGCTGCAGTTTTGAAAGTTCTTCGCTGTTGTCTATGACATACGGAGTTAATAAAACTACAATGTTATCATCCTCTGTCGATGTTGAAGTCGATGAAAAAAGCCACTCTCCTATCCACGGGATATCTCCTAAAAGCGGAACCTTTGTCTTACTTATGACATCATAGCTTTTTACCAAACCACCGATGACTATACTTTCGCCGTGGCGGAGGATCGCTTCTGTCTTGACCTCCTGCTTTGAAGTCACAGGCTGATGTGTTGCATTGTTACTGCCGTCATCTAAAACATTTTCCAGCACGGCTTCCACATCCAATGTGACCTTCTCTTTTGAAGAGACACGAGGCTTTATCTTTAGCGTGAGGCCCACATCTTCTCGTTTGTAGCTGCTTGTCAGTGCAGCACCGGCTGTTGCTGAGGATATAGTCCCTGTCGATACAGATATTGTTTTTCCGACATAAATGGATGACTCTTTATTATTTACACAAAGGATAGAGGGATTTGATAAGGATTTCGATGCACCGTTTGTCTGTAGAAAATCCAGAGTCGCACCAAGAGCAAACGCACTCTTCGCTCCGCTTCCTATATTTCCAAGATACGAAGCGATACTCGCAGCAGCTGTATCAGTCAATGTCTTATCGCCGAAATTTGCACTCATTGCATAAAGTCCGCTAGAGGAGACGTCGCCTGCTGAAAAACCATATTTGATACCAAGATTTTCAGTATTTGTTTTATTGATCTGTATGATTTTAGCTTGAACATACACTTGATATTTCTCTTTATCAAGTGCATCTATTATGGATTTTATGCCCTCTATGACAATCGGCTGACCCACTACGATTACAGCATTGATCTCATTGCTCATAGAGATATTTGGCTTCATATCAGGATCCGGAAAAGTTTGTTTTGCTATGATGTCGTTTAAACTATCGGATACGTTTTTTGCATCAGAATTTTTTAGTTCAAAAATCTTAACGGTTTTACTGCCGTCTGATTCTACATCAAGTTTTCCTATCAGCTCATTCAATATATCTACGTTTTTTTGATTGCCTACTAGCAGTAAACCGTTAATGTTGTCGTCAAGAATGATCTTTACTTTCTCATTATCGATATTATCGTTAAAAATGGAACTGGCGATATTTGCAAGGTTTGCCTGCAATTTTTTTATCTCGGTATATTTTATAGGGACTATTTTAACAATATTACTGCTATTGGTATCTATCTCTTCTATCACTTTCTTGATCGTCTTTATATTATTTGGATAATCCGTGATCAAAAGCGTGTTGCTCTCTTTCATCGTGATAAGCTTTGCGGTCTTTGAGATCAAGTACCTGACTTTTGAAGCTACTATATCTACATTTTCCCCCGTTATGCTGATCGCCTGTGTCACCATAAGACTGCCGCTTAGACCTTTATCTTTATCTACGACCCTGACATTACTTTGCGAAGCATCTGCCGAACGTACCACTTCATACAAAGAGCCGTTTTGAATAAGAGTGTAGCCCTTTGATTCTAAAACAGAGATCAATATTCCCAATAATTCATCGTCATAAATAGGAGTACTGCTTATAAAGTTGACTTCACCCGTAAGTTTATAATTTACAAGTATATTTTTGTTGGTTATCTTAGATATAAGTTTCACAAAATCATTTATCTCTACGTTGGAAAGATTAACGTTTACCTTTTCTCTCGCACTTAAACTAAAGATTAAGACACTCACCAACAATATTAATCTAATTAATCTCATATACCAGCTCCACTTCTTGATTATCTCTTTTCACGACCAACTGCACTGCAGAAAGTTTGTCGATATTTTTATATACATTCAAAACATCATTATATGAATGTAAATCCTTATTATTCACCTTTATGATGATATCGCCTTTGAGCAATCCCAGTTTTGAAAAAATAGAATTTTGTACTATTTTTGTTACTTTAAAACCTTTTAATTTTATGCCCTCTCTGACATCTTCGATTAATATGTTTTTCCAAACATCCGAAGGGTTGTTGATAAAATAAGCGATATCAGAACGAGCGATCTCCTTTTTGCCATCTTTATCGACAACACTGTTTAAAAACTTTGTAGTGTCTATCTTTTTAAGATATGCAGCATAATCTTGGTTGTTTTTACTAAAGATCGCACTATCGTTTTCTATGGACTTCAACATATATCCATTAAAGAACTCTCCTATACCGACAATATTTGTCCTAGTTGGATCTGAGCGCATAGATACGATGACAAAACCTCTGTTTTTATTTCCATACAGACCTTTTAAAATGATATCTTCTATGCCAATACTGTTTGTTTGACTAGTATCCCCGCCATTTGCCTGTGTCTGTTTTGCCTTTAACATATTTTTAAAATCAACTCTCATATAGTTTGAGTGATAATCTTTTTTTTGTTCTATCTCTATGCCATTATGAGGAAGATACCATTGCAGGACTAAAGAGATGATATTTGCCGATACTATCAAGATCAAAAGTTTTGTCATAATATTAAAATAAAAGGAGTTAGATATTTTTTTCATAAATATACTCCCCTTTTTGATCTTTCACAAACAACCTAAGTGTATTTTGATACTTTTGAAGCATAATTCCTGAGGGTTTAAGCACTGCTCGCACTTGCTTGCCTAAAAGGTTGATTTTTCCATCAATCTCTCCAAAATCTCCATAAGCCTTTACATGTAAGACCAAAGGATTGACGATACTATGATTTACCGATATCTCTTCGATTTTTGTAGGCATGAATGCTGCTGATATATCATTGAGCCTTACATCTTTGATCTTCATTCTATTGAACAAAAGGAACAGTGAAGTATCAATGCTAGATATCTTTGCACTCTCTATAGACTGAACGTAGATGTCCGCGTCTTCAAGTCGTAAAGTGAATCCATTTTCTCTTATCTTCTCATCACTTACTACCACACCGTAAGGCTTTAGTTTTTGCTCTAAAAGGTAGTAAAGACCCTCTTTTGGAGCAAAATATACAACTGCTAATAAAAAGAAGAGAAAATATATGAAAAATAGAGCTATCTTTTTTACCATTTTATTTCCATCTGCAAATTTGCATTTTCATCACTGATTTTTTTTATCTCAAGTGTTGTTATATTAAAAGAACCGTTTAAGACCCTGTCCATCAAGATATTTAAGGAGCTATAGTCCATATTGTCTACTCTTAAAAGTATGGAATCTTTTTTCTCTTGTTGTATCACATCGATTTTAGATGATTTGAGTATTCTTTGCAGTGAAGCTTTTTGCACTGCTTTATTGTCATAGATATTTTTCAAAGAGCTTAGTTCATTAGCCATCTTCAAGATCTCTTTATATTCATCTTTTGTAGCACTTAATTCCTCTTTGGCATTGACCGACTTAAAGTAAAAAAAGCTAAAAAGTATAACAAGCAAAAGTAAGATATAGATCGGATTTATACGGTTCACAATGATACCTTTACAAGGAGTGTCTTATCCATAACATCCGTTTTAAAATCTATTTTCTCTCTTTTGAGACTTTCAATAAGAGTGTTTATATCCGCACTATTTTGCACTTCAAAACTCGCTCTCAGAAGATTATCTTTTAACTTTAAAGAACTTAATCTTTGAGTCGGTTGCAGTTTTAATGAAAGGATTTTTGAGATATTTTCTCTAAGCGCTGTTTGCTTCTCATATATCTTTTTATATGAATTTAATATCGATCTGTTTTGCATCATCGTGGGTTGCAGGTCGTACTTACTAAAAAGTTGCGCTTTTTGTAACTCTGTCTCCTCGATTTTTTGAGAAGTGATGATATATTTACCGACAACTATAAATATAAAAATAAGAAGAATAGCTGCTATCTTGGAGAGATTGTAGTTATCGACGAGGTGTCCATACTCTTTTAAAACAATTTTATGCTTTGAAAGTGTCAATGCATTTAGATTAAGATCTGCACTTTCTTGTGTCCAATACAAAGGGACAAGTATCACTATTCCATCTTTTACATATAAAGCTTTATCTTCATCAAGAGCAACGCTTTTAGAAATTTGATTCAGCTCGCTTTGTGCAAAATAAACACCTGCCACATCAGCTAATGAGATCCCTTTATCGGCTATGGCTTTGATGATCGCTTTGTCATCGTAAGCAAAAGCATAAAAATCCTCACCGTTTTTATATGCACTGTAACTGTAGTTTCCTTCAAGAAGCATATCTTCAAAAACAGATGGAAGAAGTTTGTTCATGGCTCTTACACTTTTTACAGGTAATGATATTTTCTTAAACCAGTATAGAGACGGAGAGAGTATGACATTGACAGGACCATTTACATGTAAAGGTTTGAGAGAAGGATCTAAAAAAACAGTTGCAGTTTTTTGCTTAAAGTTCGTAAACAAAGTTGTATCCTTTCTTACTTTTTATGTCATATTCAAAGCTAATATATGCACTTTGTTCACCCCTGTTAACTTCAACTTCTACGTCTAAAAAAGGTTCGAAAAAAGAGGTTTTAAACTTTGCAAGTCTTTCTTTTTCAATATCCGTCAAATTAAGATCATCTACTTTAGTATATCCCCCACCTGCACTTGAGAGTGACTTGGCTTTTGCATCATCGACACCCAACAGCATCTGCCAGAGTTCCGGTGTTGCATAATTAAGGTCTATAGCTTCTCCTTTTTGAGAACTATAATAAAATATCTTGTCAAAGTCGATATTTTTTATACTGTCATCGTTATATCGTTTTTCATAATAACGGGCTATCTTGTCAAAATGTTTAAATGAAGTGATATAATCTCTAAACAATATTGGATTGTCATTGAATATAGCGCTATTATAAGAGATATCCTCTTTAGTTTTCCCCATATTATCTAACAATAAGTCTATAAAATTGCTATTTATTTGATATCTACTCACAAATTCTTTTAATATTTCTACTCTTGATATATAAATTTTGTCTTCGCTGTCTACAAGATCGTTTAGATTAAACTTTCCTCTTACACTTTTTACTTTAATGTTTACATGTAAGCCTTCGATCTGAAGCGGAACAAACGATAATTGCGATATGAGATTATTCAGCTCGACTTCTGAGTCATCTTTTATTATGGTGTTTATCTCTGATGAGTTTTTTATAATGTTTAAGACATCATCCAAGATCACTCTTGTTTGAAAGATGAAGTTCTGCCCTTCAAGTTGTTTTGAAGCATCATTTATCTGTTTGAGTCCAAGAGTGATGGATGCCGTGATAGCGATAATAAAAAGTAAAGTGATAAGAAGTGCAATACCTTTCTTTCTCATCAATTTCATCAGTTTATACTCATAGAGAAAATTGGCAAAAGCATTGCTGCGACTATAAAACCGATTGTTCCTCCGACAAAAAGCATCAATACAGGTTCCAAAAGTGTAAGCAGCATACCTATTTTGTCTTTGTTCTCTTCAAAATAGAGTTCAGAGATATTTGTAAGAACACTTTGCAGTTGAGAGGTTTCCTCCCCAAGTGCAATAGCCTGTATAAATGCATGATCGATCTTTGTGTTTGAGCTGTTGAGTGCATTTGAAAGCAATTTTCCTTCAACCACTTGTTTTGCAGCTGCACCGAATGTTTCTTTTAAGACATTGTTGTTTAATATATTTGAACTCAGATTGACCGTTTGAACAAAAGGCACTCCTGAACGTACCAGAAGAGAGGCTATATATGAAAAACGAGCCAGTTCACTTTTTTGTGAGATCTCACCAAAAAGCGGAAACTTTAAAACAAGCAGATGGACTATGTAGGCAAATCTATAACTCTTTTTCATCAAAAGTATAAAGATGCCACTCAAAATGAATATAACAGCCATGATATTTACAAAATTTGCATTAAAGAAATCTCCAAGGGCGATAACGACTTTTGTAGGTACCGGCAACTCTTGATTGAGACTGACAAATATACCCGTTATCTGCGGTACGACAAAAGCCAACATAAAAGAGATCATTGCAAGTGACACGACAATCATAAAAACCGGATAAGCAAAAGCAGCTTTTATCTCTTTGTTTATTTTGTCCTGCTCTTTTAAAAAACGCGACAATTCAAATAGGACCTCATCAAGGATCCCGCTGTTTTCACTCACTTTTATGGACTCTTTATAAAATTCAGGCAATACAGCAATAGTTTGTGATTCAAGAGCCGTATAGAAGTTCTTTCCCTCATCAAGATGTGTACTTACCGTACTTAAAAAAAGCTTCATCTTTTTATTGTTTTCATAGTGTGTTTTAACTATTTTTAAAGCAGAAACAATACTGATACCTGAACGTATATACATGGAGAGTTCACGAGATAAAGAGGAAAGCTCTTTTGAAGGGATTTTATATTTTCTAACAAAACTAAATCCCTCAAAAAAAGCTCCGCTGTCTTCTTGTATGGACTCATAGAGTATGTTATATGATTTTAGTTTATTTTTTACCTCTTGCAAAGAGTTTGCTTCGAGTTTTGAACTTACTTTTTTACCGGAAGCATCGATACCTTGATATTTAAATATCATCTTTTCACTTCTTGTATAAGATTATTTTTGACATATGCTGCATCTTCAAGTGAAATATAGGTCTTTGTACCGTTTAGATAGTCGGAAAAGTCATAGACTCTGTTTCTAAACGCCACAAGAACCTGATCTCCTACTCCGCTTTTATCCATAGTGTAGGAAAAACAGACCCTCTCCTGTATGCCGTTTTCATTGAAAAAAACATCATTTTCAATCTCTTGCATTCCTCTGGCTTCATCAAATCTATATATTTTAACACTCTTGTCGAGGAAATTTTCATATGTAGCGACTTTCTTGCCATCTGCGATCATCTCGCACTCAGAACAATCATCAAGACAAAGAAATCTTGCACTTTTTTCATACTTCAAGCTTCGCATCTGCTCTTGCAGATTCGACAAATTTAAACTTTTTTCATCACTCTTTTTCTTATGGAAATTTGTTATTACCAGAGTATAGACAACTCCGATGATAAACACGACGATAAGAAGTTCTATAAGTGAAAAAGCTTTTCTCAAAACTTACTTACACTCACTCATCTTAATATCCGCATACTCATCTTTTCCGCCCTCTTTTTTGTCAGCACCTAAAGAGATAAGTTCTATCTTGCCCTCATCATTAACATAAATAAAGCCATTGCCCCAAGAGTCTTTTGGGATCTGTGCATCTTTAAGATACCCTTGTTTTGAATAGTTCGGGTATTTTTCCTCATCCGGATTTGCTACAAGTGCTTTTAGACCTTCACTCGTTGTAGGATACATTCCGTTATCTACCTTAAACATATCAAGAGGACCGTTGTAAAGGCTCTTCATATTCACACATACGATCTTCTGTTTTGCCTCTTCACCCTTACCTACAAGATTTGGAACGACCATAGCTGCCAATAACCCAAGTATAACGATAACGATCATCAGCTCAATAAGGGAAAAACCTCTTCTCATTCAAATATCCTAGCGTTTTTTATTTGCCCATATTATATACGAATCCATTTAAAAGATTACTAATTAAAGATTTAACATTTTCTATTTACTTTATACATACTTATATATGTGTCGTATAAGAGTTCTTGTAACTGACCTCTAATCTCCACTAGGTCCGTTATGGCAGTCATAACATCCTATCTGATGACCTGCAGCAAATGTTTTACCGTTTAGACTTCTAGATGTCGGTGTCTTTGAAAGGACACTGCCTCTGTAATCTGTCCCGTGACAACTTTGACATGAAGTAAGATTATTTCTTGCGGCACTTTTATGTGCACTCACCCATGTTGAACCTACCGAGTGCATACCATGAGGACCGCCCGTCGTCGTTTGTGGCACACTGTCGTGACAAGCCGTACACTCTGCAACCGTACCTGCATATCCTTGAACCGCTATGCTTTGCAGATTATCCTCAGTATGTGAACTCGGATAGATCGCATGAGTTGAACCGTGACATGCCGAACACTGCATATTACCATGCCCCGTACTAAAGCGATACATACTGATTCCCGCTGAAGGAGTATTTGCATTTGTCGCAAAACGGCTATCTAAGGATGCTCTTAATGTTCCAGTTGTAGCATTTGTAACGGCCTCGGTATATCTTAAAGCATTTTGGTGACATGCTTGACAATTTGGCTCTTCCAACCATCCTTGGCGACCATGCGCTCCAACTGCATTCATATCTCCATGACAGCTTTGACACTGAATATTTGATTGTTTACCCATTGCTCCGCGCAAACACTTTGTCGTAGCCCCTGGATGACAGCGATAACATGCACTTCTGTCACTTGAGCTACCAAGTGTCAAATTATTCGTCGGGTCTGTGACACTTGCATGCAGAGTATGAAGAGACTCTGTCAAAGGTTTTATACCGCTTATACCTGTCCCTGAAAGTGCATTGCTGGCATGACAGGTAGCACATAAAATAGGGTTTCCGTTTTTTGCACTCGTGTAAAGCCCCGCGTTGTTATAGTTACTATAACCAGCAGCTGCCAGCTGTGTCTGATTAGCAGATACTGCTGTCGGATATTTTTCATCATGAAGTCTTAATATATTATATTTAAAATCTTTTTCTGCATTTGAAAAGCTGCCTCTGGATTGGTTAAAGCATGTAAATCAACAATGCAA
>JAHJGM010000062.1 GCA_018824305.1 bacterium
CGCCATCACTAATCATACGGCGCATAAAACCGCCACGTCCACAACCAACATCAAGAAGCGTCTTGACATTGTAATCCTCAAGCTCTGAGCGGTAAAGATTATAAAGTGCTTCTGTTGCTTCTTCTATGCCTAAGAGGTGCTCGGCTTTTGCGTATAGATCGAGATTGGTCACTTTTGCTCCGCTTTGATGACTTTTTCTATCTTCTCATAGATGTCAAGAACTTCGCTTTTCTTCTCAAAGAAGCTGTTTTTGTTTGCTATGAGATAAGTCGATGATTCCATGATGTCCTCGACCACTTCAAGACCGTTTTGCTTCATCGTCGCACCTGTTTGGACTATGTCTACTATCATATCCGCAAGTCCTACAAGAGGAGCTAGCTCGATAGAACCGTAAAGCTTGATGATCTCTGCGGCAATGGCACGGTCTGCAAAGTAGCGTTTTGTGATGTTTACCATCTTTGTCGCTACTTTTATCTCAGGTTTGCTAAGGTCAAGTTTCTCGCCTTTTTTCATCCCGATAGATACCGTACAGATACCACGGCGAAGGTCAAGCAGACGGATGACATCCAGTCCCTGCTCCTCTAAAGTATCCAGACCGACCACACCGATGTCCGCAGCTTGATGATATACATACGTCGCAACATCTTGGTTACGTACAAGTAAAAACTTGAATTTCTCAGTCTCAAGGATCAGTTTTCTGTCATCAAATGCAAAAGTATCGCCGAATATTTGTGCAAAAATCTCTAAAGTCTCTTCAGCGATACGCCCTTTTGGAAGTGCAACCGTTAGCATAAATTAGCCTTTTTCATAATCTTTTTCATCCCTTTAAACAGCAACTCGTCATCTAAAACAGCATTTTTAAACAGTTTTTTAAGCTTTACGGCATCACCGCCCGTCAGATAAACAGGCAAACCATGACTTATAACATCACGATACAAAAGTCCTAACTGCCCGTAAGTAAGTGCGTCCCCAGAATTTTTCGGTATTTTATCTAAATCTATCTCAAAGTTATATGAGTAGTCGAGTCTTGGAGATATCTCACGGTATGCCTTTTGGCTTACATGTAAGCCAAGACAGATGTATCCGCCGGCAAATACACCGTTTTTTACCACATCGACAGTGATGGCACTTCCCGCATCTATGATGACTCCGCTTCGTAGGGCTTCACATCCTACGATGCGATCGATCCCCATAGTAGCATAGTAGTTTTTCATATCTATAAAAGACCTCAGGTCTATCCAGTTGGAAAACTCTTTGAGCCTTGCCGAGACTTTCTCATTGACGCATATATAAAATATCTTCTCGTCACTTTGTTTGAGTTCATAGTCGTCTATAAATATCTTCTCTTTTACACCGTCGCGGTAAAAGTCAAAGGTCGTGTTTCCAATGTCACAAAGAGTCAATCTTCTAAACTCCACCCGCAATCAGCAAACGCGGCTCTGGCTTTTGAACATAAAGGTGCATCGACAAAAAGGATCTTGTATTTGAAATTGTGGTCACTGAAGATGACAAATTTTTGGTATATCTCTTCAAATTTTTTCACATCTTTCATAAGCAGTTTGCTCTTTTGAGAGACTGCAAATATAGCACTGAAATACCCTCTTCTGTCTGTCACGTGATAAATGCGTATCTTGTTTCTCACACCCAGCTGAGAGGGTTTTATCTCGATCATTTTTTTATATAGGTTACCATTTTCTCTTAGCGAGTCGACTACTGCTTGCATCTTTACGGCTTTCCTCTTATATTGATTATGCAATTGTAGTATAATCACACTTATAAAATTCAATGAAAAAGTATATAAAATGAACAATATCTCCATAGTCATCCTCGCTGCGGGAAAAGGCAGCCGTATGAAGTCAAACAAAGCAAAAGTCCTGCACAACATCAGCGGTAAACCTATGCTTTACCACATTGTCAAAGAATCCTTACATATAAGCGATGACGTGAGCATCGTAGTCGCACACCAAAAAGACGCGGTGATAGCGGAGATAAAAAAACATTTTTCCAACATAAACTTTATAGAACAAGACGATATAAACTTTCCGGGAACGGGCGGAGCGATGAAAAACGTTACGCCAAAAAACTCTCATGTTTTAGTGCTTAACGGAGATATGCCGCTCATCACTGCCGAGGCACTTCAAGGATTCCAAGACACAAGAGCAGACATCGTCCTCTCCATCTTCGACCTGAAAGACCCGAGCGGTTACGGTCGCGTGAAGATAGAAAAAGACGAAGTAAGCTACATCGTGGAGCAAAAAGACGCAAACGTGTATGAACTTGCCATCACACATGTAAACGCAGGCATCTACTCATTTAAAAAAGAGGTGTTAGAAAAGTACATCCCTCTACTAAACAACAACAACGCGCAAAACGAATATTACCTCACGGACGTCATCAAGATGGCAAAAGACGACGGTCTTGTCATCAAACCTCTCTTGGTCGATGAGGAGCATTTCAAGGGTGTAAACTCCAAAGTAGACCTAGCGAGCGCCGAAGTCATCATGCAAGAGCGCATTAGAAACAGATGGATGACAAATGGCGTCATCATGAACCTTCCTCACACAATTTACATCGAAGAGGGAGTGAAGTTTGAAGGTGAATGTAGCGTGGAAAACAACTGCCGCATCACGGGCAACAGTGTCATCAAAAACTCCATCGTCAAATCTTCAAGCGTCATCGAAGATTCTACCATCATCGACTCAGACGTAGGACCTTTGGCACACATCCGTCCTGCTTCACATGTAGAGGGAACGCACATCGGTAACTTTGTAGAGGTCAAAAAAAGTACTCTTAAAGGCGTCAAAGCAGGACACCTGAGCTATATCGGCGACAGCGAAGTGGACGAGGGAACGAACATCGGCGCGGGTGTCATTACATGTAACTACGACGGCGTAAAAAAGTACAAGACCAAGATAGGCAAAAACGTCTTTGTGGGAAGCGACAGCCAACTCGTAGCACCGCTTGAGATAGAAGATGACGTGATGATAGCCGCAGGCACGACCGTCACAAGCGGAAAAGTACCAAAAGGAAGCCTTGCCATCAGCAGAACCAAGATACGATTTTTAGAAGGTTTTTACTACAAATTTTTCGGCAAAAAATAGCCTAATATAAAAACACAAAAATATCCGATTTCTGATTTAAGTAGCTAGTAAGAAAGGTAGAGCTAAAATCTTTACACTTAAATCACAAAGGCGGATAAATGAGATTTTTTAACTTCAAAAAAGAGCTGCTTACTTTCAAAGACGAGCCGTTAAGTCCGCTCTCCATCCTGCTGCTTGTCATACTCGACATATTTTTGCTTTTTGCCATTCTGGATGGCATACGCAACGAAGAGAGAAAATCTCCCTCGCCATATACTTACTTTCCGCAAAACTGCTCAAAACATTTCAACTATCCGCAGGCTGACTACAACGACTTTTCAAACCTTTATACCTACGGGGAGACGGCACCTATCTGCCGTGAACTTGGAACAAAGATATCGCTCGTCACAAACGACAAGCAGTTTATGGACAACAAAGAGATCCTAAACAAACTTGAACGCCAAAAGATACAAAATAAGAACAAGACTCAAACTATCCAAAACAGCTACAACACAAGACTTTTTGAGAAGATCGCCGATGAATCCGACGGCTTGCAGATATATAAGGCAAAACTTGCATACGAAGCACTTGTACAAGAGGCAAAAGATATAGACGATCAGATAGCCGCTCTGCCCTCGGTCACGACATACGGCGGATACAAAGAGTACGAAAGCTTCGTGAATTACAACAGACAGAAGTTCCTCGACCAGTACGTAAGTTATGAGTTTTGGCAGCCGTTTTACAGATTTGCAAGACTGCTTACTTTTGTCGTCCCTCTTTTTCTCATCGCGCTCTTTTTCTACGCAAGGACAAAAAAAGAGATCGTACGCATCATCACGGCTCACATCATGCTGCTTCTGTTTTTGCCGACTATCTGGAACATTCTCTATCTCATCTACCACATTCTGCCAAAGACACTGCTGGCTAACATCGTCGCTTTCTTCGTGAGCATCGGGCTTATGGCGGTGTTTAACTACATCGTCATCGGCATCGTGGTGCTTGCCTTTGGAGCATCCATCTACTATATCCAAAAGAAAGTAGCCGCAAGAAAGGTCGTAAAAAACAGGATCAACATCAAAAACATCATCGCAGATAGCAAATGCAGTATGTGTTACGTCAAAGTGGACTACACGAAAAACCACTGTCCAAACTGCGGTTTCAAACTCCACCGTGAATGCCCGCACTGTCATGAACAGACCATCAGAGGTTTGCCGTTTTGTTCGGAGTGTGGCGGGGCTATTGAGAGTGTTTAGAGGTAAAAAAGTTGTTTGAATAGGTTGTGAAGTTATAAATAAAAACAAAGAATTACACTAAAAAAATGATACAATCTTTTAGTACAAAGTAAAAAATAATGGAGAATTAGTGAAGACCATATCAATATTTAATAATAAAGGTGGTGTTGGAAAAACAACACTTACTTATCATCTAGCTAATGCATTATCAGAACTTGGACATAAGACATTAATTTTTGATTTAGATCCACAGTGTAATGTAACTATTATGGCAATGAAAGAAGATGTTATACATGACATTTGGGTAAAAGAAGACAAATTTATTGAAGATTATAAGATGTCTCGTGATTCTTTATCTCCAGACGATTATACAGCATTATTTGAAGAAACACGCTCCTTACATTTTATGTTAAAACCAGCTCAAGATGGAG
>JAHJGM010000063.1 GCA_018824305.1 bacterium
ATATTTTATAATATTTATTCAAGACTTTTGTAAAGTTTTTATATAGAACTATTAACGTATATCCATAATATCTTATCAAACTGTAAAGATATCAAACGAAAATCGTAATAGTTTAGCAAAATGATAAATATATCAGGAGCGTACTATGGCAAAGAAATTACTTGATATTATGAGAGATAAAATTAGATTTAAACATTACAGCATAAAAACAGAACAAAGTTATGTAGGTTGGGCTAAGAGATATATTTTTTTTCACAATAAAAGACACCCTAAAGATATGGGAAAATTGGAAATTGAACAGTTCTTAACTCATTTAGCTGTAAAACTAAAGGTAAGTCCGACAACACAGAACCAAGCTTTTAATGCTCTTTTATTTTTATATGAACAAGTTTTAGACATATCACTCAAAGATCAAAATATTCAGGCATTAAGAGCGCAACAGAGAAAACACATCCCAGTAGTTCTCACAAAAGATGAGGTTCAAAATATTATTCTCAATATGAGTGGTATCTACCAGCTCATTGTCAAACTTATGTACGGGTGTGGACTCAGAATGAGCGAAGTGCAAAATATACGAATAAAAGACATAGATTTTGGATTTGACAAAATTTACATTTGGGATAGTAAGTCACTTAAAGACAGAACACTTCCACTTCCGTTAAAAATAAAAGATGAGCTTAAAGTGCAAGTTGAAAAAGTAAAATCTTTACATGTAAAAGATTTAAACGATGGTTATGGAAGTGTGTATATCCCTTATGCGTTAGAGAGAAAATATCCAAAAGCTAAATATGAAACTATGTGGCAGTATATTTTTCCAATGGACAATATCTCAACAGACCCAAGAAGCGGTGAGCAAAGACGGCATCATATCTTAGATGCTACGTTAAGTAGAAATATTAAGCAAGCGGTCGTAAGATCAAAAATTGATAAAAGAGTTACTTCGCATATTTTTCGTCACAGTTACGCTACTCATTTATTGCAAGCTGGGATAGATTTAAGAAGTATTCAGGAGTTATTGGGGCATAAAAGTGTTGAGACTACGATGATATATACACATGTAGTCTCAGAAATGAATAAATCCAAAGTTATCAGCCCTTTAGATTTCTAGACTTTTTCCCCTGTTTTACAAGAGCTATGCCGATGCCGATGATGACGAAAATGACACCGACGGTCTCGATGATGAAACTCATCTCGACTGGTTGAGTGAAATCAGGCATTTACTACCTTTGCACAACGCTCACATACGCACTCTTCGTTTGCTGCTTGGAACTTCCAGCATCTTGGACATTTTGCACGTGTTGCTTTGATGACTACGAACTCATCGCCGTCCACTGTAAAGTGACCAAATTCTTCAGCTGTAACATCGTTGTTGTTTACACTTGAAACGACGAACCAGTCTTCAGCTTCTGTTGCATCCATAGCAAGAAGTGTCGCTGAACCTGTAGAGATCTCGACCTCTAGAGTGCTTTTGATCTTCTTCTCTTTTTTCAGCGCATCGACGATCTCAAAGAACGCATCTCTTGCTTTTACCATGTAAGCTTCGTTGAATCCTGAAGGCTCTACAAGTAAAGAAGTGTATTCAAGGTCGAATATATCTTCCGCATCGCCTTTTATGATAGCAGGAACGTTTTCTAATATCTCATCAGCCGTATATGTAAGTATCGGCGCGACTATGCTCAGAAGTGATTTAGTGATGAGTGCTAGTGCGCTCTGGCTTGAACGTCTGTGCATATCATTTTTATCATCACAGTAAAGTCTGTCTTTTGTGATATCGATGTAGATACCGCTCAGGTCGTTTACGATGAAGTTGTTGAGTAAGCTCATCGCTTGGACAAAGTTGTACTCTTTGAAGTTCTTCATGATATCTGCAAATACTTTACTTGCTTTTTCTAAAATCCATCTGTCTAGGATGCCCATATCTTTGACATCTACCAACTCTTCAAGATCGTTGATGTTTGCAAGCATGATACGGAACGTATTTCTTAGTTTACGGTAGTTTTCCGCTATCTGTTTTAAGATATCATCAGAGATCTTTTGGTCATTTTGAAAATCGCTTGAAGCAACCCAAAGTCTAAGTATCTCACTTCCGAACTCTTTGATCACTTTGTCAGGTGCGACGACGTTGCCTTTTGACTTGCTCATCTTCTCACCCTTGCCATCCATCGTGAAACCATGAGTGATGACCGTTTTGTAAGGCGCTTTATGCTGAACTGCAGCACTTAAAAAGAGTGAAGACTGGAACCATCCGCGGTGTTGGTCACTCCCTTCAAGATAAACATCGGCAGGGTAAGAACCCGCGTCGTAGTTGCGGGATTTGAGTACCGCGTTCCAAGTCGAACCGCTGTCAAACCAAACATCTAAAATGTCTGTCACTTTTTCAAGCTCTTCGGGTTTGTATCCGCTTCCCGGATAAAGAAGTTCTGCGATCTCCATAGAGTACCACACGTCACTTCCCTGTTGCTCAAATATCATCGCGACAAAGTTCATCACTTTCTCGTCAAACAGAACCTCTCCAGTCGCTTTTACTCTGAAAAACGCAATAGGCACACCCCAGTCACGCTGACGAGAGATACACCAGTCCGGACGGTTTGCGACCATTGAGCTTAGACGGTTACGTCCGCTCTCAGGGTAAAATGCAGTTTTGCCCACTTCACTTGAAGCGATCTCACGTAATGTCTTCTCCTCGCCCTCAGGTGTGCCGTCTACTGAGATAAACCACTGTTTTGTCGCTCTGTAGATAAGCGGAGTATGGCTTCTCCAACAGTGCGGATACGAGTGAGAGAACTTGCTTACATGTAAGACGCTGCTGCCTAGAAGTTCGATGATAGCTTCGTTAGATTTGAAGATATGCTTGCCTACGAAATCCTCTGCGTTGGGGATCAGTTTTAGTCCAACTACCGTTTCATCATAACATCCCGTTTCATCGACTGGCATAATGACTTCAAGGTCATACTTCAGACCTACACGGTAGTCGTCTTCCCCGTGTCCCGGTGCAGTGTGAACTGCTCCCGTACCGTTATCCATCAAAACGTGCTCGCCAAGGACAAGAGTGGATTCTCTGCCGTTTAGCGGGTTGAGTGCTTTGAGGTTTTCAAAGACTGTCGCATCGAAACTTTGAACCACTTCATCTTTTAATACACCTGCTTTAAGAAGTGCTTCATGAAGTTTTTCCGCTACGATGTAACCATCAGTCGTGAGGACATATTTCTCATCAGGATTAACAGAGATTCCCGTGTTTGAGGGGATGGTCCAAGGAGTCGTCGTCCAGATGACAAGTGCCGCCTTACCGTTTATGCCGACTTTTGCTTTTGCATCATCGCTGAGTTCAAATGCGATGTAGATAGAGTAATCCTCTTTGTCTTGGTACTCTACTTCCGCTTCAGCCAGCGCCGTTCTCTCCGCCCAGCTCCAAAAAACAGGTTTGGAACGCTCGATGAGAAGACCCTTCTTCGCTACTTCGCACAATGTTCTGTAGATATTTGCCTCAAATTTGAAGTCCATAGTGACATAAGGATTTTCCCAATCAGCGATAATACCCATCTGCTTGAATTCAGAACGTTGAATATCCACAAATGATGCAGCGTGCTCACGGCAAAGTTTTCTGATCTCGGAAGTCTCTAAAAGCTCTTTTTTCTGTTTTCCGCCGAGTTTTTTCTCTACTTGCTGCTCGATCGGCAGACCGTGACAGTCCCAGCCCGGAGTCAGACGAACAGATTTGCCGCTAAAATAATTTTGTTTTACAATGATATCTTTTAGGATTTTGTTAAGTGCATGACCTATGTGGATGTTCCCGTTTGCATACGGAGGGCCATCGTGAAGCGTGAAAGATTCTCTGTCTTTACGCTTGTTTTTCATCTTGTTATAAACATCTTTTTTATACCAAGATTCATATCTTATAGGTTCATTTTGCGGGAGATTTCCACGCATTGCAAAATTCGTTGTAGGTAAAAGAAGGGTATCTTTATAGTCCATTTAGACCTCATTATAATTATTTTAAAATCGTTGGATTATACCTTTTTAGTGTTTAAAACATACTGATACGAACCTATGATATGGTATAATCCATCATCTAGATTTATAAGGTTTTGTCTATGAAGTTCAATGTTTTGTTTGTCGGCAGTAAATATTCAAATAACAGTTATCTCAAAGATTACATCCTAAGAGAGATACATAAAAAGATATCTTATATAGATTCGATAACCTTTTATCTTGAAAACGACAACTCCATCTTCTTACATCTTGAACGCGAACTCTCGGTCGATACAAAACTCCTTATCATCACGACAAAACAAAACTTCAGCGTCATGGGCAAACTTTTATGTACGGTCACAGCAGACAACCAGATACTCAAAGAGAATATGCTCCTTCCATCTCAATGTACGGTATTTGAAGATCAGACCTATCTTCTGCACTACAAAAACAGCACCATCAACGTCTTACATGTAGATGAACTGACCGAATTTCCAAGAATACTCTTAGAGGATGAGAACTCCAGTGCGACGATCCACCTCTTTAGAGAGGACAAAGAGAGTGCAAAAGCCCTGCTCTCGCCCATTGCTCAGACAAATGAGGTCAAAATAGATATAACAGATATAGTCGAGGGGTGGCTGCGCATAGATATCACAAGCAGAAAGTACGGAAACATAACACAATTCATCTCTTCGACCAAACAGCTGCTCAATTCCAAAATTATTGCAGCGTCAAATATCCCTGCATACATCATAGAAAAGATGCATCATGTACAGAAAAAAGTCACTTTCTCTGAGAGTTGTACAGGCGGACTGCTGGCCTATATGTTTACAAAAGAGAGCGGAGCTTCAAATATGTTTGACGGTTCGCTGGTGACTTACTCTAATATCCTAAAAGAAAACTGGCTTGCCGTTGAACACTCCACACTAGAAAACAACGGTGCAGTAAGCGCAGAAGTCGTAAAAGAGATGAGTGATGGAGCGTTAAATGTCAGCTATGCAAACTATGCCATTGCAATAAGCGGAATTGCAGGACCAACAGGCGGGAGTGATGAGAAACCAGTCGGAACTGTTTATATAAGTGTCAGAACTAAAGAAGATGAGACAACAGAGATGCTTTTACTTAAAGGAGACAGAAGATATATACAAGAACAAAGTGCCCTGTATGCAATAAAAATGCTCCTAGAAATCGATAAAAAACTTTTTTTTACAAATTAGTCAAAAACTCTTGACAAAATAGTCCGTTTTACATATAATTTCGCCCTCACAAGCATGTGAGAATCTGTCTCGTTAGCTCAGCTGGTAGAGCACGTCACTTTTAATGATGTGGCCGATGGTTCGAATCCATCAC
>JAHJGM010000064.1 GCA_018824305.1 bacterium
AATAGATTAAGTGAGTAGATCGAACAAGGTTTTGACGAAAACTTATTATTTTAAGATGTTACATCTTCTTTCCACTGTCCAAGATATATGAAGATGAAAAACTGGATTTTACTTTTGTGAAAAGATAAAAACAGAATTTAGAAATTTTCTAGTATTAAACCTATTAAGCCATTTAGTGCTAAAATACAACTCATATTATTTTATAAAAAACATTTCACTATAAACTATATTATTATATAACATAAGGCTGAATAATGGTTATATCATCAGATTTATTACAGAATAAAAAAATACTTTTAGGAGTTACAGGCTCCATCGCGATCTATAAATCCCTTGAGCTTATACGTCTGCTTACAAAAGCGGGAGCAGATGTAAGGGTCGTAATGAGCGAAGCTGCGAAGAAATTTGTGACTCCACTGACCTTTGAGACACTCTCTGCCAACAAAGTGTTAGATGAACAAAGCGAATCTTGGTCAAGCGATCATAACCACATCAAAACGACACAATGGGCAGATTTGTTTGTCATAGCACCATGCAGTGCGAACACCATAGCCAAACTTGCCAATGCCATAGCCGACAATATGCTTCTGCAGTGTGCTCTTGCATATAGCGGCAAAAAGATCATCGCACCATCTGCAAATACTAATATGCTTGCCAATCCGATAACACAGGGCAATCTAAAGATGCTCGCTATCGCGAACTATGAAATCATCTCGACTCAGACTAAAGAACTTGCATGTAAGAGTGTCGGTGAGGGTGCAATGGCTGAACCTGTTGAAATATTCTGGCATATCGCAAAAGAGTTGTTAAAAGAGGATTTTTGGCAAGACAGACGTGTGATTGTAACAGGCGGCGGTACAGTTGAAAAGATAGACGACGTGCGTTACATTTCTAATTTTTCAAGCGGTAAGATGGCATCTGCACTTGCAACCGCACTGTTTTGCAAAGGTGCGGACGTCAACCTCATAGCTACGAAGTTTGACACTGACCTGCCAAAAGCGATGCATAAGATCGATGTGGCTTCAAGCCAAGAGATGCAGGAGTTTGTGACAGATTCGATTCGTATCGCAAAAAAAGGCAAACTTTCAAAGCCATCACTCATCACGGATAAACCCATAGAACTCATCCAAAAACAGCCCTATCTTTTTATGGCAGCGGCAGTAAGTGACTATATCCCTGCTTTCGTGCAAAACGGCAAGCTCAAAAAAGAGATGCTTGGAACATCATGGAATCTGGAACTAAAACAAAACACCGATATCTTAAAAAGCATAGATAAAAACGGTATAAAAGTCATCGGATTTAAAGCCGAAATGGATGCAAACAGTGCAAAAGAAAATGCAACCTTACTCCTTACAAACAAAGGAGTGGATGCAGTTTGTCTCAATCTGCTTGCAAATGATAAAAGTTTTGGAACCGATGATAATGAAATAGAGTTTCTTACCAAAAACAGTTCAGTCACACTGCCTCGTGCAGATAAACTCTCACTTTCGTTTCAGATACTAGATAATGCAAAAGAGTTATGAGTTTTTCAGTCAATGACCTCTCAAACATTATAAAACTAGCTTCAATATCACCAAATGAGGCTAAAACACTTATCAAGCTGCTGACTATAGATGTTTTAAAATCTTTAGGAGAGGACAAGTATCTTATCCTAACTGCTTCAAAAGAGCTGATAGCAAGCAGTGAAACGGCTCTTAAGCAGGATTCAAAATACTGGGCGCAGCTTGAAATAAAACAAAACACTCTGCCTACGCTATCAAACCTGATAAAACATCCTGCACTGCTAAAAAACTTGCAAAATCTGCCCTTAATCTTTGAAACAAAAGCGTTACATGCTATATTGACCCATGAAAAACCGCTTGAAAAAATAAAAGGTAAACTCTTGGAACATTTGGCTCTTGCCTCGTCAAAAGATGAATTTACTCAAGTTTCCAATCTTCTTCTCTCGCTAATGCAAAATACTCTGACGATTCCCCTGCAGTATCAGCAATATTTTGGGCTTTTTCAAATGAAAAAACGATACAATAAAAATACAAAAAGGTCTCAAATAGATTTCTATGCAGCACTTGAGAATTTAGGTCCGATCTCAGGAACGATCATGCTGATAGAGGATGAGATCTCTGTAAATTTGGAAGTCGCTTTTAAAGCGACTAAACTTTTTTTGGAAGAGAATTTGAATAGTTTTAAATACAAAACAAATATATATATCAAAGAAAACATTGTACCGCTTTATAATTTACACACGAATGCCATCTTGGATATAAACGTATGAATCAGACCTTACATATAGCCATTATCATGGACGGAAATGGTCGCTGGGCAGAAAAACAGGGACAAAAAAGAGTCAAAGGACATGAGCAAGGTGCAAAAGTCGTACGTACGATAACAGAGTTCTGTGCCGCTCATAAGAACATAGAAAGACTGACCCTGTATGCTTTTTCTACAGAGAACTGGAAACGTCCCCGTCTTGAAGTCGAGTTTCTCATGAAACTTCTGGAAAAATACCTCAAAAACGAGATGGAAGTCTATATAAAGAATAATATCCGATTTGAACCCATCGGCGATATCAGAGCATTTTCGACTTCACTTCAAAAACTCATCAAAGAGGTAAAACAAAAGACCGAACATTGTGACGGACTGGTTCAGAGTCTGGCTCTCAACTACGGTTCACATGATGAGATTCTACGTGCCATCAATACTCTTAAAAATGAAAAAAATGATATAACAGATGAGATGCTTTCAAATGCTCTTGATTGTAAACATCAAGTCGACATTATGATAAGAACAGGCGGAGACCATAGAATATCAAACTTTCTGCTTTGGCAGCTTAGTTATGCAGAGCTTTTCTTTACTGATACCTTATGGCCTGATTTTAACGAAGAGGAACTCAAGAAGATCCTGAATGATTTTACAAAAAGAGAACGCAGATTTGGAGGGCTGAACTAATGGAACTTTTTTTTGTTTTTATTTTTGGTACACTTATCGGCTCTTTTTTAAACGTCGTGATCCTGCGCATCCCAAAAGACGAGAGTATCGCATTCCCTGCATCACACTGCTTTACATGTGACACGCCGCTAAAACCTTGGCATAACATCCCGCTCTTCTCCTGGATATTTTTAAGAGGAAAATGTGCCTTTTGCAAAACACCGATATCTCTGCAATATCCTGCCATCGAACTTTTAAGCGGTGTTATATTTTTCATTATCGCTTACAAAATGGGTATCAGTATTTCATCGGCTTTTACAGCCCTTACTTTTTTAATGCTGTTAGCCCTTTCTATGATAGATTTCAGATACAAGATGGCACCTGACAGTCTTAATCTTTTAGCACTTGTATTTGCACTCCTTAGTGCTTACTCTCTTGATATGCTGGTTTTAAATTTTAAGAATGCCCTGCTCTTTGCTGGTGCTTTCACCCTCCTTAGATTTTCGCTCTCATATATCCTTACATCATCTGCATACAGAGCCGCAAAAAAAAGCGAAACTTCTTGGACAAAGTATTATCATAGATATCCCTTCATTGAAGCCATGGGTGAAGCCGACATTATGATAGCTGCGACTATGGGAGCACTTTTAGGACTCAAGCTCACACTCTTTGCTATCTTTTTAGCGGCTGTTTTGGCTCTTCCTGTTATGCTTATGGTCATGAACCGTTCATCAGAGGAACAAAGAGTTCCTTTTATCCCGTTTTTAGCACTAGCGACATTTATAACCTATCTTTTTGATTCACAGATCTACAACTATTTGGAAAACCTATATGCATAAACTTAGACGCTATATCATCAACAATTTCTCAATTCTCTTTTTATCCATATTTTTACCTCTGTTTGCCATAGCATCGGTAATATTCATGATAAAACTTGCGACTTACACGGCCGTTATCCAACTGACATTTTTTGAGATGTTAAAACTCTATATCTTCGTACTTCCGGAGATACTTTTTTATACCCTGCCTATCACTTTCTTTGTCTCAGCGACACTGACGCTCTTCAGACTTTCAAACGATAATGAGATGATAGTCATATTTGCACTCGGGATCAAGCCTGCTTTTCTTATTAAGACACTTTTAAAGCCAGCTGCTCTTCTTGCACTGCTTCTTGCTTTTGATTTTCTCGTGCTTTTTCCCCATGCGACGGTACTCTCCAGTAACTTTATCTCATACAAAAAGAGTGAAGCAAAGTTCAACATCAAAGCTTCAGAGTTTGGAAACAACTTTGGGAACTGGCTTTTATATGTCGGCAAAAACAATCCTGACGGTACCTTTGGAAATGTTTTTTTATTTAATAAAGAAAAGGATGACGAGATCCTCATAAATGCCAAGAATGCGGAAGTGATCAATCAAAATGCTATTTTGAAGCTCAAACTGCATACGGGAGAAGGTTACAGCTATACAACGGATTCTCTGACTCAGATCAACTATGAAACTATGATCATTAACGATATGATGAAAACTGACTTAAACGTTTATAGAAAACCTCTTGACTACTGGTTGAGCAAAGACAGAGCAGATAGCAAAAGGCATATGTTTATTACCGACACACTTTTGAGCATATTTCCCGTCATCTCATTATTTATGGTCATAGCCATCGGTGTCGTACATGTAAGACATCAAAAAGGGTATGTCTACCTTTACCTTTTCATAGCTATCGTACTTTACTACGGTGCCACGATAGGACTCATAGATATCATAAGTTACTATACGATCCCCGTCGTCTTTTTTACATGGCTGTTTTTAACTTATACTTTCTATCGCAAAAAGATCGTGGAGAGGTTTTGAAAGTCAAGGCAGTTATATCCTATAACGGTACAAAATTTTACGGTTCACAGATCCAAGAAAAAAAAGTCACCGTAAACGGGACATTGCAAAATGTTTTAAAATCTATGGGCATAGATTCAAAGATAGAAGCTTCGGGCAGAACCGACAGAGGGGTACATGCTACAGGGCAGGTAATCGATTTTGACGTACCGCCGTTTTGGAATGATACTAAAAAACTCTCAGAGATCATGAACCTCAAACTCCCACCCTCCATACATGTAAGAAAAATAACCGCCGCAGATAATGATTTTCATGCAAGATACGGTGCTATCAGACGTGTATATAGATATATATTAAAAGAGGGGAAGTCCAATCCTTTTGAGGATGAGTTTATAACCTTTGTCGATAACTTGGATACGACTCTACTCCATGATGCGATAAAAATATTTGAAGGGACACATGACTTTAAATATTTTTATAAAAAAGGCAGCGATAACAAAACGACAGTCAGAACCATCTATAAGACACGGATATATAAGTATAAAGATATAACGGTGCTTTATTTTGAGGCTAACGGATTTTTGCGTTCTCAGATACGTCTTATGGTTGCGATACTGCTTGGTGTGAACGATAAAAAATTCACTCTAGAGGATTTACAAGACCAACTTGCATGCAGGAAAAAGATCTCACTCAAACCAGCCCCTTCAAACGGGCTGTATCTGGCTAAGATATTTTATTCGTGAGCGTCTTGGCGCTTGTTAAAGTAAGGTATATATTTCGCAGTCTCGTATAGACCGTGAGTCAACGTTTTCATCTCATTAAAAAGCTCCGGATGCTCTTTTGAATGATCCGTCATAGGATCTTTGCCGTCGATTTTATACAACCCTTCGAATTTGCCCGTTGTTTGATATAAATAACCGTCTCCGACTATTCCAAAACTAGGATTTGCTCTGTTCATCATAGTGTAGGCAAAATGGCTGTCTTTAAACTGCGGATCGAAAATATTGCGTCCTAAAGTAGTCGCTGTATAACTGATGCCTGCCAGTGAAGCGATGGATGGCAATGCATCTAGTTCGGACATGACCGTGTCAAAAACTTTATGCTCTTTTATCATAGGCGAATAGATGACAAACGGTACTCGAAATGATCCTAGACCAAGATTTGAAGTACTTTCTGCCGGCGGAACGTGTTGTGAATAACCGTCGATCCCGTGATCTCCCCAAAATACAAAGATAGTGTTTTTGAAATATTTGCTTTTCTCCGCTTCACTCATAAATAGACCCACGGAATAATCTAAAAATCTAAATGAATTATACTCTTCAAGCGAAGCAAAACCATACTTCTGAACCTCTTTTAAAGGCACATCCGTACGGACTTTAAAACCATGGTCATTCTCAGGGATCGTATAGGGTCTGTGATTTCCCGATGTTTGGATGACTGCCACAAACGGCTCCTGCTCTTTTTCCAGCACCTTGTTCGCTTCTACTGCCAAATCTGCATCTGAGATCCCCCAGACATCAGTACGCGGAGCACTGTATCTCTCCTCTTCATAAAGATCAAGATTATCCATAGACTCGTTTAGCATCCCGCGGATATTACCCCATGATGCCGAACCGCCTATAAAGTAAAGTTTTTTATAATCTTTAAAATCTTCCAATACACTGTGCTGGTTGACGATAAGCGGATTACGGCTTGATGTCCCGTGCAGTTCCGTATCGGGAAGCGAGGTCAGCATCGCATAGATACTTCTTGCAGTCCCGACAGTCGGTGTGAAATAGTTTTTAAAATACCACCCTTTGTCTGCATATTTTTTCAAGTACGGCGAAGGGTCTATCGGGTTTCCTGAGACACTTGATTTATATGAAGCGAATGATTCCATAATAACGATCACGACATTTGGCTTGTTGCCTACGGTAAAAACAGGTTTTGCCTCACGTTTAAAATAAAGCTTTGCTTTATCTTTATGAACGACACCCAGATATGATGAAACCACATCATAATAATCTCTCACTTTGTTCACATCATATGAGACACGACCGTTCTTCCATGTATCGAAAAAATAATGGATAGGGTTATATGTCAGCTGTGCGGCAAAAGGATGTTTTGAAAACGAAGCATCAGACCATCTAAGCGGATACTGATTTATCTTTCCCCAACCCATAGCAAAAACTATCAAGAAACTGGCAAATCCGACAACTATTTTTTTAAGTATGGAGTAGTGAACATTTTCTCTTTTACAAAGAGATGAAAAAAGTTTATTGACAAGCCATGCAAATATTCCGATAACGGAGAAATAGCCTATAAATATCCAGATAACAGGATAACTCTCCCAGACCATCTCCATCGCCGTATTGAAGTCGATAAGCAGTCTGGTAGCCGTAAAATCCAGTCTTGTCCCCAAATAAGAGTAATAACCGAAATCCACTGCATAAAAAAACATATATGCACTAAAGATTATCGTCAAATATCCAAGCCAAAAATATTTTGCTATTTTGTTTTTAAAGGGTGAGAGATAGGGTATCCAACCTACAAAGAAAAGAGGAGCGATCATAATAACGACCATTCTAAGGTCAAATCTGCTTCCCAGCCAGATCGACATCCAAAAATCCCCTGTGCTCAAAGGTGAGAGAGGGTCGGAAAAATAGGAATAAAAAGCAAATCTTAAAACTGTCAAAAAAAGTGTCATAGAGACCATAAAAATAGCTAAAAAACGAAGTAAATGGGGAAGTCTGAACACGATAAGTTACCTTGAAATAATTTATATTATTGTATCAAGTTATAGTTAATAACTAAGTAATACATCAAGTAATTTTGTTATAATTCCAAAAAAAATTTAAATAATTTACGGAGAGAGTGTTTTGGAAAATTTAAGTTATTACGAAATATTAGAGATCGACCAAAATGCAGATAAAACTGTAATCAAGAAAGCTTATAGAAGACTTGCAAAAGAGCACCATCCCGATAAAAATCAGGGTGATACAGAGGCTGAAAGAAAATTTAAATTTATCAATGAGGCCTATCAAGTACTAAGCGATGACAAACAAAGATCGATCTACGACAGATATGGCAAAGAGGGCCTTCAAGGAATGGGCGGCGGTGGCCGTTCTTCTGGTATGGGTGGTTTTGAAGACCTAGGCAGTATCTTTGAGGAGATGTTCGGCGGTTTTGGCGGAGGTGGTGGTTCAAGACGTTCACGTGCCGATATGGACAAATACCCTCTTGATATGAACGTAGATATCTCTATCAGCTTTAACGAAGCGGTATTTGGCTGTGAAAAAGAGATAAACTACAAATACAAAAAATCTTGCCAAAGCTGTAAAGGCACCGGTGCAAAAGATGGCAAACTCTCTACATGTAGCCAATGTCAAGGAAAAGGTCAGGTCTATATACGCCAAGGCTTTATGACATTTTCTCAGACATGTCCGGTCTGTCACGGCGAGGGAACTATGCCCTCGGATAAATGTAAAGATTGCGGCGGTTCTGGTTACACGGAAGTCAAAGAGAGCGTAAAAATAAATGTACCAAAAGGTATAGACGACGGCAATAGACTCAGAGTAAGCGGACGCGGAAACCTAGGTAAAAACGGCAATCGCGGAGACCTTTACGTGACATTTAGCGTCAAAGCGGACAAACACTTCATAAGACGCGACAATGACGTCTATATAGAGATACCGGTGTTCTTTACACAAGCTATCACGGGAGATGAGATAACCATCCCTTCACTCAGGGGTGAGTTAAAACTGCAATTGGATGTTGGAACACGTGATAAACAGCAGTTCAAGTTTAGAAACGAGGGTATAGAAGATGTCCACGGTCACGGAAAAGGTGATCTGATCGCACAGGTCAATATCACGTATCCGAAAAAACTGAGCGATGAACAGCGCCAGCTGCTTTCAAAACTCCAAGAGTCTTTTGGTATAGAATCAAAACCTCATGAAGGTGTTTTGGATTCTGCGATCGAAAAGATGAAAAGCTGGTTTAAATGAAAGAACATATCCCATCATTGATGATGGGAGCATTCCTTTTTTTTCTACTTCTCAGTCTTTGGAAAGTGTATCAGTTTCTACCAAATAAACAACTCCAAGATGACGACAACACCGAAGAATCCATAGAACTCTTAACCTTTATATTACTTGACGTCTTAAAAAGCAGTGATGAGGTCCCTACTTTTAATGAGCTTTTTACTGCCATGACGAACCATACCGATTTTGACAAAAAACACTTTTGGAGATTTAACCAAAACAAGCTCAACAATCTTCTTACAAAATATTATATAAAACATGGTCTAAGCTCGATAAAAGAGATCTATAACCATATAAAATCCGATCAGGTATCTTTTTAAAAAAGATTTTTGATCAGACTGTCGATAGCCTGTTCCGTCGCTTTTTCTATGATCTTATCGCCGATGGTCTGTTGTTGTTGCACATTCGTACCTTGATAGATCGTTGTATTGCTTTTGTTCTCTTTTGCTATCTTTTCCTGACTTTTTAAAAGCTCTTCATTTGCCTTTAGCTGTCTGTTCTCTTTTTCATACTCTGTGGTAACGTCCAACATCGCTATTAAAATAGCGTCCGTACAGCCCAGATCCATCAATGTTTTGATCTCTTCTAGCGAAAATTTTCTATACGGCTTGTTTAAACTCTTTATTTTTGAACTCAGTACTCCATCACTGATACCCTGTTCTTTAAACTGCAGTATCTTACCCACCTGCAGCTCTTTAGGACCGGTAAACAAAAGATATATTTTTGGTTCGTTTTGAGCGAAGTCCATCACTTCTGGATTTGAGTTTGCATAATTCAAAAGCCCGTCTATATCTTTTTTATTCAGGTATGCCAAAACATTGTCAAGGATTTTTTTCTGTGCCGTGGGGTCGTTTCTTTTCTCTTCTCTTTTTTTAGCCGCCAATGCAAGAGCCTCTTTAGCCAGATAAGAAGTAGGATATAAAGCAGCGAAATCCTCATAAGCGATGATCGTATTTTTTTCCTTGGCTTTCTCAAAAGCCAGCCTTGTCTCTTTTGCTCCTAAGTTAGAAGCCTCTTCAAGCAAGAGCGCAACTTTGGCAAAATCTTTTAAATATATATTTCCCTGTTGTGACCCTATTCTTCTCCAGTAGATTTGCCTGTTCTTTACTTTATCAAGAGCACTCTCGCCCAGATTATTTTTCGCCTGAGCATCCATCCCTATGCTCAGCAGATATTCTACCGTATCGGGTTTTGCATCCCAAGCAGCCAGGATGAGTGCTGTCTCACCTGTGAGAGATCTTGCGTTGATATCGACCTTTTTTTCAACCAAATACTTTACGATATCCGTCACGCCGTAATATGAAGCATATAAAAAAGGTGTCCATCCGTTATAGCCTCTGGTTTCAAGATCTGCACCCTTATCTATAAGAAATTTTGCCGTATCTTTATTTTTTGCATATAGTGCTGCAGAAAGGGGTGTATGTCCGCTATTTTCTTTAGCATTTATATCTGCACCCTTAATGAGAAGATATTTGACAATATCCAAATTCGCAGGTTCTTTGCCATCAGAGGTAAATATCAGTGCTGTAGTCCCTGTAGATGCTTTAGCATCAATTAGTGCACCGTTTTCTACAAGATATTTGACGATGTCGAGCCTATTGTTATCCGCTGCATAATGCAAAGGAGAAAATCCTTTATCGTCCAATACATTGACCTTGCCTTGCGCCACCACTTGTTTTGCAATTTGCTCGTTTGTGCCGGCATTATAATTACTCTTTGCCGCACATCCGCCAAAGAATATTGAAAAAGCTATAAAGCTTGCAAAGAATAGATATTTTTTCACAACTTTCCTTTTATATGCAAAGTTAAACTATATATGATTATA
>JAHJGM010000065.1 GCA_018824305.1 bacterium
CCAGCTCAAGATGGAGTTGACTCAGAATATCTTTCTCAACCGTATGAACTAAATGACAAGTTAGGAATAATTCCAGGACGACTTACTATGCACTTGTTTGAAAATAAAATTTCAAAAGTTTGGAGTGATGTATATGCAGGAGACCCTCAAGCGATACGAATAGTCACTGAAATAAGAAGCTTAGCTAAGAAATACGCTGAAAAATATGGATATGAATATGTAATAATGGATACTTCTCCTAGTTTAGGAGCGTTGAATAAAATTGTAATCTCCACAACCGATTGTTTTATAATTCCAGCTATGCCTGATCTCTTTTCTTTGTATGGAATTCGTAATATAGGTGGTGCATTGACAGAATGGAAAAAAGAATTTGATATGATTATGCATTTTCTTCCTGCTGAAAAGAAAAGTGCATTTCCAAAAGAATACATAAAATTACTTGGATATACTATTTATAATGCAAGAAGATATACTTCTCAAACAAACAATGATTGGAATCTTGCAAGAGCACACTACAATCATGCTATAAAAATACCTGAAATTATCAAGCAGTACATATCATCTGAAGTTTGGAATAAGGTGCCGGATGAAATATTAAAAACTCCAATTGGTGGTCAAGCTATTATGCATTCACATAATACATTACCAAATATGGCACAAAAATATCATACTCCTATATGGAATGTTCCAAATATAAATGTTGAGAATGAAGACCAAGCTACCATCCGTGGTAATCAACAATATTACTATGAGACAAAAAATAATTATCATATATTTGCTAGTGAATTACTTTCAAGATTAAGTTTACTGGATTAAATATGCCACATATAGAATCAATAGAAACTTTATTGAATATTTATGATGACAAACTTGATGAAATTAAAATGTTAAAAAATCAAGTTTTTGATTTTTTTCAATTAAATAAAGAATTAAACTCTGGAAACCCTTCTATAGTTCATTCACTAAAAGCTAGGATAAAAGACAGAGAACACTTAAGAGAAAAATTGAAACGAAAGTTTACAAAAGGTGAAGAAATTAATGATACTAACTTTTTTGAGCAGATTACTGATTTTGCAGGAGTAAGAGTTATCCATTTATATCAAGATCAATTCCCGGTTATTCATAATGCCATTATGAAGCAAATTGATAAAAAAAACTGGGTTCTTGGAGAACAACCAAAAGCTTATACTTGGGATCCTGAGTCAAAAGTTTTTTTTGAAGAGCTTGGATTAGAAGTTGAACAAAAAGAAAGTTTTTACACTAGTATTCACTACTTAGTCAAACCACACAATGAATTTCCATTTTATTGTGAAATTCAAGTAAGAACACTTTTTGAAGAAATTTGGGGAGAAATTGACCATAGTGTTAATTATCCTTTACAGACAAAAAATATTGCAACTAGAGAACAGTTAAGAGTTCTTTCTAAGCTTGTAGGAGCTGGAAGTAGACTGGCTGATTCGATATTCAGAACTCTTCCAAACTAACATATTTTACAAATCTTCTCCCCCCCAAGTGCTACATGTGGTCACAAATTGTGACCAGTTAACAAACTCTATAAAATCATTTCATTCTGCCATATTTTGAAACACTTACTTCATTTCATGCCATTATGAGTAAAAGCATATAGGATTGGTTATGAATGATACATCAGTTATGAAAGAAGAGGTTATCAATAATAAAATCTACTCTATACGAGGTTTTCAAGTGATGCTTGATAGAGATTTAGCAAAATTATATGGAGTAAAGCCAATAAAGCTAAGAGAACAGGTCAAAAGAAATATTGATAGGTTCCCTGATGATTTTATGTTTC
Source organism: bacterium (assembly GCA_018824305.1). Classification (GTDB taxonomy): domain Bacteria; phylum Campylobacterota; class Campylobacteria; order Campylobacterales; family Sulfurimonadaceae; genus Hydrocurvibacter. The sequence goes on from JAHJGM010000065.1 coordinate 1,811, forward strand.
AACTAGATGAAAATGAAATTGATTTTATGGTATCGCAAAATGCGATACCTTCAAAACAACATCTAGGCGGTAGTTCGCCTTATGTATTTACAGAACAGGGAGTAGCAAGTATTTCTGGTATATTAACCAATAAAATAGCCATAGAGATTAATATAAAAATTATGAGAGCTTTCGTACAAATGAGAAAATTCATCACAAACAATGCTCTCATATTTCAAAGACTAGACCTGCTAGAACAAAAACAGTTTGAGACAGACAAAAAGATAGACGCTGTTTTAAACGCTTTGGAAAATGAGACCGTCAAGCCCAAACAGGGCATCTTTTATGACGGGCAAATATATGATGCTTATCTATTTGTATCTGAGCTTGTCAAAAGTGCGAAAAAAAGCATCATCCTCATCGACAACTACTGCGATGAAAGCGTACTTACTCTGCTCTCAAAAAGAGAGCTACATGTAAGCGCAAAAATATACACTAAAAACATAACCAAACAACTGACTTTAGACCTGCAAAAGCACAATGAGCAGTATCCGAAAATAGAGCTGAAAAAGTTTGAATCTTCACACGACAGATTTTTGGTCATCGATGACAAAGAGGTGTATCACATCGGAGCCAGTTTGAAAGACCTAGGTAAAAAGTGGTTTGCGTTTTCTAAGTTTGATATGGAGGCTGTAGATATCTTGGCAAAACTCGGTATTAGCATAAAATAAATACTTATAAACCTGCACTCACACTGTAACGCCATTTGTGGCGGCTTACATGTACGGTAAAGCCATGCTCTTCAAGCATCTTTTTCAGTGCATGCAGTTCATAAAAATGAGCAGGTTCGCCAAGCAGTTTTTCCATAGCCCAGAGGCTCTTGCCCATAAATGTTCCCTTATCGAAGTCATAGATAAAGAGTTTTCCATTTTTTTTGAGAACCCTTACGATCTCTTTCATGGCGATACCCGGGTCATCAAAGTGGTGCAGCGACTCTCCCATGAGTACGGCATCAAAACTATCATCGTCAAAAGGGAGAGCTTCTGCTGTCGCTATGTGTTTTTCTATATACTTCTCACTATATTTGAGCATCCCCTTTGCAGGGTCTACCGCCACATATCGCAGCTTAGAGTTGCATCTATGTGCGAACTCGCTCATCATGCCCGTCCCTGCCCCTACATCTAAAACAGATGCTTCATCACGTAAGGGTTGCAAGAAGATGCAAAGCTCTTCCAACACTTTCTTTGGGTATATATAAGAGCCGAAATGTTTAAAGACAAATCCTAGATAGTTAAACGGGATCATGACTCATTTTCCTTTTACAATAAACAAGAGGTTCAATAATTGTATCATTAAAACGGATCAGCATAAATCATATGGAGTTGAGACAAAAAGATTAAATGAAAATGTAAAGAGATCCATCACTTAAGCATCAAGACACCTGCAAATCTGCCCGTTTGTCCCTCTGCTCTGTAGGAAAAGTAGTCGTGTGTGTTACATGCGGTGCAGATACCGCTGTTGTCTATATGCTCTTGTTTTATACCGCACTCTTGCAGCTGTGAGAGGATGATCCTGTTTACGTCAAGGTAGTAGCTGCCATCACGCTTTTCAAATGCGTAGCCGAACTCTTCGTGTGAGGCTTCGTGTATCTCTTTGCCCACTTCGTAACAACAAACACCGATAGCCGAGCCTATAGAGACGATGATATCTTCGGGCTTTGAGCCGTACTCTTTTTGCATCGTCTTTACCACGTTTGCCACGATGTTGCCAAACGCGCCCGCACGCCCTGCATGTGCCACACCGATAGCCCTACATGTAGGATCGTAAAAAAGTACGGGAGTGCAGTCTGCGACCATTACCATAAGGGGAGTGTTCTTTTTGTTCGTGACTAAAGCGTCACATGTAGGGGGAGAACCAAAACCATCCTGCTCGCCCACCACATGGACGATGTCGGAGTGTATCTGCTTCATGTGTATCAGAGCATCTTTTTTATACCCGAGTTCTTGTGAAAGTATCTCATGATGTTCATTCACCGCTTCGATATCATCACCCACGTGAAAGGCCAGATTGCCTCCGCTTTCCCGTGTAGTGAAGTTATGAAGGATGTCTGAAAATGCGTCAAGTCGCACAAATAAAACTTTTATTTAGTGCGGTGCAGAGGATGTTGATAGTCATTTCTTTCACATCCATCCATAAACATGGCAAGACCCAAGAGAGCCAACATTCCAATTACTAATCGTTTCATTATAATCTCCTTGATTTTTGTACAATTATACCCAATATGAAATAAATGGCTCTGAAACCAATTATTTAATCCATACTCAGCTATAATTCTTAAAACTTATCTGCCCAGACTCTTATCAGTCCTCACGATATCGCTTCTCTTTAAATAGATACAAGGAACCAAACCTATGCCAAAACCAACAGATAAACCTCAAAAAATATTTTACGATCCGATAAGCGTTGCAAAACGTACAAAACAGGTCGCGAACCTAGTATCCAAACATGACAAAAGTGCCATGTTGTACCACATCATCAAAAATACTCCGACAAAACAGAGTGTTATCATCACAAAGAACAAACGTACTGCAGATGAGCTGAGCAGATTCCTAAAAACAAAAGAGATCAAAGCCCAAGCCGTCCATGGCAATCATAGAGCTGAGCAATGTCAGATAACGGCAAAAGAGTTTAATGAAGGCAAGATAAACATACTCATCACGACGGATATGATCCTTACCTCTCTTGATCTTAGCAACATACAACAGATGGTAAGCTATGATCTTCCAAACGAACCAAAACTCTACCTGACTCGTCTTGGCTATCTTAAAGAGATAGGCGAATCCATAGCATTTGTCACGCCTGATGAGCAAAGTCTGCTTAGTGCCGTAGAGTTTACTATGAAACAGAGTATTGCTCAAGAAGAGGTCAAGGATTTTGTTCACTCTCCTGTTTCTAGTGAAAACAATCTACGAGAATTCATGAAAGAAAAAGATAAAAAGAAAAAACCTAGACACCGCAAGATCAAACGCAAAAAAGAGAGTAAAGAAAAAGAGGCGTAAGCGCCTTTAAGCACACTCTGCTTTAAAGTACTTTTTCAGTAAAAACGGCGGTATGACCGTCGTGGCTATAATAACGAAAATAAGCATCGCATATATCTCGTTTGGCAAGATGCCGTTGACTCTTCCCATCTCCGCAAAGATAAGCCCTACTTCACCTCTTGGTATCATAGAGACACCTATGATCGCATTGTTTCTGTAACAACTCTGCATAATGAAAAACGCACCTATAAACTTGGTTATAAAGGCGATGGAGACAAATGAGAGCGCCATCATCCAAAAAGATACAGATGAAAAATCAATGACCCGCAGATCCATAGACAAACCGACCATAACAAAAAAGATGGGTGTAAATATCTGTATGATCGGTGTCATACTTGTTCTGACTTCATCAAGAAGTTTCTCATTGGCACTCAAAAATGCGCCAAAAGGCAGGAAAAACCTGCGCGAAAGCGCCAGTCCTGCGGCAAAAGAGCCAAGGATGGCAGGTGCCCCGACAAAATGTGAAAGATACGCGAAAAGCAGGATAAGCGAGATGATGATGGTCGGAATATAACCGGGGACGAGATGTTTTCCATGGTATTTGTGTATCAAAAAAGAGAGTGTTTTTGCCAAGATAGGAGCAAGGATCAAGAACATAAGCACCATCCCTGCAACTGAAACAGTATGTTTGAAATTTGCTTCATGAGAGATGGAAAAATCATAGATAAAGACAAGCAGGATGATCCCGATGATGTCATCGATCACCGCCGCACCGATGACTATCTGCGCTATATTGGTGTTTTGCATGTGGATGTCACGCAGGACTCTCATCGTGATACCGATACTCGTAGCCGTAAGGGTACCGCCGATGAACAAAGAGATGTCAAAAGCCAGACCAAAAAGGTAATAAGCAGTCAGTAATCCAAAGATCAAAGGCAAGATAACACCAAGGATTGCGACAATCAAAGATTTCATACCGGAATGTTTTAAACGGGCAAAATCCGTCTCGATCCCTACCTCAAAAAGAAGCAGGATGATCCCTATCTCCGCAAGGATCTTCAGTATCTCGTTTGGCTGTATGATACCAAGGACGGATGAACCGAGCAATATCCCTGCAAATAGCTCACCAAGCACTGAAGGAATGCCAAATCTGGCAAATAGCTCACCCAGTATCCTAGCGACTATGAGTATCAAAAAGAGGATTAAAAAAAAGTTATGCGCTTCCATTCAAATATTATACTATTTTCTCGAAACAGAAAAAGCAAAAAACTTTCACATATTCATAAAAGTTGTTTATCGTTAAGTTTTCATATTATATACTTATCAAATCACGATTTAGGAGATATAAGTAGATGTCATACTTTATTTGGTTAATACTCGGTGTTATAGCGTTTGTTTTAGAGATGATGATGCCTACATTTTTTGCTTTGTTTGCAGGGATAGGCTTCATCGCGGCCGGTGTCGTTGCATATTTTCAGCCTGAATCACTTTTTGTACAGCTTATCGCAGCTTCTATCTTTATGTTCGTCGGGATCATTGTTTTTAGAAAAAAACGTATTGCAGATTCTGCTGCCATGCAAGTGGGAACACACAATGAGTTTGTAGGGATACAAGGCGTCGCGACTACCTCTTTATCTACCCGTAACGAGGGCGGAGTCGAACTCTTAGAACCAGTCCTTGGTACTCGCAGTTGGCTTGCGATCAGTATTGACGGCAACATTCCCATCGGCAGTGAGATCAAGATAGTACAGCTTAAAGGCAATACGCTCGTAGTCGAAAAAAAATAAAAGGAACAGATCATGGATGCAGGTATCACGTTTTCAATCGTATTGGTAGTGGGAGTAATCTATACTCTTTCAAGAATGATAAGAATTGTCCCTCAAGGTGAAGAGTGGGTAGTCGAAAGACTTGGAAAATACAGTTCAACTTTGTTGCCGGGACTGAATATCCTCATCCCCATCGTAGATGCCGTTGCATACCAGATCACTACAAAAGAGCTGATCCAACAGACCCGTGAACAAGAGGTCATCACAAAAGACAATGCAGTCGTCATCATCAGTGCGGTAGTCTTTTACCGTGTTACCGATCCGGGAAAAGCATCTTACTCTATCAGCAACTTTGAAAGTGCCGTGGCAAATATGACTACCACAACCCTTCGCGCCGTCATAGGCGGAATGACGCTCAATCAGTCTCTTTCACAACGTGATCAGATCAAGGCGGAAGTCGCTTTGAAGATACGTGATTCACTGACTGGATGGGGACTGACCCTTGGAAATCTAGAGGTTCAAGATATCCGTCCGAGTGCAAATCTGCAAGAAGCGATGGAGCGTCAAGCAGCAGCTGACCGTGAAAGAGAAGCGACGATACTTATCGCTGACGGAGAGAAAAAAGCGGCTATCGCTAAAGCCGAGGGACAAAAAGAAGCAGCCATCTTGGAAGCGCAAGGAAGACTCGAAGCCTCAAAACTTGAAGCACAGGCAAAAGTCGAACTTGCAGACGGAGACAGAAAAGCCATGGTCATCGTCACACAGGGACTTGCAAGCGGAGACACCGCACCTCACTATCTTCTTGCACAGCGTTACATAGACAGCATGAAATATCTAGCGGAGTCCGATAATTCCAAAGTCGTGTTTATGCCATCAGACTGGCAGCAAAGTCTAGCAGGCGCTGTCGGCTCGCTTGGATATTTAGGCAGTATGCTGAGTGAGAAAGAGACTAACCACTAAAAAAACTTCCGCTATCAAAAGATCTTTTTTACCCATGATCTTTTGATAAAAACCTCTCCTAAAGCCAAAATAACATACAATACGGACATAAAATACAAGGAGTATCAAAATGCCGTTTTCCAGACTGGGACTTTCAAAAAACATACTAAAAGCACTTGAAAAAAGCGGCTTTACGACTCCGACTCCCATTCAGAAAAAAGTGATCCCGCTTGTACTTGACAAACATGACGTTATGGCAAGAGCTCAGACGGGAAGCGGCAAAAGTGCCGGTTTTGTACTGCCGATCTTGGAACTTTTGTCTGCTAAAAACTATGAGGGAAAATCCAAGATAAGAGTCCTTGTCCTCACACCCACAAGAGAGCTCACGCAGCAGATAACAGAAGCTTTCAATACTTTCGGAGCATTTTTAGACAAAAAACCCAAAGTTATCGGTGTTATCGGCGGGGAGAGCATAGGTGACCAGCTTTTTGAGATACAAAAAGGATGTGATATCTTGGTAGCGACATCGGGAAGATTCTTAGACATCCTCAGTAAAAAGCAGATGAACCTCTCTTATTTGGATTTTTTTGTACTTGACGAAGCAGACAAGATGCTTGACCTTGGATTTGCCGAAGAACTGGACCTCATCTTAGAAGCCATCCCGCAAAAGCGTCAAAACCTGCTTTTTTCTGCGACCTACCCGCAAAAAATGCTTGCCATCGCATCCAAGATCACGCATCATCCCGTTGAAGTCTCGATAGAAAATGAAGAGCCCACTGTACAAAACATCACTCAACGCGTCATAGAGGTCAATCCAGAAAATCGTGCTCCACTGCTTCGACATCTGCTAAAAACAGAAAAATTCGAACGAGTACTGGTGTTTATGTCTTCCAAAAGAGCTGCTGACAATATAGCGGCAAAGTTTCGTAAACACGGATTTAAAGCCGAATCATTTCACGGCGACCTACATCAAGAAGACCGCAACTATACACTTGATGCATTTAAGTCACAAGAGTTTGACATACTCTTCGCCACCGATCTAGTAGCAAGAGGACTGGATATCGACAACATCACATGTGTCATCAACTTCGACCTGCCCCGATCGCCTGCTGACTACATCCACCGCATCGGCAGGACTGCAAGAGCAGGTAAATCAGGGATGGCTATCTCTTTTATAGGTCATGAAGAGGTTGAACATTTTCGTCTTATAGAAAAACGCTCTAACATTAAACTACCAAGAGAGCAGATAGAAGGCTTTGAACTCACGGGAGAAAGGGTCAAAAAAGAAAAAGGCCCGGCACCCGTAAAAGGAAAAGGTAAAAGTAAAAAAGACAAACTAAGGGAAAAAGCTCTTAAAGAGTCTAAGTAAATCCTATTTTTTAGGATCGTTTTTCATTTGTTGATTATAATTGCTGATTATAGTTAAAACTTTTATACAAAGGTTGCAACATGAAAAATACTCTTCTTTTAGAAAACGCCCTCTGGGGTCTGTTTATCTCAGATGCCGTTTGTATGCCTGCACATTGGTATTATAATCTTGATTATCTCAAAAAAGATTTTGGAACTATCCATGGTTATAACGATGCTCCCCACCCTCATCCTGAATCCTTTATGGTGGGCAATCCATACTTCCCCGATATAGAAAAAGCAAAAGAGCTTGGGCGCTCGTATGATATCCTGCATGAGCATATACGCTTTTACGATACGACCTATAACAACCTGCATCTAAGCGCCCAGGAGCATTCCGGAGAACATGGTAACCTTATGCCAAGGCTTGCTGAGAGATATCATTATCATCATGGATTGAAAGCCGGCGAAAATACTTTAGGCGCGAATCTCGTCAGGGTTCTTATGCGAAGTATCATAAAAAATGGTGCTTATAAAGAGAAATGTTTTTTAGATGAGTTTATCTCATACATGAGTACGACCGGTTGTAACCGCGACCCGTATTTGGAGATATATCTAAGAGATTGGTTTGAAAACTACTCAAAAGGGCTTCCTCCGCAATTGTGTGCCCAAAGTCAAGCAGAAAAATGGTCTATCGGCGCTCACGGCGGTATCATACGCCCTCTTGTGTTATCTATGCTTTATCAAAGTTCTTACGAGGGCCTTGGCATTGCCCTCACCCATCAGGAACTGACCCATCGGTCGCAAAACGTCTCTTCGGCACTCGGTCTTTTAGTGCCTTTTTTATCAAACCTGCTTCATGGAGCCGACCCCGTAAAACAACTAAACGATTCGGCTAAAGAAGTCCCGCTCATCAAAATCCACGGAGACGAGTTAACAAAAATGTATCATGACTACAAAGGACCGGGAAATATACCAAAAGAGAAGATGTGGAAAGTCCATACGGAGTATTCAGAGGAACATTTAAATGAGATCCTTCCAAGCGCTACCGATGAAAGTATGATCACAAAACGTTTTGCGACAGCTTGTTATCCTGAACACGGTGTACCGCTGATACTCTACTTCTTACATAAAAACAATTTTGATTTCACATCCTCTCTTTTTGACAATGCCAATGCTGGAGGAGACAATGTCCATAGAGGGATGATACTCGGTCTTCTCTCGGGTGCTGCAACAAATAAGATACCAGAACATCTAAAAAAAGGACTTTTAGAATATGAGGTAATAAAAAAAGAGATAGATGCATTTGTAAAGTTATGTAGATAAAAATTAAGTATTTCAAAATAGTTTTTTATGTAAACTTGACATATAAAAAAATTTAATAATATACGGGGCGTTTTTTTGCAATATTCTTTAAATATCCGAGAAGTAACACATGCACTCTCCGGGGCACTGGATTTTGTCGGTATAGATGATACTCTTCATGGCAAAAGAGTGGCTTATATGGCTGCTGAACTCGCCAAAAGTCTCTCTTATCCAAAAGAGAGTGTGGATGACATCATATTTATCGGAATGCTTCATGATTGTGGTGTATCATCGACTGATGTGCATACCCATCTTGTCACTGAGCTTGATTGGAATAACTCGCAGGTTCACTCAATCCGTGGTGAAGCACTGCTTAATACGACAACAGTCTATAAAAGATTTTCTCCATACATAAGATACCATCATACACATTGGGATAATCTTCCCGATTCACTCAGTGAAGATGAAAAAAACATCTCGAATCTGATCTATTTGGTTGACAGGGTCGATGCATTAAATGCACAGATGCGAGAAAGTGGGGCAAAATCCGTATTTGCCATACAAGAGATCATACAAAAATATTCCGGCACTATGTTTTCCCCACAACTTGTCGATGTGTTTATGTCGCAATCATCTCGTGATTCATTTTGGTTTTATCTTGAAGAGGAAGCACTGGACGAATACTTTATCGAATGGGTAGAAAAAGGTTCAAATGAGGAGTTTACATTTGAAATCGTAAAAGAGATAGCGCTTATGTTCGCTGCAGTCGTAGATGCAAAAAGTGAGTTTACGTCTGAACACTCTTTGGGTGTCAGCACTCTTGCGAGATATCTGGCCGATCTGTTTGAATTATCGCAAGAGACTTGTGAAAAAATAGAACTCGCAGGTCTGTTTCATGATCTGGGTAAATTAAGAGTCGATGATGCTATTTTAGATAAACCCTCAGAGCTGGATACGGATGAAAAACTGATCATGAACCGCCACGGTTTTGATTCATTCATAATCTTACGACACATTCAAGGGTTTAGAGAAATAGCGCACTTAGCGTCTTTACACCATGAGACATTGGATGCCAAAGGGTATCCGTACAATCTTGGTTCATCAGATATTCCTATGGAATCAAGAATAATAACCGTAGCAGATATTTTTCAAGCTCTCATACAAGACAGACCTTATAGGCAAGGACTTGACATGAATGAAGCATACCAAATCTTATACGAGATGTGTGAAAATGGTAAGTTGGATTTTAGCATAGTCAAAAAACTAAAAGAAAATCTACAAATGTGCTATGAAAAAGCCAATGTCAAATATGAATAGTAAAAAACTGAAAAATAAGTAGATAATTAATGCTTAAATCTGATACAAAGAATTACAAAGTCGATAATTTTTTTTATAAAAAGCTCTAGATAATAACCATATTGATATAATCTCAGCTATAGATTAATTTATCGCGATTAAAAGTAAAAAAATAGTTTTAATGCGAACATATTTTTTAATCCATTATCAAATGAAGGAATATAGATGTATTTATTTACAAGTGAAGTAGTCAGTCCCGGTCACCCGGATAAATGTGCGGATATTATAGCAGACAGCATTGTCGATGCTCATATTATGGCAGATTCTAATGCTCGTGTTGCGAGCGAGGTCTTTGTTGCTGGTAAACATGTGATCATCGGTGGGGAGGTCACTTCAAAAGCAAACCTGACTGATAAAGATTATATAAAAATAGTCAAAGATGCACTTGCAAAGATCGGTTATGACGGACAATCATCTTTTGACAAGACTCAAACACTTCACCCGGATGATGTCAAAGTACAAGTCCTATTAAATCAACAATCACCTGATATCAATCAAGGGGTAGATCAAGAAGATGGTGAGACTGGTGCAGGTGATCAAGGGATCATGTTCGGTTTTGCTTCTAACGAAACAGCGGATTTTATGCCATCCGCTATCACTTATGCAAGAGTATTATGCGATAAAGTGTACCATTTTGCACTCAAACACAATCATAAACTCGGTGTAGATATCAAAACTCAGGTCACTATGGACTACGGCACAAAAGACAACTTTGAAAACTGTAATCCGCAAAAGATCCATACTATCGTTGTAAGTGCACCGAGCGTTGAGAGTATGGATATAACTGAGGTAAGAGCACTTCTCAAAGGGATAATCGATGATGCAGGTCTGCCGACTAATCTTTATGATCCAAACAGCACGATCATCCACCTAAACCCGACAGGCAGATATGTAAACCATGGTCCTCTTCACGATAGCGGTCTTACAGGAAGAAAACTGATCGTCGACAGCTTTGGAGGCTATGCACCGATCGGTGGTGGGGCACAATCTTCAAAAGATTACACGAAAGTCGACAGAAGCGGACTTTATGCAGCTCGTTGGATAGCAAAACATATCGTAGCTGCAGGTCTTGCAAAAAAAGCAACCGTACAAATATCATATGCGATCGGTGTTGCCAAACCTACTTCAGTTTCAGTTGATTCATATGGAACTGTTATAGAAGGTCTTAATGATGACATCTTATCGACTTTCGTAATCGAAAATTTTGCATTGACGCCAAACTGGATAACAAAAAAATTCTCTCTTGACAAGCCAAGTGCAGAAACTTTCCTTTATGCAGACGTTGCATCACGCGGACAAGTAGGTCAAAGTGATTATCCTTGGGAAAAACTGGACAGTTTGGAGTTGTTTCATACGCTTCGCAAATAATAATTAATGCAAGTCAACTAAACTGTAAGGGAAGCCAGATGTCAGATATCGAAATAGCTCAAAAAGCCAAGATGAAGCCGATCATTGATCTGGCAAAAGAGAGCTATGGTATTCCCCCAGCGGATCTCGACCCTTATGGACACTATAAAGCAAAACTCTCTTTACAATATATTGACAACTTATCGCACAAGACTAAAAACGGTAAGCTTATTTTAGTCACGGCAATGAGTCCTACACCTGCGGGTGAAGGCAAAACAACTACGACAGTCGGTCTTGGTGATGCGATGAATCATCTTGGAAAAAAGACGATTATCTGTCTTCGGGAACCCTCTTTAGGACCCTGTTTTGGTCTAAAAGGTGGAGCTGCCGGGGGCGGATATGCCCAAGTAGTCCCGATGGAAGACATCAACCTGCATTTTACAGGTGACTTTCATGCCATCAGTGTCGCCCATAACCTCCTTTCAGCTATGATCGATAACCATATTCACCACGGTAATGCATTAGATATTGACTCAAGACGTATCAAATGGAAACGTGTCATCGATATGAATGACCGTGTTTTAAGAGAGATAACCGTAGGTCAAGGCGGTTATGCAAACGGTTACCTGCGTGAAGACGGATTTGATATCGTAGTCGCTTCTGAAGTTATGGCAATCTTATGTTTAGCGATCAACCGTGTAGATTTAAAAGAGCGTCTTGGTCGAATCATAGTCGCGTACAAGTCAGATAAAGTTACGCCTGTCTATGCAAGTGATCTCAAAGCTCACGGTGCAATGGCCGCAGTCTTAAAAGATGCATTAAAACCAAATATCGTACAAACACTTGAAAATAACATCGCAATCGTCCATGGAGGACCATTTGCAAACATAGCCCACGGCTGTAACTCCGTAATAGCCACAAGTACTGCTTTGAAACTCGCAGATTATGTTGTCACAGAAGCAGGTTTTGGAGCAGATCTTGGAGCAGAAAAGTTTCTGAACATCAAATGCCGAAGTTCCAAAATGGCTCCTTCTGCCGTTGTCTTAGTCGCAACGATCCGTGCGCTTAAATATCATGGCGGAATAGAAAAAGATCATCTTAATCAAGAAAATTTAGAAGCTCTCGATATTGGTTTTGCAAACTTAGAGAGACATATTCATAACATCAAAGTGAACTACGGTCTGCCAGTAGTCGTCTCTTTAAATCATTTTACGTATGACAGCGATGCGGAAACTGATTTTATTAAAGAAAAATGCAAAGCATTAGATGTAAAATGTGTCATCTCAAAGCACTGGGCAGAGGGTGGGATCGGTGCACAAGAACTCGCCCAAAGCATAGTCGATATCGTAGATAATCGTGAACCCGGTTTTGAGTATTTATATGATGACAAACTGCCTCTATGGGACAAAATAAAAACAATCGCTACAAAAATCTATGGGGCAAAAGATATCACGGCAAGCGCAAAAATACGCAATGAGATTGAGACATTGCAGGAAAAATATGGATTATTACCTATATGTATGGCAAAGACTCAAATGTCTTTTACGACTGATCCAAATGCAAAAGGTGCGCCAAGCGGGCATGTAGTGGAGATCAGTAAGGTTAAGCTGGAAAACGGTGCAGGATTCATAGTCGCTATCGCAGGTGACATGATGACGATGCCCGGTCTGCCTAAATCTCCTACTGCAGAACGTATCGATATTGACGAAAACGGTGTAATTACAGGACTTTTTTAGACACCTTAAATGCCATTTTTCAAACTTGAACTTTCTCAAAATATACAATAATGTTAGTCCTTATTCCCACAAGAGAGTTTACACTACAGATGAACATGATCGCAAAGTTTATAGACTTGTACAAGTAATTTTATATATCTAAGATCTTTTGGTAGTTGATATAGATAGGGTTCTCTTTTGGAAAGTACTCCAAAATCGCTTTGGCATAGCGGTCAAAAGGGTTTTGCTCTTTGCCTAGTTCAAATCGTTTTTTATAAGGCAGATCATAACTGTTCAAGAAACTTGTAAATGGTACGGGATAGTCTGTGCCAAAGAGCAGTTTTTCATGGATATGACTCTGTTCACTTAAGTGACGCAGCACTTTTGCCCGAACCGGTGTTAAAAGTGCGGAGATATCTGCGTAAAGATTGTCATGCTTTTCTAACATCTCCAAAAGCGTAAAATATTCATCGTTAAAGTGTTTTGGATTTTTTGAAAAAGCTTTAAAAAGTTTTAGCGGATGATAGCTCAAAGCCATATGCGCGGCAATGACATTTACTCCTACATGTAAGGGATGTTCCAGCATCTCTATCGCCTCACACGATTTAAAAGAGTGGACACTGCTTTCACTTCCGATATGCACTATAAGAGGGATATTTTTCTCTTTCAACTTCTCAAAATAGGGTCTGTAACGATCCTCTCTTGTATCTACACCCCAGTAGTTTTGTAAAAACTTTGCACCTTTAAACCCTAGTTCACTGTACTTGTCTATGAGATCAACTGCATCTGGCCGCATCGGATTTATAGAGAAAAATGGGACAATAACGTCGCTGTTTTTTTCATAAAGTGCAAGTACATCATCGTTTGTCGCGCATACGGTCAAGTCTTTGTGTATCTCTCTGCCCAGTTCATCGACTCTGGCATCGACGCCGAACAAAACCGTCTTACGAAGATGCTTAGAATCTCTTACCATGTTTACAAGCGTGTTTGTGTAGGTCTCATATGGGTTTTTTAACAACTCACTTGGCCGTATTCCCAATTTTTTGCCAAAAAAACGGATGGCCAATTTGTCGTAAAAACGATTAAATTCCACCTCGCTGTTTAAAAGGTGAACGTGAATATCAACTGTCTGCATGATTTTCTTCCCCTAATCGTAAAGTTTGTAAATAGTCTAAATATATTTCCAGAGTTATTTTCATATAGGGTGATTTTACATACTTTTGCCGTATTGTCTGCATCAGCGTTTCCACCTCTTGCAAAGTGTGTCCCGCATATAACAACCAAGCCGATATGAGCAGCACACTGCGTGAGAGTCCCAATGCACAGTGCACAAATACACCCTCTGTTTTGTATGCTTCGATCAACATTACACCCTCATGTAAGGCTTGTGGTGACTGTATAGTCTGATCTAAAAAGGCAAGCCTACTCTGCTGCATCGAACTTTTTTGTATCTGCTGTTCTGTTGCTAGATTAATGACATAAGCTATATTTTTTTCTTTAATACTTTCATACTCACGGGTAGTAGGAAAACGACCAAAATAGACACCCTCACCCACTTGTGTTATAAGTGAGAGTTTGCGTTTATAATAGTGCCAAGAAAAATAATTACCCAAGAAATAGGGTAAAAAAACTATCCATTGTACTACATTTGCATCAGAGTTTTTCCCCGCAAGCAATGTATTTAGACCAAACGCATATACAATGCCTACTCCAAAAAATGAGATAAATAGCCATAGAAACATCCACGATAAAGATGGATATACAAAAGCAAGTATCATACTTATACTGGCTGCAATGAGATAATAAAGCCCCATTTTCAAACTTCTAGGAGTCATAAACTGTGTTATAAAACTGATCTGTTGATCCTCTTTTATGACATAAAGTGCCAACACACCCACTAATGCGCCTGTAGGAAGATCAACAAAATGGTGCTGATAAACAAACAGTGTCGAAAGAGCGATCAACCAAAACCATACTGCCACTGAATATTTCACCAAGGGGTTTGTGAGATATTTTCGCATTGATGTCCATAATACTATGGCAAAACTAATATGCAAAGATGGTAGTTGGTTATAGGGAAGATCTGCGTGAAGAAGATTGAAGAGAAAAGAAAATGCTTCAGTCTCAGGTTTTTCAAATCCAAACTTCAAAGGAAAGATCACAAATACTAAAACAGAAACAAGAACAATAAATAAAACTCTTGCAGCAAGTACTCTTAATTCAAAACGTGTATACGGCAGTAAAAACGCGATAACAAACATAAGATCCGATGACATGTAGGGCACAATAAAAGCAGGTATGAATGGAATATTTTCCTCCCACTTCATAGCAAGGGAGATATGTGGTCCACTCACAAAAGCCCATTGATTTGCGGCGCCATAAAGCAAAAAGAAAACGAGTCCCATAAACAACAGCCATACAAACCGCTCTTTTAGGGCACTTTTTGCTTCAAGTTTTGAGCTAAAGACGTACATCGTGTTAGCCTTTCACGTTCATTTTAGCCGAAGAAACCGTAAATATGCCCCAATCATCGATCTGCATCTGCTCTTTTTCAAATCCTCTGAGTGCAAAAAGATGATCTAGTTCATACTGACTTCGACGACGCATAATCCACTTCTCATTTTGATGATTGCCTAAGACATTAGCTATCTGCTCAAGCTGAGGATGCCAAGGCTGTCCTGTATAGAGCAAATATCCTTCTTCTGCTATGATGGAAGAAACGCCTTTGATTGCATTTGCAATGAGATCATTATCTCCAAAAAGTTCAAAGACACCCGAAATAACGACAATATTTGGACTATATTCTCCGGCGTTGTAGTTTGTCGGGTTAAAAGCATCACATTGTTCGTAGACTATATTATCCAGATGAAGTTCTTTTGCAAGTGCTTGCCCTTCATTGACATTTTGTTCTTGATAATCTCTTACCCGCACCTCAATATCAGGATACTTTGAAGCAATCTCGATGAGATATCTTGCCGGACCGCCCGCAATATCTAAAATCGACACCTTTTTGCCCTCTTGCTGTAAAAGTTTTATCTTCTCTTCAACAGCTGCGATCATATTGACCTTTCTTTGTCTTATCCCCTTCCAGCCTATGCTGTTCAGATAACCTTTATCTATTGCTCGGCCGATCCATGTCGTACCGCTTGGTTCATTTTTATAGACATGATCAAGTGTGACACCTGAGTCAAAGCCATATTTTAAACCGATACCCATCCCTTTACTCAGACCGCCTAACTGTTTCATCATCGTTTTTTGAAGGGTATAGTTTACTTCCCGATGCAAAGGGAGAGAACCGTAAGCAATCTTGTCATACTCTGCTTGTGTCACTTTTACCATCTCATTAAGAATGATCGGCTTATCTGCACTAAAACACAGTTCCATAAAGGCAGAAATCTCATCAATCGCTACTTGATGCCCATCCTCATACAAGATACCGTGATAAAAATTTTCCAATTTAACAAATTTTTTTACGCTTGAAGAAAGAGCGGCATAAAAATCTCCTTGGATTTTACTGTCAACTACATAATCTTTTGTCGCACTTAAAACTAAGGTAGGCACCGTAATCAAAGCTGCATCTGCCACTACTCTTTGTGCCGTATCAAGCAACGTAGTCAACTGCCTTGCGGGGATGTTTGGCGTTATTAACGTATCGTTGTCATAACGCTCTTGCTCTTTAAGATCATGTGTCAGAAACTTCGACTTTACATAAGATTTGATATTTAACTCAGGCTTGAAATATAGTGCCATCTTTAAAAACTCTTTTGCACAAGGGAAATAAAGTTTGATCTTAAACGCGGGTGCGATCAGTGCCATCCCTCTGATATTTGGAGCATAATCGTGTACCCAAGTAGATGCCACTACACCTGCTACGGAATTGGCGATAATAAAAATATCATTCTCTTGTTTTTGCTCTTTTTTAGAGACAAACGAAACAAAGGCATCCAAATCACGGACTAAGTTCATAAATTCGTAAGTAGCGCCCTCTTTTGTATAGCCGTGTCCTCTATTGTCATAAGAGAAGATTTTATACCCCTCAAACTCTTTTTTTGCAGCAATACTTTCCAGACGCTCCGAGTGTTCATGCCCACGATGCAAAATAATAATAATCTTTCCGTTAGAGACTGCATCATGTTCCCACTCTCTATAAAAGAGCTCTGCACCGTCAAAACTTTTAAATATACCTGTCTGTGTTTTCATAATTCTTCCTTTGTTTTAATTTCATTTTTCATTTGTAAACGTTTAATCTTCTTTTCTAATTCTTCAGTAAAACTAGCAATAGAGTTTTCTCCAAAAAACATCGGCTCGCTAATGCTCACATCTGCAATAAACGGTACCAATAACGCTTCCCCGCGGGGGAGTGCTTTTCCCGCTCCATAAATATTTATGGGGATGACACGAATATGCGGATATGATTTTGCAAGATGAGCCACACCTGATTTAAATGCACCCAACTGCTCAGCCTCTCCACGGCTTCCCTCGGGAAATACAATGATACTCTCTCCTCTGTCCAAAGCTTCCATCGCACCTTGCAAGGGGTGTTTATTAGATATTTTTGTTTTTCTTGTGATGGGGATGATCCCTATTATATTGAGAGCAAACCACTTCAAAGCTTTGTTTTTAAAAAAATAATCTGCCGCTGCCACGGGTCTAATACCTTTTATCTCAGATACTGAAAACAGACTCATTAAGATAAGCGTATCGAGATGGCTGTTATGGTTTGCAACAATTATGCGGGAACCCTCGCCTTGAAGATGTTCTCGACCGCTTACATGTAAGCCCATTGCAAACAGAACAAGCGGCTTAACAATAAATAAAAAAAATATCTCTTTCAAGTGCTGCTCCTTTTAATAATAAAGATAATAGACAAAATGAAAAAAGAGCGGTGCCGTATATGTCAAACTGTCCACCCTGTCTAAAATTCCGCCGTGACCGGGGATCATATTACTAGAATCTTTCACACCGATATCTCTTTTTATCATTGAGATGACGACATCACCGATGAACCCACCTGCACTAATAAGCATACCTGCAAAAACAGCCTGCAGTGTTGAAAACGGTGTTAAAAATGAAAACACTACAGCGAGTATGGTCGTAGATACAAATGCTCCTAGAAAACCCTCTACTGTTTTATTTGGGCTGATCCGAGGAACTATTTTTCTACGCCCTATACTTTTACCCCAGATATACTGAAGTACGTCATTGAACTGTGTTAAAAATAAAAGATACAAGACCAGCTCTTTTCCGTTAATATCGTATCCTGCAGGTGAAGGTAACATGATGAGATAGGCTATATGGCTAAGCCCAAAAACAAACATCATAAGTCCCCACTGCACACGGCTGGTATTTTCTAAAAACCCTTTTGTATCACCAATGAGTACCTGACGAAACGGTAACAGCAAGAATACATAGACCGGTATCCAGATAATAAACATCCCATACCACCCTATCGCTGC
This sequence comes from bacterium, assembly GCA_018824305.1. GTDB lineage: Bacteria > Campylobacterota > Campylobacteria > Campylobacterales > Sulfurimonadaceae > Hydrocurvibacter. The sequence goes on from JAHJGM010000065.1 coordinate 20,059, forward strand.
AAAGTAGTATTGGAAGATGATCGCCAAATATGCATAAAAGACGATTCGTCTATCTGTCATACGAGTAGGGATCAATGAAAAGTACTCTTTTAGTGCCAAGTAACTAATAAGCCCAAAGAAGACCATTGAGACCGTATCGTTTAAAAGCGCACCTACGATAAAGATACTTACCATTATCCACCATGAGCTAATCCTCTGACTTAACTCTGTATAAGGCTTTTTCTTGAATCTGCGCATAAAAAATACCGTTGTCGATGCAATAAAAAGCAAAGCAAAGATAATAGCTAACATAAAAGCTGTTTTCGTATGTAAAAACTCCATTATCGTATCGATCATGATAAAGCTCCCTTCCAACGGTTTGCAACCGTTACCGCTCCAAGCACTCCGCCTGCATAAATGAACAGATCAGACCAAAGAGCGGGATGCACGCCAAGGGCCCACAACAAACAAAGCGCACCGATCATAAATGCACGATCACTTTTGCCCATCGGCCCATCATAACGCCTATCGTTTTTAATAACCGCGCCCAAGATTCCTGTCATCTCCGTAAATATCCCGATGATGACAAAAAGTACTACCGCCATAGCATCAACTCCGCCAATCAGTGCTAGAGGCAGGTAAAGCCCCGCATCGGAAATGACATCCCCCATCTCGTTAAGAACGGCTCCTCCGTCACTTTTTAAGTCATGCTCTTTTGCAAGCATCCCATCAATAGCATTTAATGCCATACGGACAAAAAGAAAAACAGGAACGATGTAAAGTGCTATCACAGCACCTTTAGTTATAGCGATAAATCCTCCGACGATAAGAGAGAGTATCATAGCTGCCCATGTGACTTGATTTGGCGTAATCCCTTTTTTTGCCATAGTATTTACTATGGGTCGCAACAGGTTTTGAAAAGCGGGTTTTAGATCATATATAGTCATCTCTATTCCTTATATCTGCATAAGTTCTTCGGCTAATCTCTTAGCACCTTTAAAGTCAGCTTTTCCGCTTGCAAGCTTAGGCAGCTCATCCACTTTAAACAGCACAGACGGCTGCATGATCGGGATCATACTGCTGCCTTTTATCTGCGACGTTACCTCATCTACAGCTAGCTTACCGACATAAAGAAGTACTATCTGCTCCCCTTTTTTAGGATCATTTAGATTCACGGCTGCCGTCTCTATACTCTCACCGAAGATATTACTTATCTGCTCCTCGACGCTTCCAAGACTTATCATCTCACCGCCTATCTTCGCAAAACGGCTGTATCTGTCCACAATACTTATAAAACCGTCCTCATCCACATGTCCTTTGTCTCCCGTTTTGTAGTAACGGATACCCTCTATCTCGGCTATGACCTCATCAGTCTTCTCCTGATCGCCTAGATACCCCTTCATCACCTGCGGACCGCCGACTATAATAAGTCCGTCCTCGCCTATTGGTAGCTCTTGCAATGTATCGGGATCGACGATCTTCACAATTGTTCCAGGCAATGCCTGCCCTACACTGCCAAGCTTATTTCCTATAACAGGTTTCATCGAGTCCATGTCCAATGAATCGGGCATATTAACCGAGATGACAGGAGATGTCTCTGTCGTACCGTATCCTTCAAAGATATCAAGCGCGAACTTCTCTTTAAACGCGCTTTTTATCTCTGGTTTTAGCTTTTCCGCACCCGCTACGACCATACGTATACTCTCAAACATCAAAGGATGCAGTTTAGAGTTACGGTTATAGAGTCTAAAAAACGTCGATGTCCCAAACATTATCGTGGTCTGATAGCGTGCAGCAAGTTTGCCTATGGCATATCCATCCGTCGGATCGGGTGCGCTTACCATCGGAATCCCTTCACTTAGTGGAAGCAGTGTCGTCACCGTTAGACCAAATGAGTGAAAGATAGGGAGTGAGTTTAAGATCACGTCACTCTCTTGGAAATTAAGCAGTGCCGATATCTGCTTGATATTTGCCAACAAGTTTTTATGAGTCAGCTCTACCCCTTTTGGCACGCCTTCACTTCCACTGCTAAAGAGGATCGTTGCAACATCATCAAGCTGTGTCGATTTAAAATACAGCATCTCTATCAGCCAAGCAGGAAGAAGATACGCTTGCAATGCAGCTATGACTTTTTCTTGCTTAGCGATCTTTTGCCCTATGGACTCTACCGTTAAACTCTTCTCACCGAAAGTATCTGCAAAATCAAACCCTTTTGCAGAGAGCTTCTGCATAAACTTTTCCGATGTGATGACGGTCTGTATCCGACCTTTTTCTATCGCATACTTCATAGCCTCGGTACTGAGAGTATAGTTAAGGTTCACAGGACGTTTGCCAAGTACCAACAGTGCCATGTTGATGATAGAACCGATAGATGAAGAGGGCAAAAGGACACCGACGTTCTCTTCGCGCAGAGTTTTTAGTTTTTTGACAAACAGTAAAACACCCGTTATCATCTTTGCATTATTGAGATCAGTACCTATAGCATCGACGATGGAGCGTTTAAATAGCTGTGCTTTAGCACGTCTTATCCAGCTGTACTGCAACGGTCTAAGTGCTGTGATATATCTCTCCCAAGTCGTATGTGAAAGCGAGGTCACTTTTTGTTTAACCACCTCTGCAGGCGTAGTTGAGGGCAGCGATTTTCCAAAGACGACAATAACATCACGTTTTGAAGCATTATGAGTCATCTTTTTAAACTGCTTATCTGCTCTAGAGAACGTCGAACCCCACAGACCGTGCAGATAAAACGGTACGATAGGATGATCCGTATCTTTAAGGGCAAGTTCATACCCCTTTTTAAACTCATTGAGTTGTCCGTTATAACTGATGCGTCCCTCTGGAAAAAGTGCAACAACTTCTCCGTTATCAAGGCGCTCTTTTACCTTCTCTATAAAATCTTTACCCGATTTTTCCGAGATGGGGATAACATCAAACCAGTTTAAAAACCACTTGATAAACCAAGTGTTGTAGATACTTTGGGCCATAACAAACTTCACAGCTCTTGGAGAAGCTACTTGAACAACCAGCCAATCGATCCAACTGATGTGATTGCCAAGCAACAGAACTCCTCCGCTTTGCGGCAGATTCTCTAAACCTCTTATATGAAGTCTATAACGTGTTTTAAGGATCGGCAACAAAAAGAGTCTTGCAAAAGTGTGCAACAATTTTCTAATAGCATAGAGTGAACCTATAAGCGTTACAAATGCACTAAATAAAAAGATGGTCGTACTTGTAAAACCCGTTTGTACAAAGAGAATCGACAATACCAAGAATGTAAACATAACAATATTTTGGATGAAATTATTACCCGCCAAAACGGTACCGAGTTCATCCTCTTTGGCAAAGAATTGGATCAAAGCGTTCAGCGGTACGATCAAAAGTCCGCCAAAAAATCCAAATAGTATGCTTGATACTCCCATCATCACAGTGTTTGAAGCAAAAGCAAAAAGTACTAACGAACCAAACAAACCTATAGCACCTATAGGTACGATCCCCAGTTCTATATGCAGTTTTGAGAGGTTTCCAGCTATTACTGAACCTAGTATCAGCCCTATTGCACTCACGGCAAGTATGGCTTGGATGATAACGGCGTTATCATCCCCCGTCATCATCTTATAGTGCGCAGGAAATACTGCTATCACGACTTGCCCCACACCCCAGAATACACTCAAACCGATGATGCTTAGCCAGATGTTTCTATCACTGCGGATCAGTTTGAAGTTTTTAGTCAGATAATCAAGAGAGACATATTGTTTGATTTTAAAACTTTCCTGCTTTTTTGGAAGCTTACATGTAGGCAGTCCAAATGCAAAAAGAGTCTCAAGCGTAGTCAGCACGACAAGTATCCATCCTATGGGAGCGATGTTTTGCAAAAGATTGCCACTGAGAGTCGTCACATCATATAAAGACTCAAATACAACGGAAAATAAAATGGCACTCGCAAGCATCGCGATGATGGTAACAGCCTGAACCGCACCGTTTGCCGCACCTATATTTTGCGTTCCGACCAGTTCTTTGATGATCCCGTATTTAGAAGGCGAATAGATCGCGCTTTGAACGGCAAGCAGAAATGTCATACCAAATGCCGCATAGAACCATCCCAAATAGTAACTAAGAGTGATAAGCAGTGTCAGCAAGATAGAGCTCATAGCACTGTATCTGATGACTGCTGTTTTTGAAAAGCGGTCACTGATATAGCCCGATGGAGAGAACAAAAGTATGAAAGGCAGCAGTATCATAGCATTGACGACGGCGCTAAGGACTATAAGCATATCTCCTTCAAAACTCTTTAACAGGATATTTTGAATAGTGATCTTATGCGCGATATCAACAGTGGCATTGATAAACAAAATAAAGATAAATGGGATAAATCCTCTGATCTTGAGTAACGTGTTCATTATTTTTCCTCACTATTTAAATATGCGTTATACGTGTGCATATTAAAGATATACGGTTTGAGTATCAATGTCGCATCAAAGAGTGCTTTGAGAGCTTCATTGCTTCGCTCTTTAGAATCAAGATATTTTTTTGAAAACGCGACCTCGAACTCCGATAGAGCTCTGGCGTGTTTGACGTAAGTCAGCCAAATCTCTTGGTCTATCTCCTGCTTTTGCAGGTTCAAGATGATCTCAAGTATCTCCAGCTCTCTATCTGTGAAGACACCGTCTCTTTTAAAAAGCACCTCTTTATCGAGAAAATCCTGTAATATCTCCGGCTTTATCTCATAATGAGTAAGGACGTACTCTGTGGTATATGTACTTCGATGTGCAGAGCCCATAATGACATCAAGTGTTTCAAGCAGCGCTTCAAAACCTCTTTTAAAATCAAACTTTCCGTTTTTGATGAGACTTTTTATCTCATTGATAGAAGAGCCGAAATGACTCTGCAGATATTTGATAAACCGAATAGTCTCTACACACTCTTCATCATAAAGATGCAGGTTCGGTTTGGGCTTTTGAGGTTCTGGAAGCAGTCCCTCTTTTACATAAAAAAGAATCGTTGATTTGGCGGTATCAGTAAGTTTCACCAACTCGTTCATCTTTATAGCCATCTTTTATCCTTAAAATTGATTTTGAACAGTTTACAAAAAATACACAATAGTGTCAAGTGTTGCTTTACACTATTTGATATTGCAGCTTTTTTTTCACCATTAAAATAATTAAAATAATA
>JAHJGM010000006.1 GCA_018824305.1 bacterium
CCGATTGTCTAGGTGGCTATAGAGAGAGGGAAACGCCTGGCTCCATTCCGAACCCAGAAGCTAAGCCTCTCATCGCTGATAATACTGCATCTTTCAGGTGTGGAAACGTAGGTCGCCGCCTAGTTCTCGGATTTACTCACTTTTATAAACCAATCACTCATTAATTATTAAACCTATTCAATCTATAATATTTAGAACCTTCTGCTCATTTATTACTTATTTATTTGTTTTTTCATAGTTATTCCTTATTATTATCATTGAATTAACTAGGGATTTGATACAATACAGTTATATAAACATATGGAAAAACAATGAAAGAATATATAAAAAATCAGATCAAATCTTCGTATGAGACAAAACAAAAAATATATGAGAATGAAGCTCTTTTGAATATTATAGAAGAGGTTGCTAAAAAATGTGTAGCGATATACAGAAGCGGCAAAAAAACAATAATAGCGGGTAATGGTGGTAGTGCAGCAGATGCACAGCATATTGCAGCTGAACTAGTTGGACGTTACGGTTTTGATAGACCATCTTTACCTTCATTAGCCCTTACAACGGATACTTCTAATCTTACTGCAATCGGTAATGACTATGGGTACGATAAAGTTTTTTCTCGTCAATTAGAGGGAATGGGGCTAGAGGGAGATATCTTTATCGGTATCTCTACGTCAGGAAATTCTGTAAATATTATCAATGCATTTGAGAGTGCAAAAGAAAAAGGGATCATGACTGTAGCCCTTACAGGTCGTGATGGTGGTAAAATGGCGCAGATGGCAGATATTGCTATTGTAGTGCCCTCAAACGATACTCCGCGCATTCAAGAATCACACATTTTAATAGGTCATATATTATGTGATATTATTGAAAAAGAGATCTTTGCGGATGGTGTAAACTGATTTATGGCTAAAAAAGCACTTTTTCTTGACCGTGATGGCGTTATAAATAAAGAGGTTAACTATCTACATAAGATAGAGGATTTTGAGTTTATTGAGGGAATATTTGAACTATGTCGTTTTTATCAAGAAAAAGAGTATCTGATTATCGTTGTTACAAATCAGTCAGGCATCGCACGCGGATATTATACAGAGAAAGAATTTGATAGACTTACTTCATGGATGATTGAAGAGTTTTCCAAGCATCAGATCAAGTTGAACAAAGTCTATTATTGTCCACATCATCCAGATATTAATGGTACATGTGAGTGTCGGAAGCCGGATATTGGAATGTTTATAGAAGCTAAAAATGATTTTGACATTGATTTAGAAAACTCTATAATGGTCGGTGACAATGAAAGAGATATTGAGGCGGCAATCAAAGCCGGTGTAGAAAAGACATATTTTTTTGACGAACATAAGAATATTACAGATTCTAAAGCAACAAAAATAGTGCATAGATTGGATGCGATATACAGATGAAAATATTAAACACCGGTGGAACTTTTAACAAACGCTATAATCCATTAAATGGTGAGATGCAGGTACCCTTTGATAATAATGCACTGGATGAAATGATGAGCTCTTTTATAAATCGCATCGACATGGCTGGTGTGCTTTATAAAGATAGTTTGGAATTTACTCCAGATGATAGAAAGATGCTGGCAAATATTATCAATGCTGATGAGGAGAAAGTTTTTATAATCATCCACGGGACTGATACTATGGATCTTACGGCTGGGTTCTTGGATGCTGTTTTTGATGATAGAATTATCATCTTGACAGGTGCTATGAGCCCTTTTAAAATAGATAGCGTTGAGTCTAGTGTGAATTTTGGGATGGCTGTTGGATATGCAAAATGCTGTAAGCAAAACGGAGTCTATATCTGCATGAACGGTGAAGTACAGCCTTTTAATAAGCTTATAAAAAACAGATCTCTTGGAAAGTTTGAAATTGTCTGATAAAGTAAGCTGTACACACTGTCATCTGGAGTTTAATCAAGATGTCATGATAGTCGATGGTGAGCACTATTTTTGCTGCAAAGGATGTCAAGGTGTGTATCACCTATTAAAAGACCAAGGACTTGGTAACTTTTATGAAAAAGTCGGGAATACGGCTTTAACTCCTCCTACACAACAATATGAAGATTCTGCAAATTTTAACTCTCCCGCATTTTATGATAAATTTGTATCGGTAAATAAAGACGGTTTTAGTGAAGTCTCTTTAATAATTGAAGGTATCCACTGTGCCGCTTGTGTTTGGCTTAATGAGAAAGCTTTGCATAAGATGGAGGGAGTGATAAGTGCTGACATAAACTATACAAATAACAAAGCTAAAATCGTCTGGGTTGATGATGTTTTAAAGCTCTCTTCTATCATCGATATGATACGGGCCATCGGGTATAATGCTTTTCCTTACGATGCTTCACTGCAAGAATTGCGTGCCAATAAAGAGAGAAAAGATTATTATTTACGTATGGCTGTTGCGATATTTTCCACTATGAATGTTATGTGGATAGCAGTGGCTCAGTATGCAGGATACTTTACCGGGATCACTCAAGATATAAAAACGATATTAAATATCGCCGAAGGTGTTCTTGCTACTCCTGTCTTGTTTTACAGCGGATGGATATTTTTTAGAGGTGCTTATTTTAGTGTAAAAACAAAAGCGGTCAATATGGATATTTTAGTAGCGACAGGGGCCTCTTTAACTTATATATACTCTATTTACATAACTTTATTTGAACGAGGTGAAGCTTATTTCGACTCTGTGACTATGATCATCACTTTCGTATTGATCGGGAAGTTTTTAGAGATACTAAGCAAAAAAAGTGTCGCTGATACTTTAGATATCATGAGTAATCATATACCAAGCAGTATCAAAGTGATCGAAGATGGCAAAATAGTCTCTAAAAATATCAATGACGTGAAAGTGTCGGATATCATTGCTGTGGGTTCAGGAGAAAGGGTTGCTCTTGATGGAGAGGTCGTTAGCGGAGAGGGGAATTTTGATGAGTCAAACTTAACAGGCGAGAGTGAGCCGATCTATAAACAAAACGGCGACAAGATCATAAGCGGGACGATCAGCATAGACGCCGATATAAAATATAGAGCTACGAAGGATTTCGCACACTCCACTTTATCTAATCTTGTTTCACTGCTTGAGGGTGCTATGAGCAATAAACCTCGCATTCAGCAATTGGCGAATACCCTTTCTGAATATTTTTCAGCAATAATTTTAGTTTTTGCTTTTATTACATTTGTTGTCTGGTGGATGTGGCCGCATAGTTTTGAAACATCTTTTATGGTAGGTATCTCTGTTATAGTGATAGCTTGTCCGTGCGCATTGGCTCTTGCAACGCCTGTCGCGACTTTGGTAGGGCTTGGTATTGCATCAAAACGTGGGATACTCTTTAAGCAAGCTGCACAGTTAGAGACAATGGCAAAGGCGACAACACTTGTTTTAGATAAGACAGGGACAATCACCCAAGGAAAGCCGAAAGTCGTTAAGGAACATATATACGATGAATTTGATACCTCTCTTTTGTACTCTTTGGTTCAAAACTCTAAACACCCGATAGCTAAAGGTATCGCAGAGTTTATCTACGAAGAGAATCTGCATAATTTGGAACTAGAGGCTGTAAAACAGCTTCCGGCTCTTGGTATCAGTGCTACATGTAACGATAAAAAACTCCTAGGCGGAAATGTGAAATTGATGCAAACCGAGGGATTGTGTCAGGATACTACTCTACATGTAGATGCGAGCGGCGGCGAACACAGTGAGTTCTATTTTGCATATGATGGGAAGATAGTCGCAAAATACGAGCTCTTTGATACGCCAAAAGAGGATGCCGCAGAAAGTATAAAAGCTATTAAATCACAAGGTATCGAAGTGATTATGTTAACAGGTGACCATAAAAAAAGTGCACTAAAGATCGCTGAGCAAGTCGGTATAGATAGAGTAGAAGCAGAGTTGACTCCCGATGGAAAATCATCTTATGTTAATGAGTTGCATAAAAGTGGGAAAGTCGTTGTCATGGCGGGTGACGGTGTAAATGATATATTGGCTCTTGCAACGGCTGATATCGGGATCGCAATGGGTAGTGGGAGTGATATAGCCATAGATGTTAGTGATGTAGTGCTGTTGAACAATTCACTTAAGAGTTTAAATGATGCTTTTAAAATATCGAGAAAAACATATTATTTGATAAAACAGAATTTAGCTATCTCTCTTTTGTATAATGCTATAACGATCCCGCTGGCGATGGCCGGATATATCATACCGTTAATCGCAGCTATATCGATGTCTTTTAGTTCATTACTGGTCGTTGGAAACTCTATGAGAATCCGACTCGGTTTTAAAGATAAATAAAAAGGAGAATGTATGGATTCTTGGGTGATTGCAATGATGCTTGGTGTTTCTATATTTTTAGGTTCTATTGCATTGATCGCGTTTTTATGGGGAATTAAAAGCGGACAGTTTGACGATGAAGAGAAGTTTTTAAATGCTGTAAAGTTTGATGGACAAGAAGAACTGAATGATGCCGTGACACAACAAAAAAAACGGGATGAGCTAAAAAAGAAGCAGTATAAACCGGAGTAGTGTATCTACTTTAAAGTAGATATATACTCTGCAACTGCACCGATCTGTTCATCTGTAAGAGGTTGGGCTTTTGGCGTCATTATTTTGCCAAGACCCGTAGTATTTCTTGAACCGTTTTTATAGCCGTTCATTGCTTCTATAGTTTTTGCTTTATCCCATCCGGCAATCGGCAGAGCCTTGTTAAGCGCTGCTGCTTCCCCATTTTTTCCGTGACAGCTTTGACATTTTTGTGTATATATCGATGCTCCATCTTCTGCGAGTAGTGAGATAGAAACAGCTAAAAGTAATAAAACAGTTTTCTTCAAAGTAGACTCCTAATCTTTTTTAACGATTATAATCAGTTTGGGAGTAAAAGTAAAGTAGTGGAGTTTAAAAGGAAGTCTCTATCTAAGAAGATCTTAGATAGAAGGTAGTAAAAAATTATTTACCGATAGTGTTTGAGAATGCTTCTAGTTCAGCATCTGTGTATGCTTTAGCTTGACCAGCCATTGCGCCTTTTGCAGGAGAGTGTCCGAAACCTGGAACATCTCTATAGCCTTTAAGTGAAGTGGCGATCTCAGCGTGAGTCATATCTTTAACAATTTTAGATTGTCCGAGAGCTTTTTTCTCAAAGTCTTTACCATGACAACCAGCACATTTAGCCGGATCAACTGCAGCGCCCATTAAAGTTGAAGCAACAGCAAGAGCCGCTACAGAAGCGATAACGATTTTTTTCATATTCTTTTCTCCAAAGATAAAATTTTCGTCCCAATTATAATATCTTAACTCTTAAATGAGTGTTAATGAGAGATTTGCTATCATTTGCATTAAATTAATTATAAAGAGTGTGAAGATGCGATACATTGATGATGAATTAACAGATAAAACGATTCTAATTACAGGAGGAGCGGGGTTTATCGGCTCGAATCTTGCATTTTATTTCCAAAATAATCATCCTGACGCAAAAGTCGTAGTTTTAGACAGTTTTAGAAGCGGAGAGACGCTTTCTAACGGAAATTTAAAAAGCTTCGGACATTTTAAAAACCTTATAGGTTTTAGCGGTGAGATCATCAGTGGTGACATCAATGACCAAGAACTTTTAAAAGATCTGCAAAAGAATTATAAATTTGATTATATTTTTCATGAAGCGGCAATATCGGATACGACAGCATTGGAACAAGATTTGATGATAAAGACAAACGTAAACGCATATAAAGATCTATTGGAACTTGCGATCGCTCACAATGCAAATATGATCTACGCTTCTTCAGCAGCTACTTACGGAGATGCTGCTTCTCCTCAGCGTGTCGGACGCGAAGCTCCGCAAAACGTATATGGTTTTTCAAAACTGAGTATGGATCATTTGAGTCGCGAATATATGAAAAAGAGTGATATCTCAATCGTCGGTCTCAGATATTTTAATGTTTACGGTCCAAGAGAGTATTTTAAAAATACGACTGCTTCGATGGTATTACAATTTGGTCATCAGATATTGGCGGGTAAAAATCCTCGTCTTTTTGAGGGAAGCGACAAGATACTCCGCGATTTTATTTTCATCGAAGATATTATACAGGCAAATATAAAAGCGATGAAACCTAAAAAAAGCGGTATCTATAATGTGGGAACCGGCAAAGCGAGAAGTTTTCAGGATATCGTCGATATTTTACAGCGTGAGCTAGGAACTTCGTTGGAGTGTGAGTATATTCCAAACCCTTTTGTCGGAAGATATCAGTTTCATACGGAAGCCGATATAACTGAGAGCATAGAGGGTTTAGGCTATAAACCTGCTTATGAGATGGAAGACGGGATCAAAGCCTACATCTCCGAGATCGAACGTTTATATCAGGCAGAAGTGAACAAATAGATGGAAATTTTAAAAAATGCAAAACCGAATATTTTGGTTATCGGTGATCTGATGCTAGACCACTATTTGTGGGGAAGCTGTGAAAGGATCTCGCCTGAAGCACCGGTTCAGGTTGTTGATATCGCTAAGGAGACGACAGTTTTAGGCGGTGCAGGAAATGTTATCAATAATCTTGTGACACTTGGTGCAAATGTAAGTGTCAGCAGTGTTATAGGTGATGATGAAAACGGCAAAGAGCTCTCCGTCATGCTTAAGAACATTGGTGTAAAAACCGATGGATTAGTTGTCCAAGCAGGACGTAAAACAAGTAAAAAAAGTCGTGTTATCGCAGTCTCGCAACAAGTTCTTCGTTATGATAAAGAGAGTAAAGATGCAATTGATGAGATCTCTGTAGAAAAAATACTTGCCTCGTTAGAAAATACTCTTGTTCTTTATGATGCCATAATTCTTTCGGATTACGGTAAAGGAGTTTTGACATCTTCCCTTTGTCAGGGTATAATTAAAATGGCAAAAGGGATGGATAAAAAAGTTTTGGTCGATCCAAAGGGGAGTGACTACTCAAAGTACAAAGGTGCCTATCTTTTAACTCCAAATAAAAAAGAGGCATCTCTTGCTACTAAGATAGAGATCAACAGTGACGAAGCTTTAAAAAATGCGCTTTTAAAGCTTAAAAACGAGTGTGAACTGAGTATTTCAATGATCACGCTCAGTGAAGACGGGATCGCTATATTTGACGATAATGTCAAAAAGTTTCCGACTGTGGCAAAAGAGGTCTACGACGTCACGGGTGCTGGTGATACTGTTATAGCGTCTATCGCATTTTCTTTAAGTGCGACAAAAAGCATAGATGAAAGCTGTAAGTTCGCAAACTTAGCAGCAGGTGTCGTTGTCGGCAAGATCGGTTCTGCGACAGTGACTCTCGGAGAGATCGAAGATTATGAAGCATCTTTGCATAAAAGCAGTTCGGATGCTCACATTAAAAGTTTTGAAGAAATTGAAAAAATAGTATCGCGCTATAAGCAAAACGGTAAAAAAATCGTTTTTACAAACGGTTGTTTTGATATCTTACATGTGGGACATGTAAAATATCTTCAAGTCGCGAAAAGTTTTGGGGACATCTTGATAGTAGGACTGAACTCAGACGAGTCGGTTCGCCGCTTAAAAGGTGAGTCCCGTCCTGTTAATGTTGCAGAAGATAGGGCGTATATCTTAGCCGCATTGGAGGCTGTTGATTATGTTGTTCCATTTGGGGAAGATACTCCTTATGAGCTTATCAAGATGATAAGACCTGATGTGCTAGTCAAAGGCGGAGATTATGAGGGAAAAGCAGTAGTTGGAACTGAATTTGCTCATGAACTTAAATTAGTGGATTTTGTTGATGGCAAGAGCACGACGAAAACAATTCAAAAAATACAAGGTGGATTATGTTAAAAAAACTTGGATTACTCTGTGCGAGTGTGGCTGTAGCATTTGCTATGAATGGTGCTGAAATTAACATCAATGATAAAGATTTAGAAGTTGGTGGTTATGTAGACATGGGTCAAATAGTGACTTCTATTGAACCAGATACGGTATTGTTAGGCGTGAAATACTTAAAAGGCGATGAGTCTCATAGTGATTTTAATGTAAATGACAATGCTTATTATGAAGCGAACTTTTTAATGCAAAAACATGATGTTTATACAACAGGTTTAACTGTGGGCATGGGTTTGAAAGTAAACTATACACGTGCTACGGACGCTAGTCTTGGCGGTACACGTTACTTTGCATCGATCCCTGTTGGAGTCGTAGCAGATTATCAACTCCCTGCTGATGCTGCAATGCCTATCTATTTAGGCGGTAGTATTTATTATGCTCCGGAAGTTTTATGTCTCAATGATGCAAAAAACTTTTTTGAATATCGTATTAATCTTGATTTTGAGATCATAGAAAACGGTAGAATAACACTTGGATATAGAAGTCTTAATACAACGTATGACGTAAATACAAGAAGTGTAGACAAAAACTATAATCACTCTGGATATATAGGCGTTAAATTTCAATTTTAATCTCGCTTTATCATCTCTTTCTCTTATGGGGGAGAGATGCTTCCTCTCAATTCTCTTATCTATCCTCTCTAATATATTTCAAATAGAATAAACAAATTTAATAGTATAATGATTTACAGTTCATAATCGGGAGTTTGTTTTGAAAGATAAAAAAAATCGTGTCGGCGAGACTATGCCTTGGCAGCATCCTAAATCACCTAAAGAGGATCCTGAAGCTGATAAACTGATTGAAAATTTAATGGCCGGCGATACCTATAAGATAGCTTTGGAAGATATGAAGTTTATGAATTCGTACGAAGCAAGGGGTGTACGTCTTGAGCTTGATTATCTTAAAGCCGAGTTGGTCATGCACAGACTGGGTATAGAACATACGATAGCCGTTTTTGGCAGTGCAAGGACAGTAGAGTACAAAACCGCAAAGAAACATCTGAGTAAGATAGAAAAAGAGCTTGATAAAGATCCCTCTAATCAAGTAGCCAGATCAAAGCTTAACACTGCACAAAGAATGCTGGAAAAAAGTGTGTACTATGACGATGCGAGAAAGTTTGGTTCTTTAGTCGGTGCCAGCGGAAAGGGTGCGGATGATTGCAGAGTGACTATTGTGACAGGCGGTGGGCCTGGGATCATGGAAGCGGCAAATCGCGGTGCATTTGATGTCGGTGCAAAATCCATAGGTCTTAATATCAATCTTCCCTTAGAACAGTTTCCAAACCCCTATATTACTCCGGAACTCTGTTTCCAGTTTCATTACTTTGCAATCAGAAAACTGCACTTTTTAAATCGTGCAAAGGCTCTTGTCGTTTATCCTGGAGGATTTGGGACATTTGACGAGCTTTTTGAGATATTAACACTTGTTCAGACTCGTAAAACTCTACCTATTCCGGTTGTGTTGATATCTAAGTATTACTGGAACAGAGCAATCAATTTTGAGTTTTTGCGTGAAGAGGGAGTCATCGGCTATAGTGATCTTGATATATTTACGATAGTGGATAATGCCGATGAAGCTTGGAAGTTTATTATCCAATGGTATGAGAAAAAAGGGGAACCGTTATTTAATCATCAAAGGGAGTAGAGTATGTCTTTTAAATATGTTAAATTCTTTAATGAAATAGGAATAGATGATGTAGCAAAAGTTGGCGGAAAAAATGCTTCTTTGGGAGAGATGTATCAGGTTCTGAGCCATGAGGGCGTGAAAGTTCCAAACGGCTTTGCCATAACAGCCGATGCATATAACTACATATTTACATTTAATGATATTTGGAAGAGCTTACATGTAGAGCTTGACAATATCGATCCCGATGATGTGGATGAACTGCAAAAACGCGGCAAAAGATGCAGAGAATTAGTTTATAACTGCGTGTTGCCGGATGATCTTAAATCTGAAATTTTAAAGGGATTTGAAGTTTTACGAGATGAATATGGCGAGCAGATATCTTTAGCCGTGCGTTCATCTGCAACTGCCGAAGATTCACCAGAAGCTTCTTTTGCAGGACAAAACGATACCTATCTTAACATCTCAAGCGATGATGAACTTCTAGACGCATACAAGCGCTGTCTCTCCTCTAATTTTACCGACCGTTCCATTCACTATAAATTTGATAACGGATTTGATTATCTGAAAGTCTATTTGAGTGTCTGTGTTATGAAAATGGTACGAAGCGATAAATCATCAAGCGGAGTGATGTTCAGTATAGACACAGAGAGCGGATTTAACGATGTCGTTTTTATAAACGGTGCTTACGGACTTGGAGAAAATATCGTACAGGGTACGATCGACCCCGACAGCTTTTATGTGCATAAGCCGACTTTTGTGAGCGGACATCGGGCAGTCTTAAAAAGAAGACTGGGTAAAAAACATCTCAAAATGGTTTTTAACGACGAGATAAACAAAGATAATATTGCTGTTGAGTTTACAAAAAATATACCGGTCGATGAAAATGAGCAAAAGAAGTTTTGTATTACTGATGCCGATGTTATGGTTTTAGCCGATTATGCAATAAAGATAGAAAACCATTATTCAAAACAGGCGAAGCATCATAAACCTATGGATATGGAGTGGGCAAAAGATGGTGATGATCAAGAGATATACATAGTTCAAGCCCGTCCTGAGACCGTAGAATCAAAAAACAGGGGTCTTTTTTATGAGACCTATATCTTAAAAGACAGATCGAAAGTATTGCTCGAGGGGCGTGCAGTAGGAAGAAAAGTAGCTTCTGGTCGGGTGCGAAAGATCGTCGATGCGAGCAAACTGAACGAGTTTAAAGCGGGTGAGGTATTGGTTGCAGATACGACTACTCCCGACTGGGAACCTATTATGAAAATAGCTGCTGCTATTATCACGAACAAGGGCGGGAGAACATGCCACGCTGCTATAATCTCAAGAGAACTCGGGATACCTGCCATTGTCGGGGCTGAGAATGCGACGGAGATTTTAAGTGACGGTGATGAGGTGACCATTAGCTGTGCAGAGGGTGAAAACGGGTATGTCTATGAGGGTGCTTTGGAGTTTGCCGTTGAAAAAACAGATCTTCAAACTCTTGAAAAAACACAAACAAAGATCATGATGAATCTCGGCAATCCCGATCTTGCATTTTCTCTCTCATCTCTTCCGGTGGACGGCATCGGTCTTGCACGCATGGAGTTTATTATCAACGAGTATATCAAGATCCATCCTATGGCACTGATCCATCCTGAAAAACTGGATACTAAGACGCAACATGAGATCAATAATATCATCGGCAGGGATATTGATCCTCAAGAGTATTTTATACAACGCTTGAGTGAGGGTGTCGCTACGATCGCATCATCCGTATATCCGAAGCCTTGTGTAGTTCGGATGAGCGATTTTAAGACAAACGAGTATGCCGTTTTACTAGGCGGATCGGCCTTTGAACTCTCGGAATCAAATCCTATGATAGGTTTTCGCGGAGCTTCGAGATATGCCCATCCGGCGTATGAAGAGGGTTTTGGGCTTGAATGTAAAGCGATGAAAAGAGTGCGTGATGAGATGGGTTTTACCAATATCATTTTGATGATCCCCTTTTGCAGACGTGTCCAAGAGGGCAAAGATGTCATAAAAACGATGGCAAAATATGGTCTGGTGCAGGGAGAAAACGGACTTGAAGTCTATGTGATGTGCGAAATTCCAAATAATGTGATCCTAATTGATGAGTTTAGTGAGGTGTTTGACGGCTTTAGTATAGGAAGTAATGATCTGACTCAGCTTACATTGGGTGTGGATAGAGACTCTGAAATAGTGGCATTTGATTATGATGAAAGAGATACGGGTGTTTTAAAGATGATAGAGATGGCCGTGAGCGGAGCAAAAAGAAATGGGCGACATAGCGGTATCTGCGGGCAGGCTCCTTCTGATTATCCGGAGATGGCAGAGTTCTTGGTCAATCTGGGGATCGATTCTATCAGTCTGAATCCCGACAGTATCATAAAAACGGCACAGACTATTATAGCTATGGAAAAAAGTAAAAAATTTTAATAAAAAGGGTTTAAATGGCGACAGTTACATCTTATGGAGCGGCGGGAGTAGTTACCGGTTCTTGTCATCTTCTTAGTATCGAGGGAGGACCGAATATTCTTATCGATTGCGGTATGTATCAGGGGCGTGAAGAGGATAAAAACAGAGAGCCTTTTGGGTTTGAACCAAAAAGCATTGACTATTTGCTTGTCACACATGCGCATCTTGATCATGTCGGGCGTATACCCAAGCTTGTTAAAGAGGGATTTGACCGAAATATTGTCGCAACGATGCCGACACGTGATCTGGCGGAAGTTATTTTGCTCGATAGTGCGAAGATCATGTTTCAGGATTATCA
Source organism: bacterium (assembly GCA_018824305.1). Taxonomy (GTDB): domain Bacteria; phylum Campylobacterota; class Campylobacteria; order Campylobacterales; family Sulfurimonadaceae; genus Hydrocurvibacter. The sequence continues at coordinate 12,260 of JAHJGM010000006.1, forward strand.
GACTCAGCTAAAAAAAGCGCTTCGCCGCGGAAAAGAGGACAGTGTTACAGAACCTCTTTATCTGGAAGAGGATGTTAAAAATGCATTTGGACTTCCATGGAGATATGTGGAGTTTGATAATGAGATAACGCTTTGTGAAGGCGTGAAGGTGATATATAGGGATGCAGGGCATATCTTGGGTTCATCTTTTATAGAGATAAAATATATGGAACACGGTGTTGAGTATTCCATAGTATTTTCCGGAGATATAGGTAATGATAACGATATGGTGATGCCGAATCTTGAAAAATGTACACATGCGGACTTTTTATATGTAGAATCTACTTACGGAGACAGAGATCATAAAAACATAGATGACAGTATCGTCGAGTTTAAAAAGGTCATTATTAGTACCCTGCAGGACTGGGGGAATGTTATAATCCCATCGTTTGCAGTAGAGCGTACACAGGAGATACTTTGTCTGCTAAGAGAGATGTATGACAAAAAAGAGCTTCCGGAGTGTAAAGTCTTTGTGGATTCGCCAATGGCGACACGTGCGACTGATGTTTATAGAAAATATGTGGAGCAGTTAAGTCCTAAATGTCAAAAAAATAAAGAGGAAAACGGGAGCGTCTTTAATTTTGAACTGTTGCAATATACTTCCGAAGCTGAAGAATCAAGAGCGATCAACGACATTGAACGCCGTGCGATCATCATAGCAGGAAGCGGGATGTGTACGGGCGGAAGAATTATGCACCACTTTAAACATAGATTGTGGAATCCGAAAAATTCAGTTATATTCGTAGGATATCAGGGAGTCGGAACGCTTGGGCGTCATATAGTCGATGGTGCTAGATGGGTGAAGATATATGGCGAGGACATCCTTATCCGTGCAAATATCTATACGATCAACGGCTTTTCCGCTCATGCCGATCAGAGCGGGATACTCGATTGGATATCGAAGATGGATGATCTGAAACTTGTGTTTTTGATCCACGGGGAAGAGGACAAGCAGATCATTTTACGAAGTGTACTGGAAAATGCTTTAGAGAAAAAGGTACATATCGTAAAACCTGAAGAGGTCGTCTACCTATAAAATCGACTTTACGGCATCGATGACTTCAAATGCCGTGATCTCTTTCATGCAGTTGTGGTGTTTTAATGGACACTCTCTTTTCATACAAGGCGAGCAATCCATATCGTGTCTTACGATCACGCTTTTTTTATTTTTCCATTGGGAGGTCTCTTTGTATTTTGTCGGTCCAAAGATGGCGACTGTCGGGACTTGATACGCTGCAGCTACGTGCATAGGACCGCTGTCGTTAGTGATGAACAGCGAACAACCTCCGATATAGGAACAGAGTTCTTGAATGGATGTTTTGCCAGCGAGGTTTGTGTAGTTCTTTACATGTAGGCGTTTTAGCTCATTTTCTATATCGTTAGCCATTTCGACCTCATTGGGGCCTCCGAAAATGACAATGTCGTACTTGTCGCTAAATCCGGTCGCTACCTTTGCAAAACGCTCAGGATACCATCTCTTAGCACTTCCGTAAGTCGCTCCGGCATTAATACCAAGAGTCGGTTTGTCAAATTGGTGCTTTTGGATATAGAGTTTAAGAGGGGGAGCATCTGAGGGTTTCTCATTTACATTACATGTGGCGATTTTCAGGTACTGTAAAACCAGATGCTGTTCAGTGGATATACTTGGTGTGTGGCTCAGCAAAAGTCGTGAATGCCAAGAGGCTCTTGCACAACAGACAACAGTCTCTGTCCATCTTAAAAGCAAGCTTGCGTGTAGCTGATTTCTGAAGCTTATCGCCAGATCAAACTCTCCCAACTCTTTTGCAAACTTATAGGTATTGATAAATCTGTTACCGCCCTCTTTTGTTTTATCGACATAATATTTTTCACATTTTGGATGGTGTTTTAAGGCTTCCATCGAGACAAAGCTACCCACGAATGTAAATTTGGCATCCGGATAGTATGAGCTTAGAAATTCGATGGCCGATGTCGCCATAAGAGCATCACCAAGCCAGTTTGGGAGGAGTATAAGGATTTTCATTTTGCCCATCTATTCTTTGTAAGGAGATTTGCTTCGGCCGTATCTATGGCAAAAAGAAGCTTCTTCATCTCTTGTGTTTTGTTCTCATCAGCCGAAGTCTCGACAACATGTTTGAAGTTATACTTTATGTAGCCCTCATCTGTTTTAAGCCCTATAAGGTCTCCTGCAAAGAAATATGCAAACCGGTGTTTGATATCATGATCAAAAAGTGAACTTCCCATTGTCGTGATATTTGCATCCCATCCGAGCATATCGACTATTGTCGGAAAGATATCGTTATGAGAGCCCAGTGTTTTGATCACTTCAGGTTTAAATATTTTTGGCGCGTAGATGATAAGCGGGATCCTGAAATGCTCGATGCTGGGAAGCGGCTTATCATCAGGGCGGTACTCTCTTGCGATCGGATTGAGTGCATCCCCGCTTCCATGGTCAGAGGTAAAGATAAAGATAGTGCGGTCAAACCAAGGCTCTTTTTTAACACCTTCTATAAAACGTCGAATCGAGTCATCGGTATAGATATGAGCATTGAGTGAGCCGTTGTAGTTTTTGAGATCATGAGGATATCTCTCAAACTTTTTACTTGGAAGATAGTAGTCCGAGTGAGTCGTATCTGTAAAAGCAAAACTCAAAAACGGTTCTTTCATCTCGTTTAGCTTTTTGTGGTAAAAAGCGAACATATTGTAGTCATACGTACCGGTTAATGGAGCACGGCCCGGATCTACATCTTCGACATTTGGCATATCCTGAGCGCCGTAGTAGTTGTCAAAGCCTGCAAGTTTACTTACCGCATCGACTCTATATGAACGATTGTTCGCAGCTTGCATCGCTAGTGTCGAGTAGCCGTTTTCTTTTGCGACTTTGCCTAAATAGCTGAGGTTTGAAAGTTCCAGCCCGTGTCCAAGATACTCAAATCCAAGGGGGATCGTGATGCCGGTAAAGATTGATGTTATACCAAAGATCGAGCGGTAGCCGTTTGAGTAGAAGTTGGTGAATTTCAGTCCCTCTTGGCTCAGCTTTTTAAAATATGGAGTGATATTTAACTCTTTGTAGCGGGTAAACCCGTCAAGATGTTCAGCTCCAAAAGATTCGAGCAGGACAATGACGACATTGTATTGAGGCTTCTCTTTTTTAGCGTAATGTCTCTCAAGAGGGTAGTTCTTATTGATAAACGGAGTGTTTGGGGAACTTAGTTCCTCTTTTGTTATCTTTATAGCTTCATCAAGCTTCATCAGGTTGTGTTTAGCATGAGAGTTTGCCGTCCTGTACATGGTAAAAAAACCGTTAAGAGCAAGATTGCCGCTGCTGACTTTATTGACGGCGTATGCATCGCTGCTGCCGAAACTTTTTCCGGCAAAATTGTTTCTTATACCGATAAAGAACACTAGAATGACTATGAAAGTAGTGATGAGAAGTTTTTTTCCTGAGATAAAGTTTTCAATCTTGGCTGTAAATATTTTAGTGACGCTGTAGAGAAAAAGTATAGATAAAACGATAGCACCAAGGGTATAGGGCAGCATCGATCCAAACGCCATATCGTAGATGATGTCCATGTCGTTACCGAGGTTGAATATCTCGTTTGACATATGTCTGTGGATGTAGTAGTAATAGAGGACATCGCTAAAACTAAGCACAAAGATAGTGTTTAAGACAACTGCCCAGATAAACCCGATAGCAACTCTTGCTTTCGTCGATCTGACAAAAAGAAGCGCTAAGACAAAAAGGGATGAAAATGTAAATATACTTATCATATCTACACGAAATCCCATCAAAAGCGATGCATAAAACTCGGATGTGCTCAAATCGCTGAAATCTGTTTTATAAAAATTATAAAGTGAGAGTCTTATAGCCATTAAAACAATAAAACTAAAGATAATAAGAGATACGGGTTGGGTTAGTTGATTACGGAACTTGATGGCTTTTTCCTTTAAAGATGATACCGTAAAGCATCAAGGAGATGATATACACTATAAAAAACGATACGACCGTGTCGCTAAAAAAATGTCCGCCCGCAGCGATACGGATATAGCTGATAACGATGCCATAAGCAAATGCGAGACCCATCCAAAACATTCTGTTTTTTCTAACAAGCAGTGCCAAAGAGATAAGAAAGAATGCCCCCGCAGCATGTCCGCAGCTAAATGAGTATCCCTCCTGATCGCTTAAAACGAATGCGGGAGTGAACTCTTTGTCTCCGCCGAACATGATGGTCTGTGCAGGGCGTGCACGTCCCCAATGCTCTTTAAAGATATCGTTTACAATCAGTCCCGGTCCGATCGCCAAGACCAAAAGAAGATAGCCGATCACTTTTCCGTTTACATGCAGGATGTTCTTTTTTGAAAAGATGTTATATATCCATATCAGTCCGGGCAGTGCTACCGCTGCAAAGACAACAGGTTTCACGGAGTTGTAAAGCATGATCTCGTACCATGTCCCGTTTGTAAAAAAACCGCCTTTTTGTTTATAAAAAAGATCGCTTACAAATATGTCTATTTGAGGAAAAAATATAAATATAAGTGACGATAGTATAAATGCGGCCCATATAAAAACAGGTACGTTAAATATTTTTTTGTTCATAGAAGAAATTATAGCTAATCCTTTATTTGCAAATATACCGGATTGGCAAATATGCTTATCTCGTCATCTGTGATCTTTATGCCATCACGGGAATAGGCATCAAAATAATCCTCATTTGTCAGTACTCTTTTTTCCATCGACCAGTGTACTTGTATGAGTTTATCATCTTTGAGGCATTGAAGGATATGGTAGCCTCTTTTGATATCAAGACGCAGAAATTGTGAGCCCTTTAAAAAAGAGAGCAGGGTCTTAAAGGCATAGTAGGCACTCCGTTTTCTCAACCCCTCACGATTGTCGATCAGTCCGTATCCGGCAGCGATGAGCTGATGCCAGCACACGGCATCTACCTGTTGGGATGCAAAGGCTAAAAGATAATATCTCACTAAATAGTTCGCGTAACTCTCTTCATCCACACACTCATGTTCGCTTGTGGGTGCATAGGGGGCGGTGCCTGTGATAGGCCAGTTAGTCTCTGTTATGTAAAGGCGGTTTTTACTCTTTGGAGAGAGCCAGATCATGGTGCTAAGCAGGGCGATCTTATCCAGCAGGTTAAACCCCATCTGCACATTTTCAGGTGCACCACGTCTGTCTACGTATAAAAGAGAAGCTACGCCGTCATATTTGTATGGCGTAAAGTTGAAAAGTGTGTGGGCGGTGAAGTGGTATTCAAAATCGATGACACCGCTTCCTATGAGTTCGATGTGACTGAACTCTTTTTGCTGTAGGTCATATGCGACTTTGTAAAAACAGTTATACTCATCAACGCTGAAAAATCCCCATTTTGCGCGGTTGATAGTCGAACCTATCTGAAATCTCTTTACATGCGGGTGTAGAAGAGAAAAGATACGGCGCAGGTCATCTTCCAGAAGTTTTACATCCTCTATATGCTCTCTGTCTTGGAGGATATTTACACTTACCTCTTTGGCTTTATACCCACCGGGCACTCCGCATGCAAGGATGAAACTGTTAAGCTCTTCTAGTTTGTCCATTTCCCAGAGTTTACAGCGGACAAGGATATGTTCGACTCCAAGCTCCTCTAAGAGTTCGGGAGTAAGAGAAGGTTCTTGATCAAGGTTGACACTCATAGCAAAAAAGTTGTTTGTTTCGACAGTCTTTCGTCTTATAAAAGGCATCATCAAAATCGAAAAAGGTAGAATCGCAAGGGAAGTGAAAAAAGTTTTTATGATGGAAAAAAGCTCACGTTTTCTCATCATCTTTTTAAAGTTTTTATCTTTTAGCTGGTGGGGCTGGTCTGAGTAATCATCCCAAATAAATGGTTCTTTCATCAATTAATCCATTTTTAGAGTGCAGGTATATTGTTTCTTGGAGTCACATGTAAGTGAAATTATATCAATTGTTTGTTAAAATATCTCAATTGCAAATATAGGGAAGTATATGAAGATATCAGTTATCGGTACAGGCTATGTCGGGCTAGTGAGCGGTGTGTGTTTTGCACAGATGGGAAACAAAGTCACATGTGTCGACATAGATGAAAAAAAGATAGAAAAACTAAAGCAGGGGATCATTCCTATTTATGAGCCCGGTTTAGAAGATATGACTTTAGAAAACTATAAAAAAGGCACTTTAAAGTTTACGACAGATGCCGGTGATGCGATAGCTAATTCACTTATCTCTTTTATTGCCGTAGGGACGCCTATGGGTGAAGACGGCAGTGCCGATCTGCAGTATGTTCTGGCAGTTGCGAAAAAGATAGGTCAAAGTATCAAAGACTATATCGTCGTTGTAGATAAATCTACCGTCCCTGTAGGAACGGCAGAAAAAGTAAGAGCTGCGATTCAAGCCGAACTTGACATTCGCGGTGTCGATATAAAGTTTGATGTAGTGTCTAATCCTGAATTTTTAAAAGAGGGTGCCGCGATCAACGATTTTTTACATCCTGACCGCGTGGTTATCGGAGCAGATAATGACAAAGCATTAGATATCATGCGCGAACTCTATGCTCCGTTTATGAAACATCATGACAGATTTATTGCGATGGATATCAAGTCTGCGGAGATGACAAAATACGCGGCAAATGCGATGCTTGCGACTAAAATATCCTTTATGAACGAGATGAGCCAGATATGCGAGCGCGTCGGGGCGGACATAAACAAAGTTCGTAACGGTATAGGAAGCGACAGCCGTATCGGTTACAGTTTTATCTATCCGGGTTGCGGATACGGCGGAAGCTGTTTTCCAAAAGATGTCCAGGCATTGGCAAAAACGGCAAAAGATTTTGGTTACACGCCTCGTATCTTAGATGCGGTCGAGGCTGTAAACTATGCACAAAAATATGTGATCTCCGATAAAGTCATAAAAAGATTCGGTGAAAATCTTGAGGGCAAAGTTTTTGCTGTCTGGGGGCTTAGTTTTAAACCGGAGACGGACGATATGCGTGAAGCTAGTTCGATCACGATCATTAACGAACTCACAAGCAAAGGTGCTTCTATTGTGGCTTATGATCCAAAAGCACGTCATGAAGCGGAGACTCATTACCTCAAAGGCAATGAAAAGGTCTCTTATGCAGATAGTAAGTATGAGGCTTTAAAAGATGCTGATGGCGTTATACTCGTGACAGAGTGGCAAGAGTTTAGAAGTCCTGATTTTGATGAGATAAAACAGCAACTTAAGAGTCCGGTCTTCTTTGACGGAAGAAACCAGTTCAGTAAAGAAAAAATGCACCAGATGGGATTTGAGTATTTTCAAATCGGAGTGAAATAATCTTTGAACATTCTAGTCGTTCGCACCGACAAACTCGGTGATTTTATCACTGCCCTTCCTACATGTAAGGTCCTAAAAAATTATGATCCAAAAAACAGGATCGTAGTCTGTGTGACACCTTTAAATGAGAGTTTGGCTCGTGCGTGCGATTTTATCGATGAGGTCATCGTCGATGATAAAAACAGTTCCGTTTATGAACTCTCACATAAACTCCGAGCGGCTAAAATAGATGTTTCGATAACCCTTTTTTCAAATACCCGTGTAGCCCTTGCACAGTTTCTAGCCCGCATTCCTAAGCGTATAGCTCCTGCGACAAAGATAGCTCAGATCTTTTACACGCATCGTGTCAAACAAAGACGAAGCGAAGTGAAAATGGCGGAGTTCGAGTATAACCTGCAGCTCGCCAAGATATTATTTCCCGATATCGACTTGGCATTTTCAAGACCGCTTTTAAAATTTGACGACACCAAAAAGATCTACGAAGAGTTTTGTACGACTAACGCTATAACAAACAGTGTTATAGCCTTTCATCCAGGATTTGGCGGCTCTTCCGATGCAAACTGGAGCGTTGACGAATATATAGAGTTGGTACAAACCGCTTTAGCAGCGAAGAAGTGTCAGGTCGTTATGACCTTTGGTCCCGATGAGCAAAAACTGTATGATTACTGTCATGAGAGATTTGATGGGCAAGGTGTGGTCTTTTATATCTCAAAAGAGGGAGTGGTAAATTTTGCAAAACTGATAAGCAATTTTAAACTCTTTATCTCCACATCCACAGGCACGTATCATCTCGCAGCTCTGGTAGGGACTCCTACAATGACCTTTTTTGCAGACTCCTTGTTTGCAAGTGCTGCGCGCTGGAAAAGCGTTAGTGATGTAAAAATTCAAAAACACTATATGATCCCTCATGATGAGATAAAAAGAGCTCAGATGTTCGAGGATGTGAAGAGGGAAATAGCAGGTGTTATTTAACTCTTACGAATTTATATTCCTTTTTCTGCCGTTAACGTTTTTTATCTATTTTTATCTTTTGCAAAAGCGTTTGAGCGTAGCTGCAAGAGGTTTTTTAGTCTTTTCGTCACTGTTTTTTTACTCTTGGTGGAACATAGTGTATCTGCCGCTTATTCTTTCATCGATGCTTTTTAACTATATCATCGGTAATAGTTTAAATGAGAACTTTCAAAAAGCAAAAGTGAGCAAGAGATCGCTGCTCTTTTTTGGGATCATCTCCAATATCGCGTTACTCGGATATTTTAAATACAGCGATTTTTTTATCGAAAATATCAATCTGGCTTTTCATAGTTCCATATCGCTTTTGCACCTGGCTTTACCGCTTGCTATTAGTTTTTTTACTTTCCAGCAGATCGCATATCTTGTGGACAGCTACAGAGGCGAGACAAAGGAGTATGATTTTTTAAACTATGCACTGTTTGTCACTTTTTTTCCGCAATTGATCGCAGGGCCTATCGTGCATCATTCGGAGATGATGCCCCAGTTTACGAACCGCTGGAACTTGGCGAAAAATTATAAAAATATTGCCACGGGACTTTTTATATTCTCACTGGGCGTTTTTAAAAAAGTCGTTATCGCCGATAGTTTTGCGCAGATAGCCGACAAGGGGTTTGATATCTTACCTGTGCTCAGTTTTAACGAAGCCTGGGCGACAAGTCTTAGCTTTACATTCCAGCTTTATTTTGATTTTAGCGGTTATACGGATATGGCCATAGGTGCCGCACTCTTATTTAACATTAAACTGCCTATTAATTTTAATTCACCTTATAAGGCTACAAGTATCCAAGATTTTTGGAGACGATGGCATATAACTCTCAGCCGCTTTTTAAAAGATTATATCTATGTTCCTCTTGGGGGCAATAGGAAAGGAAATTTTAGAACGTACGGTAATCTAATGACGACTTTTATCATCGGCGGTATCTGGCATGGTGCTGGGTGGACATTTGTATTCTGGGGATTTTTACATGGTATCGCTCTTGTTATTAATCACATTTGGAAATCTGTCGGTTTCAAACTTCCTGTCATCTTGGCATGGTTTATCACCTTTAACTTTGTAAATATCGCTTGGGTGTTTTTTCGGGCAAAAGAGTGGGATGATGCTATCAAGGTCCTAAAAGGGATGGTCTCCATCAATGTCATCGCACTAAACTCTCGTATGGATCTGCATCCGGATTGGTTCATCTTGGGATTTGTTATCATCTTGGCTATGAAAACGACTGTAGAGTATTCCAAGCAGGCGGTGCAGAAGAAGAAAATGGCTTATTTTGCGGGGATATTGTTCGTCATATCTATGTTGTTGGCAAATCATGTCTCAAAATTCCTTTATTTTGATTTTTAAGGGCTTGTTGTGAAGAGTATGAAAATGTGGATTATGATCTGGTTCTTAGTGATATCATCTTTAGTGTTTATAGGGGTGTTTAACTATATAGTCGATCCGTATCAACAGTATAGAAAAGCAACGTTTTATAAACTGCCCTATGAAAATGAAAAAGAACTGGATGCGGGACTGGCTAAAAATTTCGATTATGATTCGGTCGTTTTGGGTACTTCGATGATGCAAAATTTTAATATCGACGATCTTAAAGAGATTCTGGGCTATGAAAAGCCTATAAAGCTGACGGTCGCAGGAAGCAGTGTGTATGAGCAAAATATTGTTTTATCGACCGCTTTACGACATCGGCATATCGATAATGTGTTAGTAGGCATTGATTTTTTGTCCTATTATGGTGGAATCCATAGATTTAAACATGGCGGGAACTCTTTTCCTACCTATCTTTACGATGAAAATATTTTCAATGACTATAAATATCTAGTCTCAAGTGATACCTTAGGCAGAGCATTTGAAATCTTCACAAAGAGAGAAAAAGACAATTGGCTATATGATTATACAAAGATGTATGAGTGGAGATCACGCACCAATGATAAAGATGTTTTAAAGGCGATACAAAGCAGATGGGAAAATCGCCAAGATTTCGATAATGAAGCCAGTGAAGATGAAAAGAGACTCTATTTTTTAAAAAATAATTTCGATGCCAATCTAAAACCGCTTATCGATAAAAATCCTGATATAAAATTTACGTTGTTTTTTCCGCCGTATTCTATTTTGGCATATAAGACTTATGAAGAACGGGGTCAGCTAGAGGGCTTTATAGAGTTTAAAAAATATATAGTACAGAGTCTTTCTAATTATAAAAATGTCAGTATATATGATTTTCAGCTGGCAGATGATGTCACATATAATTTAAATAATTATTATGACCTTTACCACTACAACAAGCATATCAGCAGATGGATTTTAGAGCAGATACGAGATGATAAATATAGAGTGGACCAACAGGACCAAGAGAATAAAAACCGAGAATTTTTAAAGAAAATAACCGATTATAATGTGACGCAGAGAAGTTTTAGCAATTAGTATTTTTTGTAACGGACGCGTATTTCAGGACTAAACGCTTAAAATAATCATTGTCAAACTCTAGATCAAACTCTTTGAGGACAGACTCCATACATGTAGGGTTGTAATAATAACCGGTGTTAAGGTCTTTGGTCGTATAGACGGCTTTTTTCTTTAATGTCTGTTCAATAATCGCTACGAGTTCAAGGATCGAGATATATCTGGTATTTATGATGTTGCACACAGAGTTTAAAGAGGTCTTATTATTTAAGATGTGGCTGATTATGATATAGACGTCATCTATATCTATAATATTTTTTTCTGTGCCCTGCCATACTTCGAAGGAGATCCCGTTTTTGATCCTGTCGATCAAAAAGTTCATCAATGTATTTTTATTTCCGCCGTGACCTACGACTTGAGGCAGTCTGAAAATATAATAATCTCCTTTGTAGGAAGATACAAGCCTCTCCATATTTGCTTTGTGTCGGTAATACGGTTTTGAACTGAGTTGGGGATTTTCAATATCACAACTGCTGAAATAGACGAATGTTTTTGTTACGTCTTTTTGCAGATTTGTTTGTAAAAGAGTCTCCTCTTTCATAAAAGCTTTGAGATCCGTCTCATTGGAGTTTGATACGCCGGATGCAAAAAACAGAGTATTCTCATCTTCATAGTTTGCAAACTTGTTGGCGACCATTCCATTTCCGACAACCATTTCAACTCTTACTTAATAGTGATTTGAAGTATCGTTTGGGATTACGTATAACAAGAGGTGTGTTTTTTGAGATAATATTTCTTAAGCTCTTATCGGTCGGTTTGTAATCTTTAAACGGTGTCATCTTGAGATATTTCCAATACAGCGCTTTTTGAACATGCTCATTTCTGTAGTGCCAAGGTTTTCTTCCGCCGATATAGTGGACGATAACAGGGTGTTCTTGTGCCTCTGTGATCTCCTCTTGCGTGAAGATCTTCAGCAGATTGTGTTTATCCAGATCCGGATTTTTCTCATATTGATTGTATTTTAGAGGCAGGCGTTTCCAGTTGCCGTTAAAGATGGCGTTGAAGATATCCTGATCGTGCGACTCTAGTTCGATTTTAGAGTTTTTTTCATATTCGATAAAAACGTCGAACAGGTTCTCTTCTCTCCATCTTTTTAGATTGACGACTAAAACACCCGCATTGAAATATTTCGCATCTTCGCTCATACCGAGTCTGTTGCGATATGCTTTGTCCCTCCAAGCATCTTCTACTGCGGCGACATAATAGTTTTCTATATCCGTTTCATAAAGTTCTTTTATAGAGTCGTTGATGACCATATCCACATCTAAATAAAGCAGCTTGTCGACGTTGAGATATTTTGGCATTAAAAGTCTATAGTAAGTAGCGATGCTGTATCTTCCGGCATCTATATGCTCGAAGATCTTTCTGTCAAATACAATATATTCGACTTCACAGTTATAAGGCTTGATGATCTGAGCGATTTTTTCTTTATTGGCATCGGTGATATCACTGCTGAAAATAAAGAGTTTAAATTTCTCGTCTTTATTATTTTCCAGCAAAGATACCAAGGTAACCGCTAAGTGCTGTATATAATTGTTGTCTGCCGTAAATACTATATTCTTAGTATCCATCTATGCTCCTATAAAAGTAGTATTTAATTTCTTTTGAATAGTGTTTTAATAAAATATCTCAAATAAAGAAGAGGTTTTACCGATGAAAAATAATCTCTTACTCTTTTGTTATTATTGGTATCGGTAAACAAAAGCCTATGAGCCGCTTTATCCGATTTTTTAAATATTTTTTTGAGTGTTTTTGAATCTTCTTGGTAGAAATTATAGCCGAATCTATTCATCAGGATCGAATTACGGACATATTCAGGCCATTGAAATGCAATAAAGACTGATTTGTCCGAATGGCCTTTAAGTTCTTGCGTTCCCTGCATACTGTGTTTTCTGACATAAGACAAGACCTCGTCGACGATGTATAAGTCTCCTACACCAAGATGTCTCAGCCACATATCAAGATCTGCAAAGAAGAGCAAGGATGTGTCAAAAAGACCGATATTGAGGTTTTCTTTTCTAAACATAACGGTTGTCGGTTCACCGATAAAATTTAGTTTTGAAAGGGCTAAAAGGATCATCTCTTTTGCGTTTTGCAGACCATGAAAATCCGTTGAGATTATTTTTGCACCGTCATGAAACTCTTGTCGAAACGATGTGACTAAGGAGACAGAGGGATTTTCATCCAAGACTTTTACAAACTTCTCTAATATCTCGGGATGCAATTTGTCATCCGCATTGAGAAATTTGATGTATTCTCCCTTCGCATGTAAAAGAGCCTCATTGTAGTTTCTAAACATCCCCACGTTTGTTTTATTCACGACAAGTCTGACTCTGTTGTCTTTTTTTATGAACTCATTGACGATCTCGACTGAGTTGTCGGTTGATTGGTTATCAAAAACGATAAGTTCAAAATCGCCAAATGTCTGATCTAGAGCACTTTGAATCGCTTCGCCGAGATAACGTCCATAGTTATAGGCAGGTATTAAAACAGAGACTTTTGGATTATGCATTTTGGACAAACTCTTTAATTTTAGAGATCATATAATTAAGAGCATCATCACCCATACCCGGATACAGACCTATCCAAAAACTGTCGTTCATGATCTTATCGGTATTTGTCAGTGTTCCGACGATCCTGTAGTCGCTGCCCTCTATCATACTGTCAAACATCGGATGTCTTGTCATATTCCCTGCAAAGAGATTTCTTGTCTGAATATTATTATTTTCAAGATGTTCTACCAGTTCGTTTCTTGTGAATTTTACGCCATCTTTGAGTGTCATCATAAATCCAAACCAGCTTGGATCAGAGTTTGGCTGTGCTGTTACAAGCTGCAACTCTTTTAGATCTTTGAGTCCGTCATAAAGTTTTTTATAGTTCTCTTTTCTTATCTGCACAAAGCTAGGAAACTTCTCAAGTTGAGCTACACCTACGGCTGCCTGCATATCGGATACTTTGAGATTGAATCCAAAGTGTGAGTAGACATATTTATGGTCATACCCTTTTGGAAGCGTCCCGAAGCTTTGAGTAAATCTGCATCCGCATGTGTTATCAACTCCGCTTTCACACCAGCAGTCTCTTCCCCAGTCTCTCATAGAGAGCATGATCTTTTTAAGAAGAGGATTGTCGGTATAAGTCGCTCCGCCTTCACCCATCGTCATATGGTGAGGAGGGTAGAAGCTTGATGTCCCTATATCGCCCCATGTCCCTGTCGGTCTTCCATTATAGATACTTCCAAGAGCGTCACAGTTGTCCTCTATAAGCCAAAGGTTGTGTTTGTCACAGAACTCTTTTACGGCCTTGATATTAAACGGGTTGCCTAAGGTATGTGCTATCATAACTGCTTTTGTTTTTGGGCTTAGTGCCTTTTCAAGCTGTGTCACGTCGATGTTTGCATGAGTGAGTTCCATATCTACAAATACAGGAACTGCACCGTATTGAACGATAGGGGCTACCGTAGTAGGAAAACCGGCAGCGACACTGATAACTTCATCTCCGCGTTTTACTTGTCTCTCTTTGAGTAATGGAGAGGTTAGTGTATAAAATGCAAGCAGGTTCGCAGAACTTCCCGAGTTCACTAAAAATGTCCATCTGACATCTAAAAATTCAGCCAGTTTCTTTTCAAATGTTTTAGAGTAGTCTCCGTAAGTCAGCCAAAAATCAAGTGAACTGTCAACGAGATTTATCATCTCTTTCTCATCAAATACACGTCCCGCATAGTTTACGCGAGATTTGCCGCTTACAAACGGTTTGGTTTGATTTGGTTTATGTACCAGTTCATAATACTCTTTTGTCTTCTCTAGTATCTCTTGTTTTAGTTGTTCTGCTTGTGTCATCTTACTTATCCTCGATTGTTTTTATTATTGCTTCTTTTAGTGTATATCTCGGTTTCCAGTTCGGAACTATTTGCCCGTTTTCCCAAGGAACCATGACCTCTCGTTCTCTGTAGGGTCTTGCTCCCCATTTGATAACTAGTTCTACATTGACCGCATCTTCAAAAAGTTTTGAGAGCTCTTTTAGAGACATCCTTTCATCCGAGCTGAGTGCAAAACTCTTGTTTTTAAAATCTGCTGCGTTTTGTGAGCTTAAATGTTCTATCAAGAGCGTGTATGCACTTATTACATCTTCAATATAACAGATGTCTATTAACTGCTCACCCGCAGACATCTCCAATGTCTCACCGCTTTTTGCGATCTTGCTCCAAAGGTTAAATATCTTGTTGCGAGTGTCGTTTGGTCCAAAAGTATCATTTAATTTAATTGTAGTAAAAATCAGATTCGAAGTCTCTGTATAGTATTTTGCTATAGTCTCAAATGCTTCTTTTGTAGCGGCATATAGATTTACAGGATTGTAGTCGGAGTTTTCAAAGTTCTGCCAGAAAGTACCGGTGTTTATGAACCATCGGACATTTGACTGCTTGCAGACCTCTAGGAGCTGTGTTCCGAATTTTATGTTAGAGTCGATGAGGTTGGCTATATCATCTTTGGTGTGAGCGGCTAAGAAAAGTGATGCCAGGTGAACTACTCCGTCAAATTTTTCATTTTGAAAATACTCTAGAAAAGAGTTGATATTATCATCATAAATAAAAAGGTTTGCTCTAGTGTCTATTCTTGAAATATCGCTCTCTTTTCTTAGGATCGTATGGATCTCATATCCGCTGTCCAATAACAGTTTCACAAGGTTTTGACCTATAAAGCCGGATGCTCCGCTCACTAGGATCTTCATGAGTTGACTCCAAAAACAAATGGAGTTTGAAACTCAGAAAAAGTTTCAAAAGAGATGTCTCTCTCAGAAATCTTAGGGTCTTCACATTGCCAGTTAAATCCGAAACTGTCAAATCTAAGACCGCCGTCGTTGTTGGGTGCGTAGCCGGTTGTTTGCATGTAAGTCACGTTTGTGTTATCTTGTAAAGATTTAAAACCGTGTGCCAATCCTTTAGGAATGATCAATACTTTTGCATTTTCACCGGAAAGTTCAATAGAAAAATGCTTGCCGTATGTCGGCGAGTCTTTTCTGATGTCCAGTACAACATCTATGATTTTGCCAAAAGGCACATAAACTAGTTTTATATGATCAAAGGGAGGTGTTTGAAAGTGCATACCTCTGATAACGTCTTTGTGTGATAAGGAGTAATAGCTTTCTTGTATATTGATATCCAAACCATTTGTTTGAAAGAGATCATTGTTGAAGGTTTTGATAAATCTGCCTCTAGAGTCTTCAAAGTTTCTTGGTTCCAAAATCTTTAATCCGATGATGTCTGTATCGATGATCTTCATTTAGACAGCCCATTCGATTTGTTTGGTTTTTGCATCAGCTACATAACTTTTTAGATCATCTTCAGTAAGGATTTTTGTATCCTCTTCATAAAAAGATTTATACCATTTGACCGTTTTTTCAAATGTCGTATCACTGTCCCACACATCTTTCCATTTCAGCAGTATATGGGCTTTAGAACAGTCAAGTTTGAGAAGATTTGCTTCATGTGGCTGACTTGGGTCTTGATTGATCTCATAATCGATCTTTTCCCAATGTTTTTTGACATTGTGTATGACTTCTTCGACAGTGATGCTTCCCTCGTCGCTTGGTCCGAAGTTCCATGCTTCACCGAACTCTTTTTTCTCTTCAAGCAGTTTTTGCCCTACATGTAGGTATCCGCTGAGGGGTTCGAGGACATGCTGCCAAGGTCTTGTTGCATGAGGATTTCTTATACTGACTTTTTTGCCTTGTGAGACCGAAAGCATGATATCGGTGATGAGTCTGTCTTTTGCCCAGTCTCCTCCGCCGATGACATTTCCGGCTCTACAGCTTGCCAGTAGTGTGTCATGAGTTTTTTTGTATTCTTGCACATTGAAGTAAGAGTTTCGATAAGAGTTTGCAAGCAGGTCGGCACATCCTTTTGATGAGCTGTACGGGTCATAACCGCCCATTGGGTCGTTTTCACGATATCCCCATATCCACTCTTTATTTTCATAGGCTTTATCGCTTGTGATATTGACTATCGCTTTTACATCATATTTTCTGCAGGCTTCAAATACTTTGAGCGTCCCCATGACGTTTGTCTCATAAGTCTCTATAGGGTTTTCATAAGAGAGTCTTACAAGAGGCTGCGCGGCAAGATGAAACACGATATCGGGTTTGTAGGTCTCAAAAGCCCTATTTAATTGGTCAAGATCTCGTATATCGCCGACTATGGAGACAATATCAAGGTTTAAAAGCGAGATATGATTTGGTTGTGTCGGGGCTTCAAGAGAATAACCGACGACTTTTGCACCCATCTCTCTCAGCCAGTATACAAGCCATGAGCCTTTAAAACCTGTATGCCCCGTTACAAGTACGCTTTTGTCTTTATAGATCCCGCCAAAGAGCTTTTGCATTACCATACTTTCCATGGAGCTTTTTTACTTTCCCAAAGTTTTTGCAGTTCTTGTTTGTCTCTAAGCGTGTCCATAGGTTTCCAGAATCCACTGTGTTTAAAGGTAAATATCTCTCCGTCTTTAGCCAGATTTTGTAAAGGTGACTGTTCGAAAATCGTACCGTCACCCTCGGTAATATAATCAAAAACTTTAGGCTCACATACAAAAAAGCCGGCATTTATCCAGCCGCCGTCACCTTTTGGTTTTTCAAGAAAGTGAGTGACTTGATTGTTCTCTTCGATATTAAGCGCTCCGAATCTTCCATCGGGTTGAGCAGATGTCATCGTCATCGCTTTTCCGTGAGATTTGTGAAATTTTACGAGTTCTTCGATGTTGACATTGCTGACACCGTCGCCATAGGTAAGCATAAACGGTTCGTCTCCTACAAATGACTGGGCCCTCTTTATTCTTCCGCCTGTCATACTGTCAAGACCGGTGTCAAGGAGTGTCACTTTCCAAGGTTCGCTGGAGTTGTTGAGTACCTCCATCTTCCCTGTCTGGATATCCAATGTCACATCGCTTTGGTGAAGAAAGTAGTTTGCAAAGTACTCTTTGATGTAGTAGCCTTTATATCCAAGCAATACGACGAATTCGTTGAATCCGTAAGTTGAGTATAGTTTCATAATATGCCAAAGAATAGGTTTTCCGCCGATGTCTACCATCGGTTTGGGTCTGATGTCCGTCTCTTCACTTAATCTTGTTCCAAATCCGCCGGCTAATAACAATACTTTCACTTTTTTGCTCCTTTTAACTTACGTTTGAGATTTACCATATCTTCGAGTTTTTTCGCTTCGTCCAAGACTGTCTTTACCGCTTCCTCTTCATTTATGGATGCAAGACGGGCGTACTCTTTTGCGATGATCACGAGGTCGTTTTTATCTTTTGCCCAGAACTTGTTGAAGTTTTTTAGTCCCTCTTGCGGAGGTATCATCTTGAATTCCATTCTGTTTATATCGACAAGGGAGAATCTATAGCCGTCATTTTGCTTCGTGATAAGGATGTTTCCAAGTGAGTAGTCCACATGCCAGACACCTTTTTGATGTATTTCGTATGTGAATTTTGCGAAAGCTTTTAGTATGCGCTCTACATCGTCGACTTTGTGATGAAACACCTCTCTGATCGTAAAGTCGTAGGGCTCATAGACGGAGATAAAATAGCTTTCGCTCAGCAAGCCGGCTTCAAAAAACTCGATGACTCCGATGGGTTCGGGTGTATTGACACGGATTTCATTGAGTTCGATGGCGTTTAGATAAGATTTTTTGGCTTTTCCCTCTCTTAAAAAAGTGTAGGCGAATCTGTTGATGAGATGGGGGACTTTAAAAGATTTTATGACACATTTTATGCCGTTTAGTTCTACGATCTTCAGTTCATTTCTTGCTTTATGTATACTGCTTGTAGAAGTTTTAAAAATATCTTTGATATTGAGTAAGTCATGATAAAAATTTTTATATTTCGGATTTAGTATACGTTTATATGACAAATTAACCTACTTTGTTTAGTTGATTTGATATTATAACATTTTAATTAGGAGAGATTAATGCGCGTTGCGGTAATTGTCAGAAGTTTGAAGATCGGCGGTATGGAAAGAGTGGCTGTAAATCTTTCGGAGGCTTTTGCAGATGCCGGCGATGAGTCTCATCTTATCTATTTCAAAGACAAAAAAAGAGCGTTTACTCCAAAACAAAGCGTGCATTTCCATCATTTTAACCTCGATAAAGCTCTCAATTTGACTATTATCGGTGCGATTCTCGGAGTGTTTGCCAAACTGCTTAACGGGGTGTTTAGAAACACTTATTTTATCTACAGCGGTCTGCTTTTTGCCCCGATATTTCGCTACAAACTAAAAAAATTGGAAAAAAAGTTCGGCAGGTTCGATCTTATCATCATGCGCGGACACGGGACGTTTGAGCTGGTATGGCCTCTTAAAGACGATAGGATCGTGCAGATGGTGGAGAGCGTTTTTATAAAGCACGGTACAAGAGTGGAAAATTTTTATATCAGATGTGTCTATGCGGGTAAAAATCTGGCAGGCGTATCAAGCGGAGTCAAAGAGAAGATAGAGGAGGTCCTAAGACTCACTTCTGTTGAAGCAAGCTCGGTGAAAGTAGTCAACAATCCTTTAGATATAGAGGAGATAAGAAAAAAAGCCGATGCCTATAAGCCTGACATAGATGAGGAGTATATCCTCAGTGTCGGCAGAGTCACGCCAAATAAAAACATCTCTTTTTTGCTAGAGTCGTACAAATATGCCCGAGATAATCTAGGTCTCGCTTTCCCGCTGGTCATAGTCGGAGACGGACATGATATGCACAACATAAAAGCAAAAGTAGAGGAGTTGGAACTCGGCTCACATGTAAGGCTGTTGGGGCTGCTTGGCAATCCATACCCTTGGATGAAAAATGCCTCCCTTCTTACATCGACATCCTTCGCCGAAGGATTTGGCATGGTGCTGGTCGAAGCACTCTCATGTGGCACAAAGGTCATAACCACAAGATCAAAAGGGGGAGTCAAAGACATCATGGTCGGTGAGTTAGCGGAGTATATGATCGACTTTGATGTAGAGATGTTTGCAAAAAAGATGGTCGAGACAATCGGCGAAGACAGAAAATGGGATTTTGATAGATTTATCCAACCCTTTCATTCCTTTTCAATCGTGGACAGATACAAAGAGTTGTATCTACGCTAATCTGTCTATATTTTCACTTTCGATGACGAAAAAGAGTTCGTTTGCTCTTACGGCTCTTTTAAAATAGCTTTTATCTTTTCCGCTGAGTTTTCTTTTTACCATCTTATTGAGCTGCCTGTATGCTTTTTGTATGGAGATGGCAGTGCGTGAGTCTCGCAGGTCGTGGATCGCTTCTAAGGCAAAGAATTTGTCTGTCTGCAGCTCGTCCTCAAGAGGGAACGAATAGATGCCATCATAGGCGAACTCATTGAAGTTTGGAGGCAGAGTTACGGATGAATGCATCGCTCCTACGGGATAGGTCTCGCTTAGACTCAGATGATTCGTATAGGTCAGCAGCCTACATGTAAGACCTGTTTTTTTCATGGCATCGATAAGCGCATAGGTCGTATATTTATGGTCTTCGTGGCTGTCTATGACAGGATGCGGCGTGATGATGAAATCCGGTCTTTTCTGCAAGAGTATCTGCTCTAAGTCATCCATAAACGAGCCGTGTTTTGCCTCTACACGTAAGGAGAGTTTTATGTCGGCGTGTGAGACTTTTCTAAAAGGGTTCATATCGCCGAAGTTTTTTACATGTGAAGCCGCTGTTTCAGCGGGATGTTCACGCATCCATTTTAAGCTCCCGCCGTAGTATCCAAGGGCGAGAGAATTTTTTATATCTACACCGCCGAGCATCGGCACGCAAAGAGCATCAAATGTTCTAAGCTCGGCTTTTTTCTTTGACGCTTTTGTTTTGTCTTCATAAAGAGTGCGATAGCTGCATACGCCGTGTTCGCCTATAGTCGTCGTGACGATAGTTACGTCTTTTGCGCTTTTGTAGAGCCCAAAAGCCGCTATCTCAGCATCATCTGCATGTGGGGCTAAAATAACTATTTTTTTTGACAGGTCTATCTCGTTGTTATAACCGTATAGAGTCAGATCATCTGTCTTTATACTTATATGCTTACATGTAAGAGTGATATGTTCATCTTTGAGATGAGAGAGGTTGATATACCTCGTGCCTTTTGCTCCATACTCAAAGTAGTGTTTTAATCCGAGCGTTTGGATAAAGGGTTTGAAAAAATATGAGAGAGGATGAAAAGAGAGTCGTACTTTTAAAAAAAGCGTATCGAGATCTTTATATTCAGCAGGGATAAAAAGAACACCCTCCGTGAGAGTGACTTTTTTTTGCAAGGCATTTTTCATTGCATAGCTATAATCTTTTGAGGTGTCGTATCTGTATTTTTTTGTACGTTTGAAGAGAATAAACAGATAAATAGCCAAAACAATCGAAAATAAAGAGTAAAAAATCATAAAATCTCCTAGAGAAGGATTATATCAAATAGTTACTATGATAAAATATGTTTATGAAAATAACAGCAAATATAATAACTTTAAATGAAGAAAAAAATATAGCCGACGCCATCAGGTCTGTGCAGGAAGTTTGTGATGAGGTTTTGGTTGTTGACTCTCTGAGCAGTGACAGAACATGCGAGATAGCAGAATCCCTCGGTGCAAAAGTCATCAAGCAGGCATATCTGGGCGATGGACCTCAAAAAGCATTCGGGGCGCCTTTGGCGGCAAATGAGTGGATACTTAGTATCGATGCGGATGAAAGACTCGATAAAAATGCTATAGAAGCTATAAAAAATATAGATCTCGATGCTACGACTTATGATGCTTTTTCATTTGCGAGAAAGACGTTTATTGGAAAACATTTCATCAAACTTTGGTACCCCGACCGTGTCACAAGACTCTACAACCGCCAAAAATGCGGTTTTTCCACGGCAGGCGGACATGCAAGAGTCCAGACTGCAAACGTAAAAGATCTGGATGCGGATATGCTACATTATTCGTATGAAGATTACTCCCAGATGATAAAGACGACGCATAAGTTCATCACTCGCGGAGCTAGAATCTCTCACGAAGAGGGTAAACGAGCGGGTTCGTTCGATCCTTTCTTACATGGAGCAGGGGCACTTTTTAAAGCGCTCGTCTTAAAAGGCGGTGCATTTCACGGCATACACGGGTGGAATGTAGCTGTCATATCGGCTTTTAGTTCCTATATGAAATACGCTTTGATGTTGGAGATGCAGGAAAATGAGTAAAAAAAACCTACTTGAACTTTGTCTCTCTCCGGATCTCGGCGGACTTGAACTCTACATGGTAAGAAGTGCCAAGGCACTGGATAACGATATGAACGTCATCAGCGTCATAAACTCCCACGGTAAACTCGAACAGTACTATAAAGACACGCAGTTTCAATACAAAGCCATCAAAAGAAAAACAGGATTGTTGGCATACTCCACGGCAAAAAAGATCGCAAAGATCATCGATGAACATAAGATAGATATTATCCATGCGCACTGGACAAAAGACCTTTTTGTCGCAGTCTTGGCAAAAGATATCTCTACATGTAAGCCGCGCATCGTACAAACCAGAAACATGACGATGACACGCTTCAAAGATGATCTGTACCACAGATGGCTGTATAGAAACATCACGTTGATGCTTCCCGTGACCTATCAGGTAAAAGAGCAGCTTGAGCGCTTTATCCCCCAAAAGATAAGACCAAAAATTGAGGTCTTGTACATGGGCTCTGATAAGCCGGAACTTTTGAGTGATGCGGCGGCCGATGAGCTGAAAAATAAACTTGGATTCGATCCGAAGAGTTTCAACGTTGGGATGGTCGGGCGTATCAATGAAGCAAAAGGACAGCATCTGCTGATAAAAGCGGTCGAACTGCTTGTCAAAAAAGGTCTTCATGTGAACGCTTACTTTGTCGGGCATCCGATGAAAGAGAGCTACATGCAAGAGCTGAAGCATGACGTAAAAGCCAGAGGTATAGAAGAAAATATCCACTTTTTAGGTTTTATGAAAAATCCGCACCATTTTTACCAGATATGTGACGGTATAGTCTTAGCATCTAAAAGAGAGACATTCGGTCTTGTACTCATTGAAGCGATGCAGGCAGGTACGGCAGTCATAGGCTCAAACAGCGGAGGAGTCGTAGAGATCATCGATGATGAAAAGACGGGACTGCTCTTTGAAAATCAAAGCTATGAGAGTCTGGCACAGAAGATAGAAAAACTTATCAACGATGAAGAACTGAAAAAAAGCGTGGCAAAAGCCGGACAAGAGAAGTGCCAAGAAAAGTTCTCCGATGAGAAGCAGTTTGTGCAATTAAAGAATATTTTGGAGAGTCTATGAAAATACTGTATATCAATACACCATCTGCCGATTATGTTCAGGATTTGACATATAGCGGACTGGTAAAAAAATTTGGGGCAAGCAATATCATAGATTATAAATGGAATATGAAATATCATATCCCCTATAAAAAATATCCTAAAAACCTTGGGTACACAAGCGGTTCATTTTTGAGTTTTTTGAGAGTCATAGATTTTAAAGAGATTGATTATGTTTTTTTGGGATCTTCAAAATTAGAGACTTTCCATACATATTTGGAGATAGCCCCAAAAATACCTTCTCATGTTCCGGTCATTTTTTTAGATGGCGGAGATAGGGAAGAGATCGGAATGGATCTCAAAGTGTACGGGGATACCGATAATCTCTATGAGAGAGCTTTTGCAATAAGACCGTTTGACTTTATCTTTAAGCGAGAATATTTTGCGGATAAAAGCTATGATAAGAACGTAGCTCCCTTACCGATGAGCTTTAATTTTGACAGACTGCCTGCATTGCCTCAAGATTTTAAATACGATGTCTCGTTTTGGGCAGTCGAATCACATTCTCTTAGAACAGAAGTACTGAAGAGACTTGAGAATAGGTATGATTGTGAGCAAAACGGTACGACAAGAAATCAAAAATTTAGCCAATATAAAAGAAAAGGCAGTTTTTATCTCCAAGAGCTCTCAAGCTGTAAAATAACTATCAACGTAAGAGGCGGCGGCTGGGACACCATGAGATACTGGGAAGTTCCTGCTGTAGGCGGATTTATGTTAAGCCAAAAGCCGGGTATCGTAATACCCAATAATTTTGAACACGAAAAAGATGCGGTATTCTTTCAAGACGATCTATCCGACCTGACCGATCTGTGCGATTACTATCTGAAAAATGAGGATAAACGTGAAAAGATAGCTAAAGCCGGACTGGAAAAGATGAAACAGTTCCATACCGATGAAAAAAGAGTAGAGTATATATTCGAGAAAATAGGTAATCTGATTAAATGAAAGTAAGCATCATAATAGCGGTATATAAAGATATAGAAGCGCTCAACCTCATTATAGGAGCACTAAAGACTCAAACATATAAAAATTTTGAAGTGATAGTCGCAGAAGATAATGACAGCAAAGAGATGAAAAATTATGTGAATTCGATCAAAGATCTGGATGTAAAACACACTTTTCAAGAGGATATCGGTGTCAGAAAATCAAGATCGCAGAACAACGGAATACTAAGGAGTTCCGGCGAATATCTTATTTTTTTAGACGGAGATATTATCCCGTACTCTACATTTGTCGAGGGGCATGTAGCTCTTGCACAAAGAGGAAGAGTCTTGGCAGGAAGACGGGTCAACTTAAATGCAGAGTTGACAAAAAAATTTAGAGAAGGCAGTCTAAAACCCTATAGTCTGGAAAAATACTATTTTATTTTAGGGTTTGGATTGATGTTTGACAGAAATGCAAGGTTTGAACAGGGTGTACATGTAGACCCAGACTCATTTTTATACAAGAATTTTATGGCGAACAGAAAAAGAAATACAAGTCTCATCGGATGCAACTTCTCATGTTTTAGGGACGATATGTTTGCGATCAACGGGTTTGATGAGAGCTACGGAGCGTCTTCATTGCCTGATGACATGGATCTGGATTGGCGGTTTCGTGCTTATGGACTGACATTACACTCTTGTAAAAATGTGGCAAACACATTTCATCTGTATCACAAAAAGCAGAACAACCCTACAAGCCAAGAACAATGGGCAAGATTCAATAAAAATAAAACAGAACAAAAATATATTTGTGATCATGGATTGAAACAACATAATGAATAGAATCTTTTTACAGGTTAAAAATCATTTGCAAGACAAAGACCAGTTGACACTTTGGCTAAATAATCTGCTTGTCGTCTACGCATTTTTATTACCGATCTCTCAAACTATCAAGGCTACAGTCTTTAGTTTTATGATCATACTTTTTGTCATTAGAGGGGATGTTTTAAAAAATATAAAAATCGCATTGCAAAACAGTGTGGTAAGAGCTTTTTTATATTTCTTTATTATGTACCTCATAGGTCTGTTGTGGACGGATAACATTTCAGAGGGGTTGTACTGGACAGACACCGTTAAATATGGATTATATCTTATGCTGTTTTATGTCATAGCAGACGGCAGATACATTGAAAAAGTGATCTCGGCATTTATACTGGGTATGTTACTTAGTGAATTGATCTCTTACGGTATGCATTTTGGGATTTTGCCATGGAGGTTAGAGTTAGGAGGGATCCTTTTTTATAAATCATATGAAGTCGGTGATCCGTCACCGTTTTTGCATCATATCCATTACGGAGTCGCTCTTGCTTTTACGGTGATTTTGCTTCTTTATAAAACTTTTTTTACAAAGAATAGTATGGTCTTAAAAGTTTTTATGAGTATATTTATCGTGACTGCAACCTCAAATATCTTTATAACAGGCGGAAGAACAGGATATATCACATTTTTTCTTTTGATAGTAGTATTAGCCGGGATATATTTAAGAAAAATCGCCTTAGGCATATTTTTAGTTATAGTTTTTATATTTGTAACAGCATATAACGTAAGTCCGATTTTTTATAAAAAGATTCACCAAACCGAAAAGAGTATAGAGAAACTTTTTTCAAATAAGCCCAATTTTAATTCATCTTTGGGCAATAGGGCGGGGATATATTATTATTCAAATGATGTGATAAAAGAGCATCCTCTATTTGGAGTGGGTACCGGTGACTCAATGGATGAGATCCTTAAAAATGTACCGAAAAAGTGGCATAGTCTTTTAGCTATGCCGCATGAGCATAACCAATTTTTGAGTGTTCTTGTAAAATTGGGGATCATCGGATTGCTTGTATATCTAAACATCTTTTACCAGATTTATAAGTATAAGCAGGATGAACCGGATTTAAGATATATTATGGTCTTTGTGACTCTTGCCATAGCGTTTGGAACCTTGATGACACAGTTTAATCTAAGGTTTTTTCTACCGTTATGGACAGTATTTTTGGCGATTACTTTGATAAACCACAAAAGACGCACGATCAATATGGAGATAGACGATAAAAAGCAGATTTTGCGAATTGTCTTGTTGGTAGCAGTTTTTGGAGGTGCCAGTTTGCTGCATCAGTTGATGTAGTTAAACCAGTAATTCCAAATATTCACCCGCTTCACGTGAGGGGGCAAATTTTATTTTTGCTTTTTCGATATTTTCAAATGCGAGTTTTTTCTCTTCTTCTAAATTATTTGCTATATATAAAAGTCTTTCTTTTAAAGCTTCCAGCGAACCGTCTTTTACAAGGTGGATATGAAATCCCATCTCCCCGAAGTTCGAGATCGCAGTATTGTCAAATGCCAAAACGATGATGCCGTGAGATATCGCTTCCATCATCACGTTTCCGTATCCCTCATCAGGCGTAGGGAAGATAAAGATATCATGCTTTGGATATTCATCGTATATTTTGTCCGTAAAGCCGTTTATATGGATTTTTTCTGCATATTTTATTGAGGCAAGAAGTGCTTCGAGCTGTTTTGCATATTTGCCATCTGCAGGTCCGAAGTTATCAAAACTGAAATTTATACTGTTTTGATACAGGACCTCACATGCAAGGATCGCCTTATCGATGCCTTTGCCTGATGTCACGCGTCCGGCATGTAAGAGTCTTAAGCTATCAGATTTAGTCTGTTCTAACGTTGAGATGGTTTTTGCCAAGGATGGAACGATGACAGTCAGTTTTGTGTTTTCTCCAAAAGGGATGATCTCTTTTACATTAGATGACATATATTTGGAAATGGCAACATGAGTATTTACTTTGGAGTAGACCAATGTATGAAACCAGTCTTTTTTTGGATGTTTTTTTATGGTTCCATGACGCACTATCAGATTGATGTTTAATCCTAAAAAAGCGAAATAGAGTGATTTCATCTCCGAAGCACCGACAAAGATGACATTTTTAATGTTGTTTTGTAAAACTATTTTTCGGACGGAAAATATGATCGAAGGGCTTAGCAGAGTCGTACTGAAATCTATCGTTGCATATCTTAGATCTTTGTAGTCAGGATTTGACTTGCACTGGTTATGGATAAAGGTGTTTTGCTTGATAATATACGTCACATCCGTGAATTTACTAAGATTGTTCGCCAGTTTTGTCGCAGCGAGTTCCATACCGCCGGTGTGATGGGATAAACAGATGACTGCAGTGGGAGATTTTAGTTCCAATTATTTGCTCTCATCTCTTCTATGTACTCTTTGATCGTACGGGTAGGTTTCCATCCAAGTGCTTCAGTCTTTGCCGTGACTACGTCAGCGGTCATTCTATTGCCTTTTCTCTCCGGAAGCATCTCTATCTTGCCGCCGAACATCTCCGCTATCTCTTTGATCGTATAAGCTTCAGGGCTTCCTATGCCAAACTCGTCTCCGTAGCCGTTTTCACCTACAAGGACTAACCCGTTGATGATGTCATCTACATGTGTAAAGTTTCTTTTTTGAGTACCGGGACTCACAATTGTCAATGATTCGCCTTTTCTCATCTTCTCTTTAAACAGAGCGATCAAAGTGGCATATTTTCCTGTTTGTATCTCTCTCTTACCGTAAACATTGTAGAAATAAACGATCGCATAAGGGACGTTATACCAGTTGCCATAGTTCTCTACAAGTTCCGTATTTGTAGCTTTACTCCAAGCATACGGAGATTGGCTGCGTCCAAGACCTCCATCACCAAACTTTGTACTGCTGCCTGCATAAACTATTTTTGCACCTGTTTTTCGTGCAAATTGCAATACGGCAAAAATCCCGTCTTTGTTAAATCTCCAAACTTTTTCTATATCATCAAAACTTTGCTCGACCCTTGAATATTCGCCAAGGTGGTAGATCGTGTGAGGTTCAAAGTCTATAAGTCTGTCAATGTCTGCGGTGAGACCCTCAATATATGTTACATTAGGTACGTGATTTTCTTTACTGCCTGTAAAGTAGTTGTCAAGGGAGTAGACTTCGTTATTTTCGTCTTGTGCCAATCTTTCACAAAGGTTACTTCCTACAAAGCCTGCTCCACCAGTTACGAGTACTCTTTTTTTCAAAATAAAATCCTATATGAGTGTCTAAGTTCGGTAATTTTACCTAATTAAGGTAAAATTCTTAATTAATCTGTACATTTAGGCAAATTACCCTTAGGATATGATTTTATATGAATAAAACACAACATTTCTCATTTTTACATCAGCAGTTGAAGCTGTTTTTTAAAGTGGAACTTTTTTTCTTATTCTTGCTCAGTATGGTTCGTATATATATTTTTGTACGTTATGGCAAAGACTCTCATTATGCTGTTTCAGAGCTTATTGACGCTTTTTGGATAGGTTTTAGACTAGATGTAAGTGCTTTGGCTTATACTTTTATTTTGCCGGTATTGATGCTCTTTCTTATGTGGATATTTAGAGCAAAATTTTTGAACGCTATTATCAACCAATTTTTTAAAGTCTACTTTTTTATTATTTTTTTAATTCTTTCTGCTTTGATACTTACAGACATAGGGTATTTTTCATTCTTCGGTGATCATATGACACTTATGGTCTTTGGGATTTTTGATGATGATACAAAAGCTCTTTTTGAGATCGCCCGCAAAAATTATAATCTTTGGCTTTACGGCTTGATAGGCGCGATATATGCTATTGCCGGCTATCTGATCGTCGCAAAACTTATTAAAAATAAACCGGATATAAAGCAAAAAGAGTGGAACTTTTTTCAACAAAGCGGTTTTTTCTTAGCGCTTTTTGTGATAGTGTTTTTAGCTGTTCGCGGTTCAGTAGGCCTTTTTCCACTTGCCGTGTATATCCCTGATGTCTCATCCGATCCCATTATCAACAAACTGCCCCAAAACCCCGTACATGCAATGATAAAAGCGGAAGATCAGTATATGAAAAGCAAAACAGGCAATTATGACCTTATAAAAATGAGCGGATATAAGGGCAAAATCGTAGAAGCTTTTAAATTGCATACGGGTAAAAAAGATATAAATGAGACAGACCTTTTATCAAATATCGTATACGAAACAAAAAAAGATCCTTTTTTAGAAAAAAATCCTCCTAATGTGGTTTTAGATGTTGTTGAGAGCTTCGGGATGCCCATACTTGCATATCAAAGTGAAGAGTTTGATATTATGCGCTCACTTAAAAAACATTTTGAAAAAGACATCTTGTTTACAAATTTCATATCTGCTTCAAACGGTACGATAGAAGACTTAGAGCCATTGATGCTTAACATCACTGCACGCCCAAGATCAACACCGTTTGGACAAAGCAGTTATCTCAATACTTCGTTTTCTCAAGCAAGTGCAAGAGTCTATCAAAAAGCGGGATATGAGACGACTTTTGTCTACGGCGGGGACCTTTCATGGAGAAATGTCGGAGCATTCTTTTCTCGCCAAGGCTTTGACCATGTTTACGGTAAGGCTGCGATCATTGAAAAATTGCATCTCGATGAGAAAACAGTTTCGCATGATTGGGGTGTGTATGATAAATATCTTCATGCCTTTGTTTTAGAAAAACTCAAGGAAGCGAAAAAACCTCAGTTGATAGTCGTAATGACGACTAACAATCATCCGCCCTATAAGCTGGATATCAATTATGACAGTAAGAATTTAGTCTTTTCGGATGAACTAAAAAAGCATATTGTCGGCGATCTTGGTCTAGCACATAAAAGATTTCAGGATTACCAGTACGCACTGGATATGGTGGGGCATTTTATGGATGATATTAAAGCATCAGCGCTAAAAGACAATACGGTAGTGGCTATTACCGGGGATAATAACACCGTAGAGGGGATTATGAGATATGATGATTACTATACTCAGACGAAACGTATTCCTTATTATCTTTATCTACCGCCGTCACTGCACTATAAGGTCAAAGGGATCGGTACAAAATTGGCGGGTTCAGACAAAGATATATTCCCTACTCTTTACAATTTAACCTTATCGAGCGTAAAATATATGTCAATAGGGACAAATCTACTAGATAAAGACACGCTTCACTGTGGATTTAACGATGACGGAGTGATAATTGCTAATGATGGTGGTTTTAAAGCTTCCAAGCCAAAAACAGAGTTACAAAAACAGTGTAACAAATACTACAATGCAACTTTAGCAGTAACAGAGTATTTGATAAAATCACAAAAGTAAAAGGTCATATATTTGAAAAAGATTTTTAAACGATATTTACCATATGTAAAAGAGTATAAACTACAGTATCTTTTAGTACTAGTTGGCATTATTATGACCGTGGCGGCAACTACTGCAACAGCCCAAATCATGCAGCCGCTGATGGATAAAATGTTTATTCAGCGTGATGAGAAAATGCTTTTTCTTATTCCAGTAGGATTGGTTGGTATATATTTTATCAAATCACTCGGTAGTTACATGCAATCAGTTTTTATGAGTTACATTGGTCAGCATATAGTTTCGCGTTTTAGGGAACTTCTTTTAGATAAAATTATAAAACTTGATATGAGTTTTCTATATTTAAATCGAAGCGGAGAATTGATCTCCCGTGTTACTAATGATATAGGTAGAATAGAGTATTTTGTATCAAATATGCTCCCTGAACTTTTTCGTGAGACTATGACTGTTATTGCACTGATAGGATATGTTGTATACCTAAATCCCACACTTGCTTTTTATTCTCTTATTCTGGTGCCCTTAATTATCTATCCATTAATGGCAATAGCAAGAAAATTAAAAAAATATTCTCATCGTTCACAAGAAAAAAATGCAGATGTCGTGACAAGACTTACGGAGGTTTTCAATAATAGCGAGATTATAAAAGCTAATGCTACCGAAATGTATGAGATCAACCGTTTTAGTCAAGAGAATTGGAAATTTTTTAAGATTAATATGAAATCTGTTTATGTAGGAGAACTTGTTTCACCGATCATGGAGATAATCGGCGCTGTCGGATTGGCTGCGGTTATTTTTGTCGGTGGACACGAGGTTTACAATAATCATATGAGCGTAGGGGAGTTTACTGCATTTTTAACGGCTGTAGGATTGGTATTTCAGCCTATTCGCCGTATTAGTTCAATCTATCGTAAGATACAAGATGCCGTAGCTGCGAGTGAAAGGGTATTTGAGATACTTGATACAAACAATGACATCATTGACGGGAAAGTTGTTTTAGAGGAAGATATCAAGTCGATAGAGTTTTCGGATGTAGAGCTTCAATACCATAATAAAAAAGCTCTTAGAAATGTAAGTTTCAGTGTACAAGAGGGACAAAATATTGCACTTGTCGGAGACAGCGGCGGCGGGAAAAGTTCACTTATTAATCTTATCCTTCGTTTTTATGATACATCAAATGGCCAGATACTCATAAATGGCAAAGATATAAAAGAGTACACGCAAAAATCTCTTCGTCATCATATCTCGCTTGTATCTCAGCGTGTCTATATATTTCAAGATTCTCTTGCGGCAAACGTTGCTTATGGTCAGGAGATAGATAAAGAACATGTAAACTATGCGCTAGAACTTGCAGATGCTTCAGAGTTTGCAAATAGTCTTGATAATGGTATTGATACGATGATGGAGGAGTTTGGTTCAAATCTTTCAGGCGGACAGCGTCAGCGTATCGCTATTGCACGTGCTATCTATAAACATGCTTCTCTTTTACTTTTTGATGAGGCAACGAGTGCATTGGATAATGAGAGTGAAAAACGCATTCAAAATGCTCTTAAAAACTATGCTAAAGATAAGATAACGATAACGATTGCGCACAGACTTAGTACAATTGAAGATGCCGATACGATCTTAGTTTTTCAAGCAGGTAAAATAGTGGCAAGTGGAACGCATGAAGAGCTTTTAGAAAGTTCTGATATCTATAAAAAATTAGCAGGAAGATTAGAGAGTTAAAAAGTTCTTACATGTAAGGAATCTCCTTACATGTAAGTATAGTAAAGAGAGGCTACTCAGTCTCTCTTTTTAAAACATCTTCGCGAGGAAAAGTAAATGTTGCTTTTCTAAATACGACTATTTTATCTATTATCTTTCCATCTTTGTCTAAAGCATACGCTTTAATAGTGATAGGGATAACAGTATCTTTGCTCGGATCATCAACTAGCATATCCGTTGTGTAGAGTGTAACGATCTTTTTCTTTTTGACATCCGGTTTTACATCAAACGGTTTTGTAGGCTGCTCGATCTTGATTTTACCCTCCATGCCTTTTGGCGGGATGATATCAAAGTAAAAATCATAATCTTTATCTTGCGTATTTTGAAGCAAGAATATATAAGAGTTTTTAACGTCATATTTTCCATTGTCTAGCTTTTCAATAGCATAAAGACGAGTCTCTTTGTTAATGTTTAAAAGCATGTGCTCTTTTTTGCTTCCCATAAGCCCTATAATAACAGCTAAAATAACCAATATAATCGTATAACCTATGATTTTAGGTCTGAAATATCTTGTTTTTCCGGCTTGTTCTAAGATCTCACGTTCACTTGACCATACGACAAGACTCTCTTTTCCAAGATCCCCCATGACTTTAGTACAGGCATCAACACACTCTAAACAGTTGATACACTCTAATTGCAAGCCTTGGCGAATGTCGATATGCGTCGGACAAACTGTCACACAGCTTAGACAAGTAGTACACTCTGCATTTGGATTTACTTCTAAGAGATCTTTTTGCTTCGTAAATACAAGCTCTTTATTTTCATTATATACTTCTCCACCACGGTGAGGGTTATAGATCGCCATAACTGTATCTTCATCATATAAAACAGACTGGATTCTAGAATATGGACAAACATAAACACAGAAGTTCTCTTTTAAGAAAATGATGTCATAGATCAAAAAGCCTACAACACCGATCATAAAGCCCATCATGACCATATGGTCTGCCGGATTTTTTATGTACTGGAAAAAATCTTCCGGCGGAATAAAGAACCATAAAAAGTCAGCTGCCGCAATAGTCGCAAGTACGATCCAAAGTGTCAAAGCGATAACTTTTTTCACTTTGTTTTCAGCTTTGCTCATATCCGGTTCTTGCTGCTTGTTTTTGATACGTTTGCGAAGTCTTAAAATTGTAGTCTCGATCAGGTCGCGGTAAATAACGCGAAAAACAGTTTGAGGACATATCCATCCACAAAATACGCGTCCGCCAAGAACTGTCATACCAAATACGCCTAAAAACAGCATCATCAATAAAAATGGCATAAGATACATCTCT
The DNA here is from genome assembly GCA_018824305.1 of bacterium. Taxonomy (GTDB): domain Bacteria; phylum Campylobacterota; class Campylobacteria; order Campylobacterales; family Sulfurimonadaceae; genus Hydrocurvibacter. The sequence goes on from JAHJGM010000006.1 coordinate 45,555, forward strand.
TGCATATCAAATTGCACAAATCCTAAGTGAAGTTTCAGTTTATCAAAACTAAGTAAAAATAGATGATTGCCATCTATTGTGATCCATGGAATTGAAAGAGCTAAGATAGTCGCGATTGCAAATACGACATATCTCATCTTTCTCCATGCTATTCCTGTATTTTTTGGCATAGGCTTTGAATCTGTAGCCATGTGTTTCTCCTTAATTTGTTGTTATCGGACAAGTGATTTTGCTTATCACCGTCTCTTCTGCATTTTCTGGTTCATTGTGAACTAACGAGCCTGAAGCGACCTCTTTTAATTCACGGGACTCTATATAATCTTTTAACGAACTGCGGCTTACGCCTATTAATCTTGCGATTTCGCTTACACTTTGATTTGATTTGATATAAGATAATATCTCATTATGGTATTTGTCAAATTTTGATGATGAACGACTCCCTTTTGGTCTACCTATAGACTTCTTTGAACCTTCTTGAAGAGTCTGTCGAAGCTGATCGATAAGACCTAAAACCAGCATTACATCGCTCTTGCAACTAATTATAACAGATTGTTTGACAAAGTGGACTTCATATCCATTTTTTAGTAAACAGCTGAACATTTGAACAGCATCTTCCATATTTGTACTAAGAACCCAAGTGTCATAAACCAAAAGAGTTCCGCCTGCTGCATTTTTAAAGTATGAAGCGACTTCATCCCTTTCCTGCAAGCGTTTATTCTGAGATTTGTGGTCTATAAATTCATCATCTATCTCTATCCCTTTTTGTTGTGCATACAAATTTATCGCTTTTAATTGTTCATATGCAGCTTCAAAATTTTTATCAGAACGAATATAAGCATGAATCATAATAACGGTAAAACTCCTTCAACTTTTTAGTTTCATCGTCATTATACATTATTGTGACGATGAAAGTCAATAAAAAAAATACTTTTTTACGTCAATATTGGTTCGTCATAATTTTTGTATTACAATCAAAAATCATCTGCCTCACAAGAGGTCGGCTTCAGCGCCTTTGCAGTTTGCATTTTTCTTTAATATCTTTGATATAATCACAGGTATGAATACACTGTTTATTGAATACAGAGACCCGCTTTTTGGGATCATCGTTTTTTTTGTCATAATTTTCGTTATAGCGTTATTTAGCTATTGGTGGGGGCGTTTTAAGGCGAAGGATGACCATCGGCATCTTGACAAGTTTCTAAACCAGTTTAAAACTCCGCCGACGCAGACAGAGATCAAAGAGCTTATATCTTCGTCAAAAATATCTTCAAAATCCTGGCTTCTTCTTGCAGACTCTTACTCTCAAAACGGAGAGTTTGAAAAAAGTATAGAGATCTATCATGAGCTTTTAGCCAATAAACAAAATGATTCCAATAAAAAAGAGATCATGTTCCTGCTTGGAAAAACTTACTTTAAAGCAGGTTTTTTGGAAAGAAGCAAAAATGTATTTTTAGAGATATTAAAAGCAAGCCCTAGAACACCACAGGCTTTGCGTTATCTTCTTCTTATATATGAACATCTGCGGGATTATAAATCTGCACTAAATGTTTTGGAACCCTTGGATGAGCTAGGTGAAGATGTGAAAAATGACAAAATATACCTAGAGTGCATCCTGCTTTTAAATGATTTTTCCATAGATGAAGATGAAAAGATACAAAAACTTATAGAGATATATAAAACTCACCGAAGACTTACGTATCTTATATTTGAGTATCTTTTCAGAAAAAATATCAAATATGCATGGCAGCATCTAGATCAATCCCAATGTCAAAAAGTGAGTGATCTGTTATGGAATCTAGACAAGGATTCTATCGATTTAGATATAATTTCACAGAATGTATATTTACGAGAGCTTTTTAGCGCAAAAGGTTTTGTAAATATGGAAAAAGGCAGTAGCGTCTTTGAGTTTGATCTGTTGATAAATCTCAGAAAAAGCGATTATAAAGGGGCTACGCTTACATTTGAGTATATCTGTAAAAACTGTAAACAGATATATCCGTTTGCGTTTCATAGATGTCCGAACTGTCATTCGATAGACTCTGTGGTATGCGAGCCGATTATTTCTAGGGAATATAGTGAAAACAATAACTCTTTTCAGTGACGGAAGTGCTCTTGGCAATCCTGGACCCGGCGGTTTTGGAACGATCCTTCGATATAATGATGTTGAAAAGATCATAAGCGGCGGAGAAGCATTTACAACGAATAACCGTATGGAACTCAAGGGTGTTATCGAAGGATTAAAAGCTCTAAAAGAACCTTGCAAAGTCGAGGTCATCTCAGATTCCTCTTACGTGATAAAAGGGATCAATGAGTGGCTTGATGGCTGGATAGCAAGAGATTTCAAAAAAGTTAAAAATCCCGATCTTTGGCAGGAGTACATAACAGTCTCAAAGCCGCATAAAATAAAAGGAACGTGGGTGCGAGGACATAACGGTCACGATGAAAATGAGAAGTGCGATATTATTGCAAAAGAGGAAGCCGAAAAACAAAAAAGGCTGGCAAATTAAAAATTTAGGAGTATCATGGAGTCGTTAGAAAAAACGCTGGGTTACAAGTTCAAAGACCAACAGCTCCTTATTGAAGCGCTGACACACAAAAGTCATAAGCAGCCCTACGATAATGAGCGTCTTGAATTCCTTGGAGACGCAGTACTGGATTTGGTCGTAGGTGAATATCTTTATAAAAAGTTTCCAAAATCAGATGAGGGAAAACTTTCAAAGATCAGAGCATCCTTAGTCAATGAAGAGGGGTTTAATAAGCTTGCAAATGTCTTGAAGCTGGGTGATTATATATTCCTGTCAAATGCAGAGGAGAACAATGACGGAAGAACAAAACCCTCACTTCTTTCAAACGCGTTTGAGGCGCTTATGGGTGCAATATATCTTGAATCAGGGCTTGCAAAGGTTCAAAAAATCACTATCAAACTAATAGAAGAAAATTACGAAGAGATATCTTTGGATTCACTTTTTCGTGATTATAAGACAACGCTTCAAGAATTGACTCAGGCACATTTTGGTGTTACTCCTGAGTATCGTCTTGTTGGAAGCAAAGGACCTGATCACAAAAAAGAGTTTGAAGTAGCAGTGATGATAGAGAATAAAGAGTATGCCAAAGCGGTCGGTAAAAGTAAAAAAGTAGCGCAACAAGAAGCTGCATTTATCGCCATAGAGATTTTACAAAAGGAACTTTCATGAACCGTTTCGGACAAAGATTTAGCTTCAGCACTTTTGGAGAATCTCACGGAAAAGCGCTTGGATGTATCGTGGATGGAGTTCCGGCAGGACTGTTTATAGATGAGGCATTTATTCAAAGCGAACTTGACCGTAGAAAACCGGGCAAAAGCAAGTTTGAAACAGCACGTCAAGAGGATGATAAAGTCGAGATACTAAGCGGTGTTTTTGAAGGGATTTCTACAGGAACTCCTATCGCGATGGTTATTTACAATACTAACCAAAAATCAAAAGACTACTCAAACATCAAAGACGTATTTCGTCCGGGACATGCCGACTTTACCTACTTTCATAAATACGGTATCCGCGATTACAGAGGCGGTGGACGTTCATCTGCAAGAGAAACTGCCGCTCGTGTGGCAGCAGGGGCAATCGCAAAACTGATGTTAAAACAGCTTGATATCGAAGTAGTCAGCGGGATCTGTGAAATAGATGGCATAAAAGCTGAGAATTTTGATTATGAGTATGCAAAAGAGAGCATCATCTATGCTCTTGATGCAAAGGTCGAAGAGGCTCAAAAAGATGCCGTTATGAAAGCCAAAGAGGCGCATGACTCGGTAGGCGGTGTTTCTCGCGTTGTGATAAAAGGCTCGCCTGTAGGGCTTGGCGAACCATTGTATTATAAGATGGACGCAATTTTGGCAGACGCGATGATGGGTATCAACGCCGTAAAAGCAGTAGAGATAGGTGATGGCATAAGCAGTGCTAGTCTTCGCGGTTCGCAGAACAATGATCCTATCCGTGTAAACGGTTTTGAATCAAACCACGCAGGCGGCATACTCGGCGGTATCACTAACGGTGAAGATATCATATTAAATGTATATTTTAAACCTACGCCTTCAATTTTTCAAGAGCAGCATACCATTACATGTAACAATGAAGAGGTCGATTTTTCACTTAAAGGGCGTCATGACCCATGTGTGGCGATTCGTGGCACTATTGTGTGTGAAGCGATGGCTGCAATCGTCGTAGCTGATATGGTTTTACTAAATATGGGAAGAACTATGACAGGCGTGAAAAATTACTACAAATAAACCTGCATTTACTCTTACATGCAGGGTGCCAAAGCTAAGCCTGGGCACCTTGTTACAAAAATTCATTCAATATAAAGCAATTTTTAGGCATAATGCAAAAATTTTAAAAATAGACGTACCCCACAGGGTATGTAGTATAGGACAATAGTAGTGAATACAATCGCACTGAAATACAATGATGAAATTGTCGACTTACAAACTGCAAAAGCATTTGGTATACAAGGTCAGGCTATAGAGCTTGATAACTCCAAAGATGCATTGGAAGTTTTACGTCACTCAACTGCACACTTGATGGCTCAAGCTATCAAATCATTATACCCTGATGCCGAGTTCTATGTTGGACCGGTTGTAAAAGAGGGATTTTATTACGATTTTAAAACATCTACGACCATCGGTGAAGCAGATCTAAAGAGTATAGAAAAAGAGATGCTGAACCTTGCTAAAAAGAAAACAGAGATAGAGAAGTACGATATCTCGATGGATGAAGCAAAGACAAAATTTGCAAACGATCATCTAAAACTTGAAGTGATGAAAAGAATTCCAAGCAATACGGTTTCTATTTACAAGCAAGGCGACTTTGAAGATCTTTGCCGTGGACCCCATCTTCCGAATGTGGGTTTTATAAGATACTTTAAATTGATGAAGATCGCAGGTGCATATCTTGGCGGAGATTCGAAAAATGAGGTACTTACCCGTATCTACGGTATCGCATTTGCAGATAAAGAAGCACTCAAAAACTATCTTGATATGATGGCAGAAGCTGAGAAACGCGATCATAGAAAGATCGGTGCGGAGATGAAACTATTTGCATTCCGTGAAGAGGTCGGTTCTGGTTTTGCTCTCTGGCTGCCTGCAGGTGCTCGTTTGAGAAGCCGTTTGGAACAACTTCTTTTTAAAGCACACAGAAAACGCGGATATGAGCCTGTTCGTGGACCGGAGATGCTTAAAAGCGATCTTTGGAAAGTCTCAGGACACTACCAAAATTACGGCGAAAATATGTACTTTACACATATCGAAGAGTCTGAAGATAAAAAGATCGAGTTTGGTATCAAACCGATGAACTGTGTCGGTCACATCAAAGTGTATGAAGATGATTTGCGTTCATACCGTGACCTTCCGCTGAAATTTTTTGAATATGGAGTCGTTCATCGCCATGAGATGACAGGTGCACTTCACGGGCTTTTTAGAGTACGTGAATTTACTCAAGATGACGCACATATCTTCTGTACTTCCGCACAAATAGAGGAGCAGATTATAGAAGTTGTCGATTTTGTCGATAAGATAATGACGACATTTAATTTTGACTATAAGATGATGATCTCGACAAAGCCTGAAAAAGCGGTCGGTGATGATGATGTTTGGGAGATCTCTACACAGGCACTTAAAAATGCTATGGACAAACATAAACTCGCTTACGAGATCGATGAGGGCGGCGGAGCATTTTACGGACCTAAGATCGATATCAAGATCACTGATGCCATCGGTCGTGAATGGCAGTGCGGTACGATCCAATTAGACTTTAACTTGCCAAGCAGATTTGAACTGGAATATAACGGCGAAGGAAATGAAAAAATCCAACCCGTAATGATTCATAGAGCAATTTTAGGTTCTTTTGAGCGTTTTGTTGGTATATTGACAGAACATTATGCTGGAGAGTTTCCAATGTTTGTCGCTCCGACACAGGTTGCGATAGTTCCGATCGCTGAAACTCACAATGCATATGCAAAAGAGTTGGCGGATAAATTGCTTGATATTGGCGCGGATAGCGAGATTTATTCTAAAAATGATAGTCTAAATAAGCGTATTCGTACAGCGGAGAAGGCTCGTGTTCCAATGATTATAGTTTTAGGTGACGAAGAGGTCGCTAATAAAACTATAGCAATAAGAGACCGTAGAACACGTGAACAATATAATCTAAGTGAAAGCGAGTTCGTTTCACTTATACAAACTAAAATCAATGAGGTAAATTTTTGATAAAAAAACAAGACCGTGTCATAATGAATGACGACATAAGAGTTCCAGAAGTACGTTGTAACTTAGATGGTGGAGAAACATTAGGTATCATATCAACAGATGAAGCAATGGCAAAAGCAAATGAGCTGGGACTCGATTTAGTTCTAATCGCTCCGACAGCAAAGCCGCCTGTTGCTAAGATTATGGATTACGGTAAGTATAAATATCAAGAAGAGAAAAAACTTAAAGAGCAACGTAAAAATCAGACAAAGATAGATATTAAAGAGATTAAATTATCTGTCAAAATAGCTGATAACGATATATCATACAAAGTAAAACATGCAAGAGAATTCTTAGCAGAAGGTAAGCATGTGAAATTTCGCGTTTTCCTACGTGGTCGTGAAATGGCACACCCAGAAGCCGCAAAAGAGGTCTTGCTCCGTGTTTGGCCGATGCTTGAAGATGTCGCGACAATGGAAAAACCTCCTATGTTTGAGGGTCGTTACTACAACATGTATTTAATACCGAATAAATAAATACTATTTTAATCTAATGGACTCTATGGCTATATCATGAGTCCATGAATCTCCTGAAAAAAATTTTATTATTGCAGGATTGAAAGATTTTGAAGCAGCTTATAAAAATTTAGAAGGAGTATAGATATGAGAAGATTATTAGGTCTTTTAGCAACAGTTGCTATTGTTTTTTTTACAGGGTTAGAGGTAAATGCATCTGAAACTGCCGTAGCAGTCAAATTTGATGCGGCAAACTTGGCTACTCCCGAAGGTAAAGATGCGTCGGCTTATTTACGGGGTGTATATATTGATGTTACAACTGCAAAGTCAAAACTGCAAGCAGCAGGCTACACGATAGTCGGTGAGTATGAAGTTTTAAAAAGCGGAACGACTATTCTTTTTACGGATGATGCCTTAAAAGCAGAGGGTGCAAAAAAAGAACGCGGCTTTGCAGCATTGGAACGTTTATATGTAGATAACGTAAATAAACAGATCACTATGACAAATCCGGTGTATTTTGGCAAAGCATATATGCAAGATGATTATAATCATGCAGTATTTTATAAAGAGCTTCAAACATTAGCATCTACGTTTGGTGAACTACAAGCTTCTGTAGATAAGTTAGAATTTGATGATCTTGCAGGATACCATTTCATGATGGGGATGCCTTATTATGAGGACATGCTTGAAGTCGGTAAAGGCTCGCACGCTGATCTTATCGCAAAAGCAAAAGCAAGTGAACAGTTTTTATTTGAATTAAAACTCTCTGACAACGTGACTATAGTTGCAATGGGTCTTAATGATGAGACAACGAAGTTTCCTGAAAAAACAGGTCTTCAAAATGCCTTAGTTCTTCCATATATAGTCTTGATCGAAGGCGATAAAGCAAAAGCTTTAAATGCAAAATTCTATATAGCGCTTAGTTACCCGCTTTTAACAATGGGAGAATTTACTCATATAGTAAGTATACCGGGTGCTATCGATACTGATCTACATAAAGCTTTTAAATAACTACTATAGTTAATCGCTAACATTGGCGATTAACTTCTTATGACTTACTGATAG
>JAHJGM010000066.1 GCA_018824305.1 bacterium
CGTTACATGTAAGGGTGTCGACTTAAGCCAAGTGATGGTCGATGAGTGTAAAGAGATCGGACTGGATGCCCAGTGCATAGATGTCAGCGAAGTAGGTGGCAAATATGACGCTGTCGTAGCAATATTTGATGTCTTGAACTTTATGGACAAAGAGGGGCTTTTAAAGTTTTTGGATGCGGTTGCTTCAAAACTCAACGATGATGGTCTTTTTATCGCAGATATCAACACTTTGTATGGTTTTAGCGACGTTGCCGAGGGTACGATGAGCAATGAAGAGAAAGATGAGTTCTTAATCGTCGATGCCGTGTTTGAAAATGATGAACTGCATACAAAGTTCACTCTGTTTGAAAAAGAGGGTGACGGCAGATACAAAAAATACCAAGATACGATAGTGCAGTATTTTCACAAGATACAGCTGTTTCAAAAGATACCCGCATTAAAACTTGTGGATAAGCAGACCTTCTCGCTCTATGACGAGCATGATAAAACACTTTTGATTTTTAAAAAGAGAGACTAAAGAGGTTTATGAGAGAGTAGAATCTCTCATAAGTTGAATTAGTTTGCTTGACCTGCAGGTGCAGTTTCACTCATAGGTGCTGTTTCAGGTTTAGCAACAGGAGCTTTTTTTGGAGCTGCTTTTTTCGAAGCTTTTTTAGCTTTTACTTTTTTGTCGGCTTTTTTAGCTTTTGCTTTCTTTTGAGCTTTTTTTGCAGTAGTTTTTTTAGCTACGGCTTTTTTCTCAGTTTTCATTTCTGCTTTTTTCTCAGTTTTCATTTCAGGTTGTGCATCGGTGCTAACAGCATCAGCAGCAAATATAGACGTTAGACCAAGAGTTAGAAGAAGTGCGATGAATTTTTTCATAAGGTGTTCCTTTGTGGTGTGTAGACACATTTTTGTGCTGTGAGAATTTTATATCATGTAGCGTGAACAATCCGTGAATTTTTCCAAGATACGGTAAAAGTAGTACCGACCTCTTTTTGCGATCTTACCTCCACACTCATATCGTACATCTCACAAAGTGATTTTACGATACTAAGTCCAAGTCCAAATCCGCCGCTGCTGTTTTCCAGCCTTTTGTATCGCATAAATATCTCATCGCTCTGTGCAGTGTCAAATCCTATGCCCGTATCTGAAACACTAAATGAGTCTTGATCTGACGTGATCTTGATCTCTCCGTCTCTTTTATTGTATTTGATGGCATTTGAGATGAGGTTGTCGATGATCCTGCTGATGACATGCTCGTTTATGAGGATCTCGCATACTTCCAACTCTGTTGTAAATTCGATCTGTTTAGCCGATGCAAGCGGCATGAAATAATCTATGCGTCCCAGTATCAGTTCATCTACGCGTATCTTGCCAAGAGGATATGCCTGCGAGGGAAACATCAAGAACGTAAGGTCGCTGTAGAGATGGGAAAGTGTCTTTGTCGCGACTTGAATATGTCGGATGTACTTTGTATTTTTTGGATTGAGATTGTCTTTGTCTATCCTCTCCAAACTCATAGAGATGACTGAGATAGGCGTGTTAAGCTCATGGGTGGCATCTCTGATAAATCTGTCTAAAAGTTCGATATATTCGCGCAATGGTCTTAAAAAAAGTTTTGACAAGATGAAGATCACGATACCGAAAAACAAAATTGAGAAAAATAGGACTATAGAGAGTATTTTTTTTGTTTTTGCCAGCTCTTTATCGATGGTATCGGCTCTGATAATCAAATAATGGACATCTTTGATCTGGTCAAGTTCGATCGTTTTTATATAGAGATAGTTATCGCCGTCTGTGGAAAAACCTTTTTTAAACTTTACATGCAGGCTGTTTTGGGGTGGAAAAAGGACGTTTTCCTGTTTGTCTAACAAGACTATGCTAAAACGCGCATCATGGAGTAGAAAGTCATCCAATTTTTCCATAGCATCGGTGTAATAAATCGATTCCGATGCCGTTTCCGCGTAGTTTATCATCTCATTTTGAAGTATTTCAGTATAGAGGTTTTTTTGATAGTTATAGTAGAGAACCGATAAAGTGACCAAAAATAGAGTGTTTAAAGCGACAAAAACAGATACGAACTTTAAAAGGGAACGTCTCTCAGCTAACAGCAAGCAGGTACCCTTGTTTACGTATATTTTGGATCATATCTTTGCCGAGTATCTTTCTGAGTTTTTTGATGTGCGTGCGAAGATTTTCCTCTGTCGCTTCATCGTCATATCCCCACGCAGCAGTGATGATCTCTTCATGTGATACCATCTGCCCTTTGTGGGTTATAAGAGTTTTGAGTATTTTTGCCTCTTTCTTGGTCAAAAAGAGCTCACCGTTTGCTCCGCTGAGTTTGCCGCTGATAGGTTCGAATGACCAAATAGTGTTGAGGACGATCTTGTCTTCATTGTTAAGAGAAAATGATTTTTTCAGCAGTTTGAAAAGGCGCAGTTGAAGCTCTTTGAGTTCAAAAGGTTTTTTTATGTAGTCGTCACATCCCGCATCGTAGCCGTTTGAGAGGTCATCGACGCTTGAGAGCGAAGTGATAAAGATCGCAGGGACTTCCTGTTTTGCCGCCCGAAGAGATCTCAACACGTCAAAACCATTTTTGGAAGGTACTTTTACATCAAAGATAAAGGCATCAAAATGCTCTTCGTAAGCCTTGTCAATCGCTTCCTCTCCATCATAGACAGGTACGACCTCATAGCCGCATTCATCTAAAAACTCCGAGATGATGTCACAAATGATCGGATCGTCTTCCAGCAAAAGAATACGCAGTTTAGTTCCTTTTTTTATCATCAGGGTCTCTGTCCTAGTTTATTAATCTCTACATGTAACGGAAATTATACAACTTTATAGTGTCTAGATTGTAGTACAATCGTAAATGGAATTAAGTTTTTTTACTAGGAAACAACAATGCCACATAGACATTATGCAAGTATATTTGCCGAGATAAAAAAAAGCAGATTTGTCAGAATCCAATCCTTAGTCCTTTTCATCATCACATACATAGATTGGACTATTTTACCTTTTATAACAAAGCTGGAAGGCACGTATCTTCCCGTTTGCATGATAAGTATATTTATGCTTATCGGCGCATTGGACGGTTTTATACAGCCGCTTTTTAAGAACATCCGTATCTATCATATCTATATGTTCTCGATTTTATTAGATATCGTTCAGATCTTTAGCTATATGGTATTTAGTGCTTCAGTTCTTGTCTTTACATACATTATGCTGAGTATTTTCACTGTTCAGGGGATAACATTTGAGATAGCAAGGGTTCATACCGTCGATTTTATGCAGGACGAGGATGTGGAGCTGAAAGAGTATCTTATGATAAGATCGTTTATTATTTCCGCTGCGATCATCTCCGGCGGTATCAGCAGTATTGTTTTTGATTATTTCAAAACCGATCTGAATGTTTTACTGATCTATCTCTCAGTATTGGGTATTGTGGGGATAGTGTTTCAGTATAAACTTTACAAAAAGTTCAAGCTAAAAAGCTTAAACTCTCAAGTCGAAATAGAAAAAGATAGAAAAGAGATATATGAGAAGATGAGATGTTAGATGAACTTCGCAGATACTTCTCTTAAAATCCCGTCGGCTTTTGGTGAACTACCCTCATATTTTACTATTTTGACGCCGTAGTTTTTCATGGCGTTCGCCGTATTCTTACATGCACGCTTGACAACGATATAGTCACAGTCTTCGAGTACTTCTCCCATTTTAAAATGCTGAGCAATATGCTCTGCATCGTCTTCACCGTGGTCACATTGGTGATTTTCATCGTGATCGTGTTCATCTAAGTCTGTTCTTGGATTGTTACGTACCTCTTGAAGTTTAAAAGAACGGAACATTCCCGCTCCATTTACATCAAAGATCGCAAATGCAGGAGTATGACCGGCATTGCCAAAAAAAGTCAGAGTATCGTCTTTTACGCCAATAGCTATTTTCATATTTTTACCTTATAATATATTGTATCTATTAGTATATCATAAATAGTTCTAAGGATTATTTGAGTGCTGGTGTGAATTTTTTGTAAAGAGGAGGTCGTTTATGAGATTTGAAAAATCATTAAAAATAAAGATTACTCTCGTTGAAAAACTTTATAAAGATTTACACGAAAACGATGATATAGAAGTGTTGCACAAATATCGCGTGACATTGAGAAAAATGCTTGCGTACAGCAGTGTCTACGGGGAAAAGATAGATGCAAAAAGTTCGGCAAAATTCTCAAAAATTCTCAAAAAACTTTTGAAGCCCACATCTCTTTTGCGTGATTTGGACCTGCTTTTAATCGAAATAGATCTTATGGATTGTCCGATCCAGACAAAAGAGAAACTTCGCAAGATATTTACCTCAAAAAGAGATAAAAAGTTTCAAGCTCTGCTTGATGACGACAGGTATAAAAAAAATCTTAAACATCTTAAGTCGATGAGTAAAAAAGGCAGAATGTTTTTTTATAACATTGATAAAGTAGATAAATATGCGATAATACAAAAAGTCGCTAAAAAGCTATATGACAGATTTTACAAAATCGATAATAACACCTCTTTGGGTGAACTCCATAAGTTGAGAATCGAGTTCAAAAAATTTCGTTATGCACTAGAAGCATATGAGGAGTTTTTTAATGAGGAACATAAACAGTTTGAAAAGATGTACGATCTAAAAGAGCTGCAAGATCTCTTTGGGATCATACAAGATAATAACATCAGGCTTCAATTTGTCGATAAAATAGAAGATAAATTGACAACAAAAGAGTTGTTGGGCGTAAGAACATATTTTGATAAAAGAATTCAAAGTGCAAAAAAAGAACTTTTTGCACTTATCGGAAAGTAGGGTAGAACAATGTTAGAGTCATTGCTAAATGAAGTATGGGTACAGCTTATCGTCGTTATTATGGGCGGACTGCTCATAGGTCTTGAGATTAAGGGCTACCGTGTCCACCATGACTCATCAAATGAGCATGAGTTGGGGAGCGTCAGAACATTTTCTTTTATAGCGCTTATCAGTTATATCTTTGCTAAGATAGATATATACATGTATATCATCGGTTATCTTGCCATACTTTCCCACTTTGCACTGTTTTACTATTTTAAATTAAAAAATACGAGAAGCGGGATCCTTCTGTTTTTGCTCGGGACTCTTGTGTACAGTTTTGGAATGATCGTCGTCAAGTTTAACATCTGGTTCTTGATCGTAGTCTTTGTGGCGATCGTGTTTATCTCGAATATCAATAAAAAGCTGGAACATTTTTATACGATTTTTGATGAACATGAGATAGAGACTTTTTCAAAACTTCTGTTGCTGAGTGCCGTTATACTGCCGCTACTGCCGCAAGGAAACATATCTGAGTACATACCCGTGTCGTTTTTCAAGGTCTGGCTTGCAGTCGTAGTCGTTTCGATGTTCTCTTATGTGGGATATGTCCTCAAAAAATATATATTCAAAGATAAAGGTTATCTGCTTACCGGAATACTTGGAGGTATTTATTCAAGTACGGCTACGACTATCGTACTGGCAAAAAAAGCCTCTTCAAACAATACGCCGCATCTTTTTGCATCATCCATCATAATGGCGACAGGGTTCATGTATATAAGACTTTTGGGTATCACTTACGCGTTTAATTTTGAGATCGCAAGCAGACTTCTTGTGCCGTTCGTTGCTTTGGCTTTGCTGACTATCGGTATCGGTTACTTTATGTACAAACGGGCAACAGTCGAATTGATGACGGATCTGGACAATGTGGAAGATAAAAATCCACTGGAACTCTCAACCGCTTTTCTTTTTTCATTTTTATTTATAGCTATGGCGATATTGACCCATTTCGTAGTCACGAACTATGGAAATATGGGACTGAACGTGTTGTCTTTTATCGTCGGTTTTACGGATATAGACCCTTTTGTCTTGTCGATCTTATCTTCAAAATTCAATGTCACGATAGAGAGTGCCTCAATGGCGATCATGATAGCAGTAGGAAGCAATAATATTTTAAAAGCTTTTTACGCATATATCTTTTCTAAAAACAGAGCAGGAGTCCTAAGCGGTCTCGCACTTCTGTTCTTAGGAGTTTTAACAATGGGAATAGCGTTTATCTGAGTTAAAAATTTTGGACAAAACTTACAAGATAGTTTCTGCCCTCACGCTGAATGCCGCCATTGACATAGTAATAATATGCCGGCTGCATAACTCGTTCATTAAAAATATTTTTAACTGTTATCTGCAAGGTACTTGTCGGTGAAATATGATATGTTAGAGTCTCATCAAAGATATTTGCTGCTTTTACAGGCGTATCGGCACCATCACTGACTACCCACACTGTTCTTGGTGCTGTCGTTTGAGAAAAATACCTCCACGCTGTCCCAAAAGAAAATGCTGTCGTTGGTTTATAAATATAAAGAGTTTTTGCCATAAAAGGAGAGATATCGGGCATACTTTCTACGATCGAAGGATCCGGTGCTTCTAAATTTTTATCTTGGTTGCTATTATGTGTATCAAGAGGTGTAATATAATCGGTCTTTGTATAAGAAAGATTAAAATAAAAGTTGTGTTTTATAGATGTCTTATAAAAGTATTCAAATTCCACTCCTTTACTCGTTCTATCCGGATATTGCGTATATCCGTATGGAGTATAAGAAAGTTCTTCCAAATCAATTGCATTATGAAGCACTGTGTAATAAAAATTGAGTGTAAATTTATTATAAAAATCCGGAACATATACCATGGCTGCTTCATAAGTGTTACACTCTTCAGGTTTTAAATCAGGGTCTCCCATGCGCAGATTGATATGTCCTAGAGCATATTTTTCCGTCAAAGTCGGAGCTCGATATGCAGAACCGTAGAGAAGTTTAAGCGTTGTTTTGTCATTTGCACGGTAAACAAATCCAATGCGTTTACTAAGTTCATTTCCGACATCTGACATATTGTCAAAACGCAGACCTAAAATAAGATCTATTGTGTTAGTAAGTGAAATCAGATCTTGCGCATATCCATAAACATTCGTTCTACTGATACCGCTTGGAAGTATTGTCGTTGCAGTCGGGTCAAGCCAGTAAGCAGGTTCATTTACTTGATTATATCTAAAACTGCTGTCACTCTTGAGCGTACTCATGTTACCGCTTTGTACAATTGCATTTTCAACACTGCTGAAGTAATCATCTTGCGAAACTACATCATAAGTCACACCTACTCCGATTAAAATATCATTTGAAGCGATCGGAGGCAGGGTTAAAGTGGATTCAAAGCCATAGTTGTCTTCCCCAATATTTTCAATACTGTAAAAACCGTTTAATCTTGTTCCCGCATAGCTAGAACTATTTGTTACGGAGGCTATATTTGCATTAACATTTTCATTACGATGTGAGTAATTGATTTTTGTCTCAAGTTCATAATCATTAAAAGAGGTTTTATTGCTTAATTGTGAAAGAAAATAGATATTTGTATGATTTTCAGGTCTATCAGAAAGGGGATTGAGTTCGCCCTCAAAACTATAATAGTTTCCCGAAGTTTCGTGTTTGAGTCTGGTTAAAAATTCCCAGCCGTCTTTTGATGCTTTAAAACCTACACTGTAATCTTTTGTCGTTTCATCTGTATCTCCGCCATAGCCGGGAAGAGGAAGTGCTTTATTATTAGAATACGCATATCCGTCTGCAAAGATATTCCAGCCGTTTTCTGTCGTAAAAAGATTTGTTCCGGCAGTAATAGCGCCATAACTTCCGCCACCTACATAAATTTGATTATTTTTTTGAGAACTGCCCATTTTTGTGATGATGTTTACAGCTCCATAATATGCCCCGCCGCCGTACATCGTAGAAGCAGGACCTCGAAGTACCTCAATCTTTTTAACAAGATGCATTGGAAAATCAAGATAAAAGCTTGCTGTCCCAGTCACATCATTGTTAATAGGTACACCGTCGATAAGGATCAGTGTTTTGTCCGCAAAGTAAGCGTTTGGATTCTTAAAACCTCTTACAGTGGTAATAGTATATCCCATTGGACTGACTTGAACTTGAAAGCCGGGAAGCATATCTAGGGCTTGGGAAATATTTTGTATTCCTGCATCTAAAAATGTCTGGGCATCTATGACGGTAACGACCGAGGGCAAATAATCCACATTGATGGATTTTTTAGTGGCTATACTACTTACGTCGTTTAGCAGTGATTCAAAATCCGTTACATTGCTGTTTGTTGTATCTGTTGTATTTGCATGTAGTAAATTGCTCAAAAAAAGCAAAAAAGCAATATTAGTAAAAATTATTTTCATAATAGTTTGAAGACCCTTTCTTTTGTTGCATAATTGTAGCATAAGTGTCAAAAGTTTATGAAAAATATGTTACTATTAACAGGTATTTATTTTAGCTTTAAAGAGTTGCATTTTGTTATTAAGAGTTTTCAAACTTTTTTCGATTATTTACCTGCTTTTTGGATTGACCTCTTTAAATGCTGCAGACTATGATGATGACGTATTGGAGATTTTTTCGAGATTATTGCCGCGTTTTGTCTTGATGAGCAATCAAAAACTCAAAATAGAGAATCAGATCGATATATGCGTCTTGCATGAAGATGTCGACGGGATGGCTTTGATCAATCTGTTGGATAAAATAAACAACAATTATCCAAACGGCTTAAAAAACTACAAAATAAAATTTTCCCATAATGATTTTACAAATCTGGATCTATGCAAAGACAGTGAACTTGTATTTTTGTTTAATGCTTCGGAGAAACATGTGGCCGATACGATCAGCTATGCAAAAAAAGAGAAGATCATGACCGTTTCGTATGATGCAAAATTGCTTGCCAAGGGTGTGGGGCTTTCTCTTTTTTTAGGAAGAAAGATCGTACCGTATATAAATGTCAAGGCTCTACAGGATAATGGGATCCTGTTGGACAGTCTTTTATTTAGAATCTCAAAAATATATACACAGACGGATAAATAATGCGTAAAATAGGTATAGAGATCAAAATCATTTTAAGTGTCGTCTTCTTTACGCTTTTGATTGCCGGTTTGGAGCGATATCAGCTTTCCGAGAACATTGTCAATCAATTTATCAATTCAAAAAAGTCAAAAAATAAACTGTTGATGGATACCATTCTTCCCGTTATCAGCTTAGACCTTTCTTTGGGACTTGGCGATTCCAATATTGAGTTTTTGGATCTTATTGTCAAGCAAAATAAAGATATAAAGTATCTGCATATTACAAATAAAGAGAATAAACCGATTTTTCAGTATCCAAAAAATTTGGATTTTAAACTTCAAACAGGAAATATCGACAGTATCAATAATTGTGCGAGCCCGATAGTCGATAATATTACGGGAGAGACGATAGGACATATATATCTGGAGTTTTATAATAACGACTATGAACAGGTTCTCTCTAAAAATAAAGAGACGACGATCAAGATCTTTTTGGTCACATTGGTTCTGCTAGGAGTTCTTGTCTATTTTATTAAAAAAGAGTTTAAACATCTAAGAAAGCTGACTAAGGCTGTTTTACAATATGACCCGAAGCAGAATCATTTTAGCTTGAAAAGGACGAAAAGACTCGATGAAGTCGGAGTCATTCATAATGCCATCATCGATATGGTAGATAAAATAAGTTCTCATACGAAACTTTTGGATGATTTGAACTATTCTTTGGAGGAAAAGATCATAGAGCGGACACAAGAGCTTCAAAAGGTCAACGAACAGTTAGAAAAGCTCTCTATTACCGATCCTCTTACCAAGGTCTCAAACAGGAGACATTTTGAAAACTACGTGCAAGAGATCTGGAATCTGTCGGTACGTACGAATATACATCTGTCTTTGATTATGTGCGATATAGATTATTTTAAAACAGTCAACGACACATACGGGCATCTTGTAGGTGATGAAGTCCTGAAAAATGTTGCCAAGACCATTCAAAAATCATTGAAAAGGTCTACAGACCTAGTGGCGCGTTATGGCGGCGAAGAGTTTGTTATAATCTTGTGTGACACGGATATAGCCGCAGCTAAAGAGGTGTGTGAGGAAATAGTCAACAATCTTAAACATCGCAACAACTTTAAGATAGGGGATAAAATAATCGAACCGTTCACGATGAGTTTTGGTATCAGCAGTATGCGGCCTACAAAAGATCATAGATATAAAGACCTATTGCGGCTCGCAGACGAAGCTCTTTATAAAGCAAAGGAAAACGGTAGAAATCAGACAGTCGCTATTGATTTTAACGATCAAGACAGCTAACGATTTTCCTCGGCTTTGAGAGTATTTATTTGATCTTTATCTGTTTTGCCGTTTTACTTTTAGATGATTTTTTAGGCAGTGTGATCTCTAGTACACCGTCTTTATTCTCAGCATGTATATTTTCGGCATCAACGTTTTCCGGCAGTGTAAAACTGCGCATAAAGCTGCCAAAACTGCTTTCGACTTTGTAATAGTCCTCTTTTTTCGTCTCTTCTTTGGTCTTTCGCTCGCCTTTTAGAGTAAGGATGTTGTTTTCGACCTTGACACTGATATCCTCTTTTTTTACACCGGGAAGATCAATATCCATATGATAGGCAAACTCGCCCTCTCTTGTATTTACACAAGGACTGAAACTTGAAAATATATCTTTTTTCAAGTCACTAGAGAACGCTTCGTTCATGCGTTCTTCAAGTGTACGCAACTCTTTAAACGGATCGAATTTTGTGAGTAACATGGGAAATCCTTTATTCTCAGATTTATAAAGAACCAGTTATTAACAATCTGTCTATCTGACGCAACCGGTCATTTATATAAGAAATTTTAATTTCTTAAAGATTAAAAATAAATTATGGATTTATGTTAGGTTGCGTGAGTTCAATAGCCGCTTTAACCGCATTGATATAACTGAGCGTATGGGCTTTGTTTTTGTATGCGATGTCAAAAGCCGTACCGTGATCGACCGATGTTCTGACGATTGGAAGGTTCAGCGAGACGTTGATACTCTCTTCAAAATAGAGCGCTTTAAGCGGAGCAAGACCTTGGTCATGGTACATCGCACAAATATACTGTACCGTGTTTCTGAAGTAGGGTGCAAATGCAACATCTGGCACTATGGGACCGAAAAACAGCTCTTTTCCCAGTGTCTTGTTTACATGTAAGATCGCTTTTTCTATCTCGCGCTCTTCATCGCCGATGGCTCCGTTGTCGCCTGCATGAGGGTTGAGTCCAAGAACCGCCACGCGTTTGTCGCCGATACTTTTGTGCAGGTCAAGCAAAAACGGGATGAGTTTTTCCTCTCTTACATGTAAGGCTACTTCGCGAAGCGGGATATGCTCGGTAAAAAGCGGCACGTAGAGCTTCTCGCATCCGAGCATCATGATGGCGTCACGTTTAAAATAATCGCGCAGCATATCGGTATGACCTTTATACTTGAGACCAGCTTTCATCCATGCTTCTTTGTGGATCGGTAATGTGACGAGGGCATCGCATTCGCCGCTCTCACACAGCTTTATGGCTTCTAAAAACGAGGCGTAGGAGTAGGCTCCGCTCTCTCGTGTTACACATCCCGCTTCGATGTTTACGTCAAGGTTTAGCGGCTTACATGCAAAGCCATCAGGGATACTTACATGCGAAGTGCCCTTTGGGTGTAAGAGTTTCGCACCTTGATGCAATACCTTTTCATCCACGCAGTAAAGAGGCTCGCAGAGACGGCTTATCTCCTCATGGGCCTTGAGGGCTATCTCTAGTCCTATGCCGTTGATGTCGCCGATGCTTACCGCTACTTTTTTCATTAAGCGTTTACCAGTCTCTTCATCTCTTTGACTGCGGCATCAAGTCCCGTAAAGACAGAGCGCGCGATGATGCTTTGACCGATATTAAGCTCGCTTATCTCTTTGATTGATGTGATATGTTTGACGTTAATGTAGTTGAGACCATGTCCTGCTGCTACTTCTAGACCTAATTCTTTTGCATACTTTGCGCTTTGCGCCAAAGCGATGAGCGAGTTTTCCAGTCTTGAAGCAAGCTCGTAACGAGGCAGTTCAAGCTCTTTTACGCTGTGGTTAGAGTGGCTGAGTGAAGAGTTTAGCATTGCAAAAAGGTTTGCAAATTCTCCTGTGTGAAGCTCTACCATCTCTGCCCCCAGCTCTTTACTTTGTTTCATCGCTTCTTTTGTCGGATCAACGAATAGAGAAACGGGTATAAGCGAGTCGTGCAACTGTTCTATTGCTCGGCGCACTTCATCTTCATTTTTAAAGATATCAAGACCGCCCTCAGTGGTGACCTCTTCACGTTTTTCCGGTACGAGTGTCGCGCGGTGAGGTTGAAGATCACAGACGATATCAAGGATGCTTTGATTGACCGAACACTCTAAGTTTACGGGTACGTTGCTAGATTTTATGATCTTTTGCGCATCGATATCTTGGATGTGGCGTCTGTCTTCTCTAAGATGGATGGTTATCTGATCAGCACCCGCTTGAACAGCAGTATAAAGCGCCATCATGATGTCGGGGTCGTTGACACGTCTAGCTTCTCTTAAAACCGCTACATGGTCGATGTTTACTCCGAGTGTCATACATTGCTCCTTTTTGCGTAAAACTCTTTTTTAAACTCAGCATATCTGTCTGCTAAAATCGCCTCGCGTGCCTGTTTCATCAGTGTGAGATAATAGTGTAGGTTATGTATGGTCGCAAGTCTAAAGTATGTGATCTCATGTGCACGGAAAAGGTGGTTTAAGTATGCTCGGCTGTAACGCTTACATGTAAGACACTCGCACTCCTCGTCTACTGGTTTTTCATCAAGTTTGAACTTTGCACCCTTGATGTTGAGTTTTCCAAACGAAGTAAAAAGGGTCCCGTTTCTCGCATTACGTGTAGGCATGACACAGTCGAACATATCCACGCCGCGCTCTATGTTTTCTATGAGATCTTCGGGAGTTCCCACTCCCATTAGGTAGCGCGGTTTATCTTCAGGCATATACTGAACCGTGTGTTCTACCGTGTCATACATCTCTTGGTTCGCTTCGCCCACACTGAGTCCTCCGATGGCAAAACCGTCATACGGAAGTGCGCAAAGCTCAGTTGCAGATTTTGCACGAAACGCTTTGTCCGTTCCCCCTTGAATGATGGCAAAGATATTTTGCTCGGTTCCGATCCCCTCTTGCTGTTTTGCTCTAAAATACTCTATGGAGTCTTTTGCCCATTCGGTCGTGCGCTCTATGGAGAGTGCGATACGCTCTTGAGTTGCCGGAAGTGCCACAAGGTCATCTAGGATCATCATGATGTCACTTCCAAGATTGAGTTGGATATCTATGACCTTTTGCGGAGTAAAAAAATGTTTGCTTCCGTCGATGTGGCTGCGAAACTCGATCCCTTTTTCACTTGGTTTTGAGATATCGCTGAGACTAAATGCCTGAAATCCGCCGCTGTCTGTCAAAAAGCTTTTCGGATAGGTGGTAAATCCGTGAAGTTTTCCCATCTTTGCCACCACGTCATCTCCGGGGCGGAGATACATGTGATAGGTGTTTGCTAGGATGATATCGGCTCCCAAAAGCTCGTTCATATCGGCCATATCAAGACCTTTGACACTTCCAACGGTACCTACGGGCATAAATACGGGAGTCTGGATCGTCGAGTGAGCCGTTTTGATCGTGCAGGCTCTTGCCTTGCCGGATACTTTTTCTAATTTAAATTCCATAAATTCTCTTTATTTCAATGTTCGAAATTATAACATTCATATATTAAGATGCAGTTATTTTGCAGTGAGTATATATTGAGTTAATATAAAAATAATGCTACGATAGTCTTATATTTCTGTAAAGGCAAGAGAAAAACTATGAACTATGTAATCGGTGATGTCCATGGAAACTATGACACACTTTTAGCTTTAGTAAAAAAACTTCCTTCGGATGCGAAGCTTATATTTGTCGGCGATCTTATCGATAGAGGAGACAAAAGTGCAGAAGTGATCCGTTTTGTGCGTGAAAACGGATGTCAGAGTGTGATGGGAAACCATGAAGAGTTGACTTTTACATTTGGATATTTGGTAGTAAGCTCTTATGAAAACGCGACACCTTTAGCGCTTCATAATTTTTGGTACTCAAACGGCGGAATAGAGACACTGCTCTCTTACGGTCTTATAGAATTAGCGGATGGAAAACCGCAAAAAGTGAAAGATTATGAGAATGCCTTGCAGCGATTCAAAGATGATATTCGATGGATGGAAACTCTGCCTTTATATATAGAACTGGAGGGAAAATATATCGCAGAGAAGCCTGTAGTCGTCTCTCACGCTCCCATCGACAGTGTATGGGATCTGCGTAATGTGGAGTCGATGTATGATACGTTTCATAAAACAGCGACCACAAACCGAAAAAATCCAAGCAAAGATGCCAAAATATTCAATATATTCGGACATACTCCGGTGGAATTCGGTCCTGAGGTGGAAGAAAACTATGTCAATGTAGATACGGGGTGTTATGTACACAAGCATGGATACGGACAACTTAGCGCTTATTGTGTTGAAAACGGCGAGATAATCCGTGTGCATCGAATCTAAAAAAAGAGCATAAAAGGATTGTCATGGTGATATATATACACGGTTTTGGAAGCAGCGGAGAGGGAAGTAAAGCTAAAAAGTTTAGAGAGTATTTTCACTCTTTAGGCGAGGGTTTTATAGCCCCATCGCTCTCTTATGTACCCGAACTTGCCGTAGATACGCTTGAAGAACTTGTCCTCTCCTACAAGGAAGATGTGTATCTCATAGGCTCTTCTCTTGGAGGATATTTCGCACTTTATCTCTCTAGACTTCCCCAAGTGAAAAAAACAGTGGTCATAAATCCTTCGGTATATCCCTACAATACGCTCTCAAAGATGATAGGACATGCAAAGAACTACTACGACCAAAGCAGTTATGATTGGTACGCTTCACATGTAGAGATGCTGAAAAAATATGATACCGTACCCGAGAATAAAAAGAACGTTCTTGTCCTGCTGCAAAAAGGGGATGAGGTGCTGGATTATAAAGAAGCCGTTTTAAAACTTGAGGGCTGTGACATAATCGCAG
This sequence comes from bacterium, assembly GCA_018824305.1. Taxonomy (GTDB): domain Bacteria; phylum Campylobacterota; class Campylobacteria; order Campylobacterales; family Sulfurimonadaceae; genus Hydrocurvibacter. The sequence continues at coordinate 14,978 of JAHJGM010000066.1, forward strand.
AAGAGGGCGGTGATCACGGCTTTGTTGGGATAGAACGATACTTTGAAAAAGTTAAAGAGTTTTTTGTCTGATCCTTTATGCAATAAGTTAGAAGATAATCTTCTGCTATAATCACGCTTATGAAAAAGATTTTGATAATCAGCGACGGTGAAATCGGCAACCATTTTATAGAGCGTGTCGTGGATACTTACACGAGCGATAATATATATTATGTCGTCCAGATGAAAGCTACGGTGTTTGAAAATGCCAATCCTGCACGCTTTAAATTTTTTGAGTTCGACCCTACGAGTCTGTACAAACTTTCCAATCTTTTAAAGATGGAGTTTGTGCAGGTTCTCATAGCTATGGATAATCTTTCGGATGTCGAAAACACCATCAAAAATATAAGATCGATAAAAAAACAGATCCGTGTGATCGTCTTGGATCAATGGAACATACAAAACAAAGACTCAAACGTAGTGTATGTAAAACAGCATGAGATCATGGCCTCAAGACTTCTCGATTATCTTCCAAATGTTCCTGTGATCGCTCAAAATGTCGGTCTTGGCGAAGGTGAGATAATGGAAGTTCTGGTTCCTTTTGGAAGCTCTTTTGTCTACCGTCATATAGGGGTGATCGAGCAAAACAGATGGAGAATTGTCGCCATCTATAGAAACCGCGAACTTTTGATGCCCTCATCTAGACGTATGATCCATCCAAACGACCTTTTACTCTTAGTGGGAGAACCGGCAGTTTTAAAATCTGTATATCGTGCTATTAAACGTGAATTAGGACAGTTCCCGGAGCCGTTTGGTTCAAATCTTTATCTGTACTTGGATATGTTCAAAGAGAATGAAGAGAATGTAAAAGATCTGGTAAGACGTGCGCTTTTCATCCATAAAAACTTTAAACACAAGCTTTATATCAAAATTTTCAATCCAAGTGACCTTGACCTGTTGCGTCATATTAAAGATCTCAGATCAGACAGCGTAAGTGTCGAAATAGATTATGAAGACGGCGATGTGGAAGATGCTTTTCATGCGGATGTAAGAAAATATCATATCGGTCTTGTCATGGTCTCAAAAGATATATTTCATGATTTCAAAACAAGAAATATGCTTTATGATGCCCATGTTCCGGTGTTAAAGATCGCAAACAGGTCATTTTCCAAACTCAAAGACGCACTTGCGATACTAACGGAGAACAGAGATTTGGAAAAGGTCTCTACGACGATTTTCGATATCTCTTCACAGATGGGTTTCAATCTCGAGCTCTTTAATTATCTTAATGAAAAAGATGAGTATAAAGAACAAGTCGTCGAGCATTTTAACAATCTGGCGACGATCTTTTCAAAATCTATCAAGATCACAGAGAGCGAAAGCAATCCGATACGGGAACTGCAACAAAGAGAAAACTTTTTACAGGTACTCCCTTTTACGAAGAAGATGATCAGTAGACATCTGTATTCGCTCTTTTCCACAGACAGTGAAAAACTCTATTATAAACTTGATGATTATCATCAGATCTTCATTCCTGTACAGCTCTAAAATATCTATTTGAACGACCGTTTCACAGACTTTTAAGCAAAAATAAAGTATTATCTAAGAAATCACTTTATGGACGAAAAAATGGTCGTAGATATTGCTCTTAAAAACGTTGTAGACAACTCATATAAAATAACAATCGATAAACTTCAAGATATGCACTTTGACAAAAAAGTGGCGATCGTAACCAATCCTACCGTGGCAGGACTTCATCTAAGATATCTTTTAAACACTATTTCTGCCAAAGAGCTTTATATCATCACGGTGCCTGATGGCGAAGAGTACAAAAATCAAGAAACGATAGAACTGATACTGGAAAATCTTTTTAATCACCGTTTTAACCGTAACTCTCTGCTTATCGCTTTTGGCGGCGGCGTTATAGGCGATATGACGGGTTATGCGGCTAGTATCTATGAAAGAGGGATAGATTTTATCCAGATACCGACGACTCTTTTATCTCAGGTAGATGCGAGTGTCGGCGGTAAGACGGGGATGAACAACAAGTTTGGTAAAAACCTTGTGGGAGCATTCCATCAGCCAAAAGCCGTTCATATAGATCCATATTTTCTCTCTACTTTGCCTTCTCGCGAGTTTGGAGCAGGGATCGCCGAGATCGTGAAGATGGCGGTGACTTTCAATGAAGAGTTCTTTATTTGGCTTGAAGAAAATGATCTCAATAACTCTACACTGCTTGCAGAAGCGATCAAAAAAGCGGTCGAGACCAAAGCAAATGTCGTCTCTTTGGATGAGAAAGAAAAAGGGCTTCGTGCGGCGCTCAATTACGGACACACATTTTGTCATGTGATAGAGAATGAGACAAACTATAAAACATATCTTCACGGTGAAGCCGTGGCTATTGGTATGGTCATGGCAAATGAAGTAGCCGTTAAACAGGAACTTCTAACAGAACATGAAGCGATGAGAATAAAGAATATTCTTCTCAAATATCATCTACCGATAAGCTATAACGTCAAAGATGTAGATCGTTTTTATGAAGCGTTTTATCTGGATAAAAAAAGCTCAGATGATGCCATTACTTTTATCTTGCCTGAACATATCGGCGGAGTCAAGATCACCGATAAGGTAGATGCATCGGTGATCAAAGACGTACTGCAATCATATAAGGCGTTATAATGCAAAAACTGCTTTTAGTTTTCTTTTTTCTTTTCTCGATCTCTGCTAATGCGGCAGATAACAAAGACAACAATAAAACAGATCCGGAATTTGTAAAACAAAAACAACATTTGGTCCAAGAGTATATGGCGGCGCTAAGTTCCATAGAAAGTGACATACCTGCTGACAGTGTTTGGATGAAAAACTATAGTTCTTATCTGACCTCTATCGAAGTAAAAAACAATCTTGCAGAGATAAAAGCAAAAATTTCACAACTCTCTAAAAATAACAGATACGGAAAAAATCTAGATGAACTGAGTGCTCTTCGTTCAAAAGAAAATATCCTCTCCAGCCAGATGTTACAGTTAAAAGGCAAAGACACAACACCGTTTGCAGAACTGTTAACTCCTCCTGAAATCGGTGATATTCCACCTATAAGCAATCCTATTGACATCTTTACGGGATATTCTTTTATTAAGCAAATAAATAATAATCATGAAGATTATATTATGCAGAAAGTCAGATTGAAAAAGTTGATAGATCTGCTTGATAAGAAAAAAAGTATCTATGAAAATCTGATCGTTTTACAAAAAGATAAAAAGACTCAAGAGGCACTTGACATCCTTAAAAAGCAGCTGGACAGATTTACAATTGCCCTAGATACGATCGATATTACAGATAGTGTTTACAAAAAACGTATCGAAGTCATTGAGATCAACATCAATAAAAAAATAGAGGAGCAGATATATAAACTGACTAAGATAGGGATTATCGTAGTCGTTTTCTTTGTGATCTCATTTTTGATAAAACTCATAATCAAAAAATATATCACGGATAATGAAAGATTTTATACGGCAAATAAGATCATCACATTTACAAATTTTACGCTGATCTTATTGATAGTATTTTTCAATTATATAGAAAATGTCGGTTATTTAGTCACGATACTCGGGTTTGCATCTGCAGGTATCGCTATTGCTATGAAAGATTGGTTTATGAGCTTACTTGGATGGCTTGTCATAGTCTTTGGCGGGAGCATACATGTAGGCGATAGAATACGTGTAGATATGGACGGGATGCTATATATCGGAGATGTTTTAGATATTTCGCTTCTTCGTATAACGATCTTGGAAGATATTACGCTTACCTCATTTGAAAAAAACCGTCGTGCGGGTCGTATAATATTTATACCAAACAATTATGTTTTTACAAGGATGATCGCTAACTATACCCATAACTCTTTAAAAACAGTTTGGGATGGAATAGATATCGTTGTCACATTTGATTCAAATCATAAAAAAGCGCTGCATATCTGTAAAGAGATCACAAGAAAGTATTCAAAAGGTTATACGGACATAACCCGTAAACAGCTCAACAAACTACGTAATAACTATAGTCTTAAAAACACGAATGTCGAGCCTAGGATATTCTCTTTCATCGTACCAAACGGTGTGGTGATAAGCTCTTGGTATCTAACAAACGCTTACGGGACTTTGACTTTAAGAAGCACGATCTCTTTAGAGATAGTAGAAGAGCTCAACAAAGCGCATGATATCACGATCGCATACCCTACGCAACAGCTTTTTATCGACTCTTCGGAGCGCAGAATGCCTTTAAATATGGAATAAGATGAAGAAAAAAGTTTATTTTAAAACATTCGGATGCAGGACAAATCTATTTGATTCTCAAGTAATGATGCAAAATCTGCAGGATTTTGAAGTCACGGAAAACGAGGATGAAGCGGATGTCGTCGTCGTTAACTCCTGTACGGTGACAAACGGTGCAGATACTACCGTGCGCTCTTATGTAAACCATGTAGAAAAAAGCATAGGAGCCAAAGTTTTTTTGACCGGATGCGGGGCTCATACAAAGGGTGAAAATCTTTTTGAAAACAAAAAAGTCTTCGGAGTTTTCGGTCAAAGTGAAAAGAAAAGGATCAATACGCTTTTAAAAGAGAACATACCCTTTTATGAACTGGGTGATCTGAACTTTGTGGATGATGCCGTCGTCGAAGAGTTCATCGGTAAGAGCAGAGCGTTTATCAAGATACAGGAGGGGTGTAACTTCAGATGTAACTACTGCATCATCCCTTATGTGCGCGGAGACGCTAGAAGTCTTGATGAAAAACGGATACTAGAACAGGTTTACAGACTCGCAACGAATGGTTTTGGCGAGTTTATACTAACAGGTACGAATGTCGGAAGCTACGGGACGGGCGAGGGCACCAATATCGCTCGTCTTATGAAAAAGATGAGCCAGATCCGCGGTGTCAGACGCATAAGAGTAGGGAGTCTGGAACCTATACAGGTGAATGACGAGTTTAAAGAGATACTTGACGAGCCTTGGCTAGAACGTCATCTGCATGTAGCGTTGCAACACACATCTCCGGCCATGTTGAAGTTTATGAACAGACGCAACCGTTATGAAAGCGATCTGAAACTTTTTGATATGTTGGCAGACAAAGGTTTCGCACTGGGAACGGATTTTATCGTAGGTCATCCGGGTGAGAGTGAAGCGCTTTGGAGGGAGGGGATCCAAAACATAAAAAGGCTCCCCTTGACCCATGTCCATGCATTTACCTATTCCAAACGTGACGGAACGCCTTCTGCATCCATGAAAGAGGAAGTAAACGGTGCAGTGGCAAAAGAGCGTTTACATGAGCTTACATCCATCATCGATGAGAAAAATCTGGAGTTTAGAAAAGCTTTTAAAGGTGAACTTGATGTTTTGATCGAGAGCCAAAAAGAGGATGGACTCTATTATGGTCTTGACCAGCATTTCAATAAAGTTATTGTAGAATCAGACGAAGATCTAAGCGGGAACTGGGTTACATGTAAAGACTACACTGTAAAGGATGAATATAACTATGCTCAAATCTAAATATAACAATATAGCTATTTATGTATCGGCGTTTTTTATCATTGCTCTTATACTTTTTGCTATTTTGCGAGACACATCTAGTCCAATCACACTCAATGATGCTCAAAAACTTTTAGATAATCACAGTGTAACGAAGGTCATCGCTACAAAAGAGTATGTCTATTTAAAGACTCAAAATGAGATCTACAAAATAGCCAGTACACAAGTCTCTGCAAAAATGTTCGCAGATTATGAGGTCGAGATAGAACAGGGGCAGACACCTCTTTTTTATGTTCTTGTAGGCATCATAATCCTTGGTGCAGGTTCGTTGACATTTAGATGGTATCAGAAAAAATCTACTCTTTTTACCTCTTCGACTATGGCTAATTCAACAGCTCCCATCTCATCGAACGAACCTATCCAAGCTATTAAACCAAGTGTCTCTTTTAAGGATATCGGCGGGATCAGCGAAGTAAAGATCGAACTCTCCGAGATAATCGATTTTATGAAAAATCCAAAACGTTACAGAAATTTCGGTGCAAGAATGCCAAGAGGTGTGTTGCTCGTGGGGCCTCCGGGTGTCGGAAAAACTATGATAGCAAAGGCTGTTGCGCATGAAGCGGGTGTACCGTTCTTTTATCAAAGCGGTGCTTCGTTTGTGCAGATCTATGTGGGGATGGGTGCAAAACGTGTCCATGAACTTTTTACCGCTGCAAAGAAAAACGCTCCTGCCATCATCTTTATAGATGAGATAGATGCCGTGGGTAAAGCGCGTGACGGAAACCGTAATGACGAGCGTGAAGCGACACTTAACCAGTTGCTTACGGAGATGGACGGTTTTGAGGAATCAAGCGATATCATCGTGATCGCCGCGACGAACAAGATAGATGTCCTAGACAGTGCGCTTCTTCGTGCAGGGCGTTTTGACAGACGTATCTTTGTCGATCTTCCGACAAAACGCGAACGTGCTTCCATCATCTCTAAATACCTTGCGGCTATTCCAAATGAAACGGATATAGATGCTCTTGCCAATATGACCGTCGGTTTTAACGGTGCGTCTTTGGCAGCGCTTGTCAATGAGGCTGCACTGCTCTCACTCCGTCAAAACGGTTCAAGAGTCACTATGGAACATTTTCATCAGGTAAAAGACAAGGTGATGTTTGGAAAAAGAAAACTTTTGATCTTAAATGAGGAACAAAAAGCTCACCGTATATGTTATCAGGCGGGTAAAGCAGTGGCTGCGGCAGCTTTTGATATCGATTTTGAAAAACTGCTGTTGTCAAACGAGTCTATGACACCTCCTATTACGACACCGCTTTTAAAACATGAGATAGAGTCCAGAATCAAGATGCTGTTGGCGGGTATGGCTTCTTGTGAGCTAAAATTCGGTGAACATTCAAGCAGTTCAAAAGTCGATCTGGATGAAGCAAAACAGAGCGTCAAAGAGATGATAGAGGATTTTGGTATGGGTGATTCTCTATTTGCCTCAAAAGAACAGGAAGATGCCGTGTTAGACAAACTTTACCATGAAACAAAAGAAACACTTAGCGGTTTAAGCAGTATATTGCTCTATGTCGAGGGTATTCTTTATGAACGTGAGAGTATCACTAAAAATGAGATCATCAGGAAGCTAGATGGTCTACAGTAGCGGGTTTTCGCTAAAAGATGATCTCTCTTTTTTTAAACAATATATAAAAGAGAGCGAGTATACAGTCGCAGGATTTAGTTACGGTGCGATAAAAGCATTTGAATATACGCTTACATGTAAAGAGAGAATAGACACACTGCAGCTCTTTTCTCCGGCATTTTTTCAAACAAAACCCGAGAAGTTTAAGCGTTTACAGCTCATCGCCTATAACAAAGACAAAGAGAAATATCTTGCCAACTTCATAAAAAGCTGTTTTGATCCCTATGGACAAAAAGAGACGCTACATGTAGATACCAAAGAGAGTGAGCTACAAGAGCTGCTTTATTATGAGTGGGACATCTCCAAACTCAAAGAGATATCTGAGCGGGGTGTAAATATCGAGGTTTATCTCGGCAGTGAAGATAAGATAATCGATGCACAAGGAGCAAAAGAGTTTTTCTTGCCCTATGCGACCACGTACCTGATAAACGGTGCGAACCATTTTTTACAGACACAATAGGAGAATTTTTTAATGGCAGAAATAAAGATAGGCGTGATCACGGCAAGCGACAGAGCAAGTGCGGGAATATATGAGGATATCTCTGGAATGGCGATACAAGATACGATGAAAGATTATCTCACGAGCGAGTTTGAGATAGTTTACAGATGTATCCCAGATGAGCAGGATATCATCGAAGCGACGATGAAAGAGCTATGCGATGAGGCAGGATGCTGTTTAGTAGTGACAACAGGCGGGACCGGTCCTGCTCTTCGTGACGTGACACCCGAGGCGACAGAAAACGTATGTGAGAAGATGATGCCTGGTTTTGGCGAGCTGATGCGTCAGGTGAGTCTTTTGTATGTACCCACAGCCATCCTCTCACGCCAGACTGCGGGTATAAGAGGCAAGTCTCTTATCATCAACCTTCCAGGCAAGCCGAAATCCATACGTGAATGTCTGGATGCGGTATTTCCTGCAGTGCCTTACTGCATCGACCTTATAGAGGGTCCATATATTGAAACAAACGAAGAGGTCATCAAAGCATTTCGACCAAAGAGTAAATAAAATTTAATCAAGTTATATCTGAGGAATCTAAAAGTGAAATTTATTTCCATTAATACTAAGCTCAATATCGCTGTTATCGGTGTATCATCGATAATCTTGATAATAAGTTCGATTATATTGTTTTGGTATGCACAGCAGATAAAAGTTGATGTATACAAGAGTGTTCAACAAGATTTGATCATTCAAGCTGACGATGATATAAAATCGAAGATGGATATAGGAATAACAAACGCATATTCTATTGCAAACGATGAGCGGATAAAACTGGCATATAAATCGAATAAAAGAGAGTATGCGATCGATGCGCTCAAAGAGATCTCTGTTAAAATGCGAGAAAATACCAGTTTTAAAAATATTAAGATCCATCTTCACACGAAGGACAACAAATCATTTTTGAGAAATTGGGATCCCTCCCATTATGGGGACGATCTCAGTTATTTTAGATATGACGTAGTTGCCGTAAATAAAACAAAACAGCCTATTGTCACGTTTGAAACAGGGAAAGCGGGACTTTTATTAAGAGCGATTATTCCCATATCCTATAACGATCATAAGCATTTAGGTTCATTGGAATTTATACAGGGATTAAACTCTATCGCCGAAGATTTCGATAAAAAAAATATTGGTTTTTTACTTTTAATGGATGAAAAGATAAAAGAAAATATTACAAGAGGTAAAATAAAATCATCGGAAGATAAAATATTCGGCACCTATATCATATCTCAAAAATTCATTAATCAAGATTTTTTAAATGATGTAAAAAAGATAGAGATCAAACGATTGCTAAAAGAGAAGTACTTGGTAACCTCTAAATATTATTATACCTATAAAGAGATAAAGGATTTTCAAAATAATATACTTGGAATCGCGATACTTGAAAAACCTCTAACAGAAGTAGAGCGAATAATTGTAAATCAAAAAAATTTAATCTATATGGCTCTTTTTGGTATATTCCTTATGGCGGTAATTATAAGCATAATAATAATTTTGGCGATAAGAAAGCTTGTGACTAAACCGTTGAAAGCATTTGAAAACGGGTTACTTGATTTCTTTCTGTTTTTACAAGCCAAAAAAGATTATGTTTTAAATATTGATATCGACTCCAATGACGAGTTTGGCGTAATGGCAGAATCTTTGAGAGAAAATATTGCCGTAAGTGCAAGGCTTCACGAAGAGATAAATGATCTTAACCAAAATCTTGAAAATAAAATTGAGCAAAAAACAAAAAAAATATCTGTACTTTTAGACAATGCAGGTCAGGGTTTTTTAACATTCGATAAAAACTTTATAATAGATGAAGAATACTCAAAAGAGTGTATAAAGCTCTTGGGCGATAAGATCGGCAGAAAGAACATTGCCGAACTTCTGTTTGAAGATAATTTAAAACGGGAGTTTTTTAGGTCTACTTTACTGGAAGCTCTCAATGAACCGATGGCTATTAAAAGAAATTCATACCTGTCACTTTTGCCGCAGATTACCATCTTGAATAAAAAAGCTTTAAAGCTTGAATATAAGATTTTAGAAGATAGCTATTTTATGCTGATCTTGACCAATATAACTTCTCAAAGAAAACTTGAAAACAAGATGAAAAAAGAGCAGGAAACTTTTAAAATGATAGTTTCTATAGTCAGTGAAAGCGGTGTGTTTTTCGATCTAAAAAAAGAGTATGGCAATTTTATAAATAATTATAAAAAATTAATCGACATAAAGCTGAGTCCAAAACATAATATCGGTGAGATATATCGGGCAGTCCATACTTTCAAAGGCTCTTTTTCACAAATGTATATGCAAAATATCGTTGGTTTCTTGCATGATTTGGAAACAAAAATATCTCTTATGCTTAAAAAAGAGGATGTTACGAATGAAGAGTTGATACACTTGTTGGACCAAACGAATTTCAAAGAGAATCTGGATGAAAGTCTGAAAATCATAATAGAGATACTGGGAGATGATTTCTTAAACGCTCAAAACTTTTTAAAGATAAACTTATCAAATATACTTGCTCTTCAGGATAAGATAGCCAATATTGTAGATAAAGTAGAATCAACATCTCCGGAGTGTCAGGATATTCTATGTCATGTTCAAAATCTTTCAAACTATAAATTGATAGATTTACTAAGACCTTACAATAAGTTGGTGCAGCAATTAGCATCAAAATTTGGAAAAGAGATATATGAATTTGACATTGCAGGAGATACGGATATAACTGTTTCGGAAAATATAAAACCGTTTATAAAGTCACTTATACATATATTTAGAAACAGCGTTGATCACGGTATAGAGTCCTATGAAAAGAGAGAAGAGCTGCAAAAAGATGAAATAGGGACTATCACTTGTAGTATTCAAACAAATAATGATAATATTCATATAATAATCGAAGACGACGGTTCAGGGATAGATATCGAAAAAATCAAAAATAAAGCTGTTTCATTTGGTATAGATACGAGTAAAATGAATGACGAAGAAATTTATAACCTTATCTTTGAAGACGGATTCAGTACCAAAGACAGGGTGGATGAAATATCGGGCAGAGGAGTAGGCATGGCGGTTGTGAAAAATGAGCTTGAAAAAATAAATGGGGTGATTCAAATAAAATCACTTGCAGATGTCGGTACGACATTTGAATTTATCATACCAAACAAAGGATAAGCATGATCATTGAATCGCTGATGCTTCAAATGAAGCTGTTTTTACAAGATGATATGAATATAGTCATCGAGCATACGGAAATTTTAGACAAAGACAATGATAAGGTGATTTTAAAAGATTATACATCGATGATCGGAGTCGGAGGTAAACTGAATCTGATGGTCGTAATCAGTTATCAAAACTCTTTATTGAATGAACTGGTTTCTCTTTTTATGGACGGCGAAGAGGTTGACCCGCAGGAGGAAGAAGAGATCAAAGAGAGTGTAGCCGGTGAGGTCGTTAATACGATCATGGGTCTTGCTTTACCGACTTTTCCAAATAGAGGAAAAGGGGTGACGATCACTCCTCCAATTACTATTAATGACGCTTCAAATATAGCAAAACACAAAAATTCAAAAATTATAACGGCTATCATAACAACACAATTCGGAGAACTGAGCGTAAGCGCAATCGGTCCTGACGATATTATAAAGTAAAGTAAAAAAATATTTATGTTAAAAGTTTTAATTGTAGATGATTCATTGATCATAAGAAAAAAAGTTTCCAAATTGCTTGAGAATTTGGGACATGAAGTGATCGCAGATGCTCAAAACGGTCAAGAAGCCATAGACGCGTATAACGCAAAACAACCCGATATGGTGACTATGGATATAACAATGCCCGATATGGATGGTATAACTGCTGTAAAACACATCATGAAGGATAATCCTGAAGCAAAGATAATCATGGTTACTTCACACGGACAAGAAGATATGGTCATAAAATCAATACAAGCAGGGGCGGTTGGGTATATGCTAAAACCGATAACCGAAGATAAACTAGCACATGCGATCGGTGAGATATTTATAGAGTATGCTATTGATGAGAAAGATGATGAACTCGATCTGTTAGATGATAGTTTTTAAGAAAGAAGATAATGCAAGAAAATAAACTTTTTGAAGCTTTGCTCGATGTCATTCCTTTTGCTTCTTATGCCGTTGATATAGAGACTTTCGAAGTCGTATATGCAAATAAGATGATGCATGAGAAGATGTATGCACCAAAAGAGAGCTCTTGCTGGAAAAAGATTTATGGTCAGAATAATGTATGTTCATGGTGCACTATTGCTCAGTTTAAACAAAGAGAAAAACTTTACAACAGTGGAAAAATAATCAGTAGCTTTTTCGATGAAGCAACTGATCTATGGTTTCAAGTCTATGATGAAATTGTAAAATGGCCCGATGGTAGAAGTGTGAAATATTCTGTTGCAGTCGATATCACGGATCAAAAAGAGATTCAGGCCTCTATGATTAAGACTCACACAAAGCTGGCGGTTCAAACTAACAAATTGAAACAGGCGTATGAAAAGATGGAAATCTTAGCTACAAAAGATGCTTTAACAAAGATAAACAACAGAGGTAACTTTTTTGCTCTTGCAAAAAAAATATGGAGTAAAAAATTATCTGAGAATAAACATATTTATGTTGCAATGCTAGATCTAGATAAGTTTAAACAATTAAATGATAAATATGGGCATCAACTTGGTGATGAAGCCCTTGTAAAGTTTACAAAGGCCGTAAATAAAAATTTAGATAATGAAGATATTTTCGGAAGAATAGGCGGAGAAGAATTTGCCATTGTCATGATAGGTTCCAATATTGAGGATATCTTTAATAAACTGGAGTCTATCAGAGCATCGGTAGAATCGATAACACTTGTTAAAGATGGAGAAAGTATTAAATTTACGGTGAGTATCGGGTTTGAAGAAAAATTTGAAGAAGAGAGCATTGATAGTCTTCTTGAAAGAGCAGATAAACGACTTTATGAAGCAAAATCAATAGGAAGAAATAAAGTGAATTTTAGAGGTTTAGATGATAGAAAATAAGCTTTTTGAAGCACTTCTTGATGTTATACCGTTTGCTGCTTATGCCGTTGACATAGATACATATGAAGTTGTGTATGCGAACAAGATTATGAGAGAAAATATGTTTGCACCTCAAGAAAAACATTGTTGGGCAAAAGTTTTCGGACAAAATAAGATTTGTGATTGGTGCAGCATAAAAGATTTAAAAAATAGAAAATTAAAAAATAGAAGTGCTGAAAAGCTAACCCGAGATTTTTTTTATGAGATAGACGATAAATGGATAAAATCCTACAATGAACTTATCAGCTGGCCAGATGGCAGAGATGTAAAATATTCTATTTTAATCGATATTACCGACCAAAAAGCGATACAAGGCGATATGATTCGAGCCCATGCAAAATTGGCAATGAATAATAAGCATATTACATTGACAAATAAAAACTTACAGATTACCAAGTTAAAATTTCAGAAATCTCTGAATGAATTAGAGAGTGTAAAAAAATCTAAATTCGAGCTTTTTCATACCATGAGTGATGAAATAAAAATGGCAATGGATACTACTTTGAGCAGTATAAATGCAATGAAAAAAACTACTCTTAGCCCGGAACAATCGGAGCGTATAAAAGCGATAGAAAACTCATCAAAAAATCTTTTAGATAAAATAGATAAACTTTCCAACTTTACTAAGTAATCAAAGTATTTCTTACCATATATTGAAACAAACGAAGAGGTCATCAAAGCATTTAGACCGAAATCTAAATAATTTTACTTTGAATTAAGGGCAAGACACATATCATTTACATATAGTTAGAAAAAGGGGAGAAAATGAAAAAAATTTTATTGTCGCTTACTTTTGCAGCGACTTCTTTGCTCGCATTTTGTGATACGCAGGCTGGTCAGACCTGTAATAATCAGAGTGAGCTTTTCATCAGTAATCAGTCAATAGTAAATGAGGTAGTCGTTGATACACCAAAAACAGATCTGATCACAAGTACGACAAATAAGTTCTCAGCTTCCGTACAGGCGATCCATTCGGATGATTTTAATATGTTTAATCTTCCGTTGGGTGCAAATATAGGTTCACATTTCGGAGCTGAAGTCAATGTCCCTTATATCTCTAAAAAAGATCAGGTAACAGGCGATACAAATAGTGGTATTGGTGATGTGTCAGCAGGCGGGAACTTTCATTTTGGTGCTATGAGCGAGGGGAGTGGACTTAACATTACGACACTGTTATATAAAACAACTACAGGCGGCAGTAACAAGGGGCTTGGGTCTGATAAACCGGCATATACGCTTTCACATAAGTTCTCAAAATATATGATTAAAGAGATCGAAGGAAATGCTATTTTTTCTTATACTTTCAATGACACTTCTGTTTCAGGGAACTCTTATCTTGCAGCACTGGGCGGTTCGATGCCGTGTTTACTTTATAATAAAATACATACAAATGCGAAAATCTCCTATTTTCATATCGACAAAGTAGGTGACGGATTCCTGCTTCCTGAGGTAAAATCGGCTGATCTTTGGATAGGCTGGGATTTGAAACAGATTACGGCAAACATTCCGGTTTCTTTTGGTTTAAAAGTGCCTTTACTCAATGAAGTCGGCGGTGTGGATGCAGATAAAAAGTTTTTATTTTATCTTAGTATGACGGGACTCTATTAAAAAGAGATCCTGATCCCTACAGGGCAGTGATCTGAGCCCGTGATCTCTGGCAGTATAAAAGCATCTTCGAGATTTTCTGCCAGATCTTCGGAGATAAAAAAATAATCTATTCTCCAGCCTACATTGTTCATCCTAGCGTTAAATCTGTAACTCCACCAACTGTAAGCATCAATTACATCCCCGTGAACATATCTGAATGTATCGATATACCCGTGAGAAAGGAGTTTGTCTATCCAAGCTCTCTCTATTGGTAAAAATCCGCTTGTCTTTGAGTTTGCTTTTGGGTTTTTGAGGTCTATCTCGCGGTGGGCGGTGTTGACGTCGCCGCAGATAATGATCGATTTTCCCTCTTCACGAAGTTTCTCACAATGTTCTAAAAAGTCATCATAAAACTTCATCTTTAACCGTAGTCTTTCTTCATCCTTTTGTCCGTTTGGAAAGTAGACGTTAAAAAGAGCAATATCGCCAAAATGCTGCTCTATGATGCGTCCCTCATTCATTGTATCGATATCTTTACATGTAGAGTTATAATCGCTTTTGAGTGCTGAAAACGTAGCGGTTCCCGAGTAGCCTTTTTTTTCGGCGCTGTTGATTAGCACCTCATTGTGCTGCTTAAGAAAAAGAGTGTCGGGTATCTGCTCAGGAGTCGCTTTTATCTCCTGAAGGCATAAGATGTCCGTATCTCTCTCATCGAGCCATTTAAGCGCCTCTTTGGTGGCAATAGCACGTATTCCGTTGACGTTCCATGAGATTATTTCTATCGAGTCTGACATAGCGTTAATTTTTCCTCATTTGTATAATGCGAACTATAACACAAACGATAAAGAAAGTAAATTTTAAAGTATTCGCTCCCACGCTGGAGCATGGGAACGAGTTGAAATATTATATGAAGTTTACGTTTGTAACGTGGTGTTTTAGACCTAACTCTTCAGATGTACAACCAAGAGCAAGTCCTAACATCTGTTGCATGTGTAGTACTGGCAGTGAAACTTCACGACCTATTGCAACTGATGCGTGATGTGTTTGCGTATCAAGTTTTAGATGACACAATGGACATGGTGTGACCATCCAGTCAGCATTTGCATCCATAGCACCCGCAACCGCATTTCCTGTAAGGATCGCAGCTGTACGCGGTGCTTGAAGCTCAGCATGGAAACCACAACATTTGTTTTTCTCGACATAATCCACGTTTACACCGCCACACGCGATGATCAGTTCATCAAGTGAAGTAGGGCGGTATGGATTTTCTGCACTTTTGTGAGATTCGTTTTGAAGTTCGGAAGGGCGGATGTTGTGACAACCGTAAAAAGGTGCGATGTTGAACTGGCTGAGAGGTTTTACGACCATTTTTTTGATCTCATCTAAGCCAAAATCATCGATGATAGCGTACAGGAAATGAGTTATTTCTGAAGTACCTCTGTATGATAAACCGACTTCTGCAAGTTTTGCATTGACCTTAGCTTTTAGTTCAGGGTTGTGATCTAGTCTGTGTTTTGTCATAGCTGTGTTTAATTGACATGTATTACAGATAGTGACCATTGTAAGACCGTGTTTCTCAGCATAAGCGATGTTACGAGCATTTAATACCAAAGATAAAAAATCATCGTAATCTTGCAGGTGAGAAGCACCGCAGCAAGATGCTTCTGTCAGTTCCACAAGTTCTATACCAAGTTTTTTTGCAACTGCCATCGTTGACATCATCTGTTCAGGAGTACTCTCTTTAGCGGTACAACCTGTAAAAAGTGCATATCTTAATTTTTTCATTGCTTCTGACTCCTAGAACTTAGCTGTTGATGATGATTTGACAAGCTTTTTAATCTCATCTAATTTATCTGATTTTGGCATATTCCAAGGCAATACTATCTTGCCTTTTGTAAACATCTTGATAGCGACAGGGACATGTTTCATCACGCCGATATTTCCCTCAGAGTAGCGAACAAGTTCACCCTCATCGAGTAAGCCGTGTTTTGCTATAGAGTGTTTAAATCCAACCGCATGGCGAGTAGCGACATTGTTTGTTGCTACGCCTTTAGCAAAGATCATATTGTGAAGTTTTGTTATCTTTTCAATCGGATCGACCTCTTTAGGACAAGCTTCTTGACACTCATAACATTTCACACAATCCCAGACGCCTTGAAACTCTTGATTGACTTCACTGATACGAGAAGTACCTGCTTGATCACGAACGTCAGCTTCAAAACGGTAAGCCGCAGCGAATGCCGCAGGTCCGATGAAGTCTTCGTTCACTTCCACTGCAGGACATGCATAGTGACAAGCTCCACATTGAATACAAAGATCCGAATCAAGCAGTCTTTCAGCCTCTTCTGGAGAAACCAGATTTTCCGATTCGGGATTGTCGTCAATATCGCTTACGATGTAAGGCTGTACCTGTGCATGTTTTTCCCAGAAATCGGCTTTGTCGATGATCATGTCTTTTACGGCGCGTTTGATGCTTAGAGGCTCGATCGTGATCTCGTTGCCGAAAAGTTCGATCATATCGTTCATGCTCTCTTTACATGCAAGAGTAGAACGTCCGTTTACTTTGATAGCACAAGCTCCGCATATACCGTGACGACAACTACGACGGTAAGAAAAACTACCGTCGTGATCCCATTTGATCCTGTTTAATATATCTAGTACAACCTCTTCAGAAGTGACTTCCATCTTATACTCTTTATAGTATGGAAGATAATCCTCGTCAGCATTGAAACGAAATACTTTAAAAGTTACATCTTGTGTAGTAATTTTATGAGTACCCATATTCTGTAATCCCCTTAGTAATTTCTTGCTTTTAACTCATGTTTACCAAGAGTTACAGGCATATAATCAAGTTTTAAATCGCCGTTTGCATCCATATATGCCATTGTGTGTTTTAAGAAGTTCTCATCATCACGAGCCGTAAAGTCTTCTCTATAGTGAGCACCGCGGCTCTCTTTTCTAGCAACTGCACATTCAACGATGAATGCAGAATAATCAAGCATGTGTCCAAGTTCGATAGCTTCTTGAAGTTCGGTATTGAACACCTTAGATTTATCGGCAATACGGATATTTTTAAATCTTACATGTAGCTCTTTTACTTTTCTCACAGCTTCTTCTAAAGATTCTTGTGTTCTAAAAGCACCTGCATTGTGAGTCATACTCTCTTGCAGTTCTGCACGTAAAGCAGGAACGCTTTCGTTTCCATTATTGTTAAGTATCCATTCTATCTCAGCCATAGCAGTTTTTGCATCATCTGCATGAGCTTTTCTTAGTGGGATAGTATCGATCTCTTCGACCATAGTCTTACCGACAAAACGTCCAAAAAGCAGTGCTTCAAGGACTGAGTTCGCACCCAGACGGTTGGCCCCATGGACAGAAACACATGAACACTCACCAGCAGCATAGAACCCTTCTACGAACTCATCGTTGTTTTTACGAACGTGACCAGGGATATCTACCGGGATACCACCCATAGAGTAGTGTGCAGTAGCAGAGATAAGGATAGGCTCTTTTATCATGTCTAGACCAAGGAACGTGATAGCAAGATCACGAAGCTCAGGCAGTCTTTCCATGATAAGTTCTTTTCCTAAATGTGTTACATCTAAGTAAACAGCGTCTTTTCTTGGACCTACACCGCGACCCTCACGGATCTCATTCATAATAGCACGGCTGACAACGTCACGGCTAGCTAGTTCAAGAGCGTTTGGAGCATATTTTTCCATAAATCTTTCGCCAAGAGAGTTGAAAAGGCGTCCGCCTTCTCCACGAGCAGCTTCAGAGATAAGTACACCGTTTCCGGATAATCCAGACGGGTGGAATTGAACGAACTCCATATCTTCTAACGGAAGACCGTGACGAGCTACGATAGAAAGACCATCACCCGTGTTTGCATGCGCATTAGAGTTGATCTTGAATGAACGAGCATAACCGCCTGTTGCAAACATCACAGATTTCGCGTTAAAGATCGCCATCTGCATATCACGGATATTAAACGCTACGACACCTGAGACTTTACCGTCTTTATAGATAATGTCCGCTGCATACCACTCATCCCAAAACTTCACGCCTGCGCGGAAAGCTTGTTCATACATAGTCTGTAAAAGAGTAAGACCTGTTCTGTCTTTTGCATAACATGCACGTGGAGACGATTGACCTCCGAACGGGCGTTGAGCGATCTTGCCATCGGCAGTACGACTGAATGCCGCACCCATTCTTTCAGCCCAACGAATTGTTTCAGGCGCTTTTTGACACATGAATTCAACTGCATCTTGGTCAGCTAAATAATCAGAACCTTTTACGGTATCAAACTCGTGTAACTCTATGCTGTCTTTATCACTAAGTGCTGCATTGATCCCGCCTTGTGCTGCACCGGAGTGAGAACGAAGTGGATGTAGTTTAGTTATAACAGCAACATTTTTGCCTGCATTTTGTAGTTCACGCGCAGCTGCACAACCTGCTAGTCCAGCTCCAACGATAACTGCATCATAAGTATAAATAGGAATACTCAATTTGCCTTCCTTTTTAAGAGAAATAATGTTTTTATTGTATCTTGATATAGCTTGTGTAAGGTTAAAACGGCGGATTATTTAAACGAAGTTTTGTTATGTTACTATTTGAACCACTTATAACTCATATCGGAGTTATGACTAGTTCCATTTAGTAACAAAATTAAAATTTCTCAGCGTGATCGCGTATTTGAGCAATGCGGTTTTGACCGTTTGCTTTTGCAGTTTGCAGTATCTCTTTTGCATTTGAGATCGCATCATCTAAAGATTTGTTGGCTTGTTTTATCAGAAAACCGCCGCTTAAGGTAAACGGGATCCTTTCGCCCTGCGGATTTTTGAATACAGCCTCTTCAATGCTTTTTCTAATCGAGTCACAGTCATTGAGAGCTTTGTCTTTTGATTCTCTTGATAAAACGACTGCAAACTGGTCATAATCGATGCGAGCAATAACATCGGTAGGCTGCTCATATAAAGATATAATGAAAGCTATCTTTTTAAGCATCGTCTGCGTTAGCTCTTTTGGCAGCTCTTTTTCATATTTTCTGAAATTATCGACTTCAAACACACAGACTGTGGTGTAGTTGCTGTCTTTCATTCCCTTCTTTTCTGAGTATGCGTGAACCATACCTTTATAGTTTTTTATTCCGGTGACGGGATCTACCATACTGGGATTTTGTGTGGTCGTAGGTTTTCTTACCATTCTTATTTTAATAGCGTCTACCTCTTCGGTAGCAATGGTCTCTGATGTTTTTTCTTGTCCGATCGCGTATAAAGAGCGTATATCGTTATAGATGATCTTTAGTTTTTTGGAATACCAAAAAACACCGATCAGTGATAATAGAAAAGTTGTATAAAAAATCCACTGTGTGATGAAAAATTTGCTTTTATCATATTTTAGATTTTTATAAACAATCTCATCTAAATGAGATAAAAGAGCTTTTTTTGAACTGGTTAAGTCATTTAATTTTTTATCTAACTCTTCTGTGTTGTTTGCATAGTATAGATTTAATTGTTCAATATACTTATCTTCTGAATCCAATAATATTTTGATGTCATTATTGAATTCACTGCTAAATCCAAAAAGAGTTCCTAAAACATCATAAGAAGATATCGTATTTAAAGATAATGCCGTTGTCTTGAGATCAGCGCTCATCCCGCGTACTTGGATAATACTGTAATCAAGGTCGGCTCTGCCAAGGTCATATAGTTTATTGACAAGAACTTTTTGCTCTTGTATATTCTCTATTTTACGGAAAGAGGAGTATCTATTAAGCTCAATAAGAGAGATCATAAATAATAAAATAGAGATCATTGTTAATAAAAATAGTAAGTTTTTAAACACAGATTGGATTGAAAATTTCATTACCAAAGTCCTTTTAAATTTATCACATTCTTTAGTTATTCTATATAGATATAGTTTAACATATCCTTAATCACATTTCATATAAAATAACTCTATGAATTTAGAAGAGTATTTTATATCACATTTTAGCACAAAAAGTAAACATATCGGTGATGATGGAGCGTTAATAAACGGGTATGTCTATTCAAAAGATGCATTCTTTGAAAATATCCATTTCAGACGCAGTTGGATGAGTTTAAAAGAGATAGCATACAGGTCAATGGTAGTTAATATAAGTGATGCTATCGCGATGAATGCAAAACCGCTTTATGCCCTCCTTGCTGTTGCGATGCCAAAAAACATCAGTAAGTCGGATATGAAAGAGATATCATCGGGCTTTATGCTCGCAGCCAAAAAATATGGTATAGATATTATCGGCGGAGATACGATTTCAAACACGAAATTGGATATCAGCGTGACAATCATCTCTCAAACAAAAAATCCGCTTCTTAGACGGGGGATGAAAAAAGGTCATCTGCTTGCGTATACGGGCAAGTTGGGAGATTCAAAAAAAGATCTGAAAAAACTGCTTAGCGGAGGGATGATCCACTCAAGATCAAAATTTAGAAACATCATACTCAGAGACAAGTTTATCTCTACATGTACGAGATATTTGAGTGCTGGTATGGATATTTCAGACGGTATTTTTAGTGATTTGGATAAACTATCGATTGTAAATGTTCTGGGATATGATTTTTTGAAAAAAATATCAAAAGATGTAGGTTGCAGCGGCGAAGAGTACGAGATGCTTGTCTCATTTGACCCAAGAAATAGAAAAACCCTGCAAAGACGTGCCGCGCAGACAAGAACACCGATCACTATTTTTGCAAAAGCGGCAAGAAAAAGATACAAGAACAGATGTAAATCACACCATTTTTAAAAGGCAAATATGAACCGTTTTTATAGTATGAATCACTCTAGCATTGATTTCATTTTTAAACAGACTGCTAGAGATTTCGTTGTAGAAGAGATACCCCTTTATGAATTCAGCGGTGAGGGCGAACATCTAGTCTTACATGTAAGGAAAAAAAACCTTACTACATGGGAGATGATAGACAAGATATGCGTACATCTTGGCATCAAAGCCAAAGAGGTCGGATATGCCGGACTCAAAGATAAATTTGCGATGACAAAGCAGTATATCTCTATCAATAAAAAATATGAAGAACAGATGGAAAGTTTTGAAGATCCGGATATCAAGATACTTTCAAAAACGTATCACAATAACAAAATACGTACTGGGCATCTTAAAGGCAACAGGTTTTTTATCCGTTTGAAAAAAGTCAATCCAACAAATGCCAAAAAGATATCTTTGGCACTCAGACATATAAAAGAGTACGGTCTTCCTAACTTTTTTGGATACCAACGTTTTGGAAATGACGGGGACAACTATATACTTGGAGAAAAAGTCGCGCGCGGAACTGTAAAAGAGCGCAATCCAAAAGTGAAAAAGCTGCTCATCAACTCGTACCAGAGTCATCTTTTTAACCTTTGGCTTAGCCGTCGTTTGGAAATAAGCACGCTTGTAAACAGTTTTAGTGCACAAGAACTTGAACCTATGCTCAATCTTTCAAAGCATACGATAGAGCAGATGAAAGAGCAAAAACATCCATTTAAGATGATAGTAGGTGATGTTATAGAACATTATCCGCATGGACGTCTTTTTAACTATGAAGGCGATAAAGAGGATATAAAAAGGTTTGAGGAACGTGGTGTGTCTATCACAGGACTTTTATGCGGTAAAAAAGCTTGGCTTGCAAAAGATGAAGCATGGACGATTGAAAAAGACTACAATGAAACCATTTCAGCTGATGGGGCAAGACGCTATGCATGGATATTTCCAGAAGAGGTAGAGGGTGAGTACAAAGAGCAAGAAGCTTGGTTTGAACTACACTTTTCACTGCCAAAAGGTTCATACGCGACCGTACTCATTGAAGAGATAGCAAAAAGGGAGATAAGATCTTGAATAAACATATAACGAGTTTAATATCACAATATTTCGGAAAGTTCGCTTCTTGCGAATTTACTCCTTGGTTTCAAAAAATAGTAAATCAGAGTTATGTATCTTTGATGGGTCTTGATATGAGTGAATTCCATTCGCCGTCGACATATAAAACTCTCAATAAACTTTTTACCCGCAAGTTGCGTGAACCAAGACATTTTAGTCTTGATTCTTCTGACTTTATCTCTCCATGTGATTCATTGATCTCTGAGTGCGGAGATATGGATGAGGATTATGCCATGCAGATAAAAGGGATGCAGTATAAGACAGATGAACTTTTAGGTGAAAACTTTAGCAAAGAAGAAAAAAAAGCGGTTCATAACGGGCAGTTTATCAACTTTTATCTCTCTCCAAAAGATTACCACCGTTACCATATCCCTATGAACCTGAGAGTCTTAAAAGTGGTGCATATCCCGGGAAAACTTTACCCTGTCAATATGCCTTCGCTAAAAAAACGTTTGAACCTTTTTATAGAAAACGAACGTGTCGTGATCAAGTGTGAGACACTGGATAAAAAAATATTTTATATGGTTCTAGTGGGTGCGTTAAACGTTGGTGTCATGCAGGTCGCTTTTGAGCCGCGTATTAAAACGGATGCCGATGCACATGAACAAAGTGTGTATGAATATGAAGAACTCTATTTAAATAAAGGTGATGATTTCGGATGTTTTGAAATGGGTTCTACGATCGTGATTATCAGTGAAGAGAATATGTTCGACCTTTTAGTAGCCGGTGGAAAGAGTGTCCGTTACGGTCAGACGATAGCAAAATATCGCGAATAGGTCTTTACATGTATGAGTCTATTATTGCGGTACTGAGTCTTCTTGTCGGCGCATTGATCGTTTGGTTAGTCGGTTTTAAATCATTAAAAAACAGATATGAGAGTGAACTTGAGCTTTTAAAAGATGAATTTGACAGACAAAGAGAGAGTGTTAATGAACTGAACAACCAAAAAGCGACACTTCTTGAGCGAGTCCGCGGATTGGAACAAAAAACAGAGAGCTTTAACAAACTTCTTGAAGAAAATACAAACAGCAAAAGTAAGATAGTCCAGCTTGAGACCATGCTCGACAAAGAGAAACAGATGAGCAGTGAAAAGCTTAGACTTCTTGAAGAGAATAAAGAACATATGAAGCTGGAGTTCAAAGAACTCGCAGACAAGATACTCACATCAAACTCCGAAAAATTCTCCACACAGAATAAAGACACTTTAACGAAGATGATAACTCCCATCAAAGAGCAGTTTGACGCATTTAAAAAACAGATAGACGATGTTTACATAAAAGAGACAAAAGAACGCTCGATGCTCCAATCTGAGATAAAAGCGATCAAAGAGATCAACCATCAGATGAGCACGGATGCAAAAAATCTTACCAAAGCACTCAAAGGAGAGAGCAAAAAACAGGGTATCTGGGGAGAGATGATACTTGAGAGCGTCTTGGAAAATTCAGGACTTCGCGAGGGGTATGAGTATGAGCGCGAAGCGAGTTTTATCCATGAGGGTGATAATAACCGTTACCGTCCCGATGTTATAGTGCATCTCCCCGATACCAGAGAGATCATCATCGATGCAAAGACTTCTCTTACGGCGTATGAACAGTATATCAATGCAGAAGATGAGGATGAAAAGCTCATTTTCGCCAATGCACATGTGGCATCCATGAAAAAACACGTGGATGAACTGAGTAGCAAAGATTATACGAAGTTAAAAGGTATTGAGACTCTGGATTTTATCTTTATGTTCGTACCAATTGAGAGTGCTTTGCTCATGGCGATGGAGTACGACCCGACGCTCTTTGACTATGCTTTTAAAAAGAGAGTTGTCTTGGTCGGTCCGACTACGCTTATGGTCTCGTTACGCGCGGTTGAGAACACATGGAAATATGAACATCAGCAAAAGAACGCACAGGAGATAGCAAAACGGGCAGGGCTTCTGTTTGACAAATTCGTCGGTTTTGTTGAGAGTGTCGAAAAGCTCGGCAAACAGATAGAGACGGTTCAAAAAACATATCATGAGACATACAACAAACTCCATATCGGCTCAGGAAGCATAACGACTCAGTTTCAAAAGCTTGAGAAACTGGGTGCCTCAACGAGTAAAAATATACCACAGCATATCGTAAGACAGATAGAAGAATAGGTCAATGAACGCTCTGATAGAATATTTTATCAAAAGTAAGCATTTAAGCTACGTACTGCTTATATTTCTACTGTATCTCGGATACAACGCCTATGTAAATATCCCAAAAGAGATGTTTCCTACCGTAGTGCTGGATAAGATCAGTATTACGGGAAAATATGCCGGTGCAAGTGCCAGCAACATGGATAAGATGGCGGTACGCGACATCGAGGATGAGATAAGCAATCTTAACGGCATCGACAAGACAGAGACGACCATCATCCCCGGTTCGTTCGTCATCACTTTGACTTTAAACGAACATGCAGATAAGATAAATCTTTTGAGCAAAGTTAAAGATTCTATCTCTGCTTCAAGACAGTATCTTCCATCAGATATGAACGAGCCTGTCGCAAAACTCTTAGATAAAAGCAAATCACTGATCAAACTCTCCATCTCTTCCACAAAACTCACAAAGAGTGAGCTGATACCGATAGCTCAGGATATAAAGACAAAACTATCAAGAATAAGAAATATCAGCGAGATATCCATAAGAGGCGATGCGGATCAAGAACTCTCGATCAGATTGAACTCTAATGCGATACTGACCTATAATCTAAGTCAATCAGATGTCATCAGCGCTATCTCCAATCTGTCGTATATCTTTCCGATCGGGGATATAGAAGACAGAGGAAATTTTGTATTTATCTCGACGATCAACGGCAAGAGTTCTAAGCAGGATTATAAAGACGCGATACTGAAAATAGGCGCTAAATTCGTAAGACTCGGTGATATCGCCGATGTAAATATCTACTATCCTCAGACAAACACTCTTTCATCATTTAACGCAAATCAGACTTTGACGCTCGTGATCGACAAATCGGAAGAGGGCGACTCGATCAAGCTCTCTAAACAGCTGCAAGAGTATGTCAAAAAGATACAAAGCAATTACAAAGATATCATATTTGATTTCTATCAAGACAGTTCAAAACCTGTGAAAGACCGTCTTGATACAGTTGTATCAAACATGATGTTCGGACTTATCTTGGTGTTTATATCTATGTACATCTTTATAAATCTCAGGATAGCGATCATTGTGGCCGTGGGGATACCGTTTTCATTCATCATAGGGCTTTTATTCATCTATTACATGGGGTATTCGATAAACATCGTCTCGCTTTTGGGCGCTCTTATTGTTATAGGGATCGTTGTCGATGATGCCATTGTCGTGAGTGAGAACATCCAGCGTCACATAGATGAGGGACGTTCTAACGATGAAGCGGCACTCATCGGTGTAAAAGAGATGATGTTGCCCGTAACACTCGCAACTATTACGACGGTAGTAGCATTTTTACCGATGTTTATGCTCACCGGCGAGATAGCTCTGTTCTTGATCTTGGTTCCCATAGTAGTCGTGATGATACTCATTGGCTCGCTTTTGGAGAGTTTTCTGTTCTTGCCTTTACATGCACAGGAGTTTTTGAGAAAGAGTAATAACTTTTTTGACTGGACGGGCTTTCAAGATCTTTATGAGAAAGTCTTGCATAAGTTCATCAAGTATAAAAAACTTTCGCTGCTTCTTTTCTTGATACTGATCCCGCTGCTAACAGTAGTGACGATACAATCTATGAAATTTCAGTTTTTCCCGAATTTTGACGGAAACAATCTTTATATTTCAGGAAAACTGAGTGTCGATACTCCTATAGATGATACCTTTAAAATAGCACAAGAGATAGAACGCGAGATGATGAAGCATAAAGAGGAGTTTTCATTAAAGTCTATCTCTGCAACAAGCGGATACAGAAGAAGTCTCTCGGGAGAGACAGAACACTCTAACAACGTGTTTTATATAACGATGGAACTCTTTGACAGAGAAGATACAAACTGGATAAACAAGTATGTCAACCCTCTGCTCAATTTCAGTTTTAATTTTAATGATCCTGAAAAGATCAGGCAGAAACGTACTTTTGAGCTCTCACCGCTTGCAAAAGAGATAATCGAACCCTATAAGAAAAAGTATAATATGGTCGAACTGGGCGTCACTGAGGACAAACCCGGGATGATCCGCAGTGACATACAGATAAACCTTTCAGGTGTGAATGACACTGAACTTGAAAGCTCAATAAACAAGCTGGAAAAAAAGCTGGCAAGTATAGAGGGTGTTTTAAACTACAGTGACAACATTCGTTACGGCAAGATGGAGTATAAGATAAAGATAAACCCTTACGGCGAAAGTCTGGGGCTTAGTGAGGCATCTATTGCAAGGGTTTTAAGTGATTCTTTTCTTGGAAAACGTCAGACAAGTACATTTAATGACCGTGGAGTTATGGAGATCAAAACAGAGGATATGGACAAAGACAAGACAAAGACTCTGCTTGATTTTGACATACCTTTGAGTGACGGCCGTTTTGTAAAACTTCTGCAAGTGGCAGATATCGTTAAGATAAGAGATTACGAGAAGATAGACAAGCTAAACGGTAACATCATTAAAACAGTGTTTGCAAATGTGGACAAAAGACGTATAACGCCCCAAGAGATCCTAGATCAGCTGCAGCCTACACTTGATCAGATATCGGATTCGGGCATCGAGGTTACTCTGCTTGGGGAAAAAGAGAAAAGTACCCAGCTCAAAAGCGATATGAAAAAAGCGATATTTTTGGCACTGTTTTTGATATTGATAACACTGCTGATAATCTTTCCGAAGATAAAATATGCACTTATGGTCATGAGTGTTATACCGCTTTCTGTTTTGGGAGCACTGATAGGCCATAAGTTGTTAGGTATTAACCTTACAATGCCATCAATCATTGGTATTTTAGGACTTGCCGGAGTTGTTATAAACGACGGTATCATCATGCTTGATTTTTTGCATGGAACACATAAAACGGATGAGTTTTATAAACGTGCGAAACTAAGACTCCGACCCATCGTCATAACATCGGTGACGACGTTTTTAGGATTGTTTACATTGATATTTTATGCAACGGGGCAGGCTGTCATCTTACAACCCATAGCTGTGTCCATAGGTTTTGGACTTGTTTGGGGAACATTTTTAAATCTTTTATATCTGCCGACACTGTATGCTTTGATAAATGGTATTAAAGCAAGTAGGGGTGAATAGGGAAAGTGGAGCGGGTGAAGGGACTCGAACCCTCGACCCTCAGCTTGGAAGGCTGACGCTCTAGCCAACTGAGCTACGCCCGCGTCCTGTATATGGTGCCGGCACGAGGACTTGAACCCCGGGCCTGCTGATTACAAATCAGCTGCTCTAGCCAACTGAGCTATGCCGGCTTTTTTATAATATTATTTTTGTCTTGCTAAGATGATTAGTTAAGAAAAAAACAGTGATTGTAGTTTGTGGATGGGGTGAAGGGATTCGAACCCCTGAATGTTGGTACCAAAAACCAATGCCTTACCGCTTGGCGACACCCCAATAATGATTTGAGTTTAAGTTAATTTAATACATAAATTTGGTTGCGGAAACAGGATTTGAACCTATGACCTTCGGGTTATGAGCCCGACGAGCTACCGAGCTGCTCTATTCCGCGAA
>JAHJGM010000067.1 GCA_018824305.1 bacterium
ATCTTTTGTGATGTTTAAAGCGCTGGCGAAGGATAATGACGATCAGGATGCGGCATATCTCGTAGCTTACATGTACGAAAATGGTTTAGGATGTAAAAAAGATACGGATGAAGCCAACAGATGGTATAAAATCTCTTCAAACATGTATTATAGTTCTTCCAAAGAGCAAGTTGGACGGACAATAGACAAGACAAATAAAAGATACTTCCATTCACTCGATAAGTTTGACGGTAACGAGACACAAGAGACTATCAGGCAGATGACAAGATCGCTTTACAATATAAAAGCGTATCACACAAATTACCTTATCCCTGCAAGTTACAGATACAGAGGGAAGTATGCACAGACAGGCAGCGATAAGCCTACATCATTAGAAACAGAGTTTCAAATCAGTATGAAATTTGATTTTGCGCCAAATCTGCTCAAGCTAAACGAGATATACAGCGCAGCCTATACACAAAAATCTTTTTGGCAATCCTATTCAAGTTCCGCATATTTTAGAGAGTCGAATTATAATCCTGAACTTTTTGTAACTGTTCCCACCGCTTCGATCGATGATGCCAAACTGATAAAAGCTTTTCGACTCGGCATCGCACATATGTCAAACGGAAGAGGCGGTGTGAACGAGCGTTCTTGGAACTACGCCAACGCAACGGTTTTTTTTCAGTATAAGAATCTTTTCACAGAGTTGAAATTATGGACAAGAATACCGGATAATCATGATTATAATCCACACCTTATAGATTATCTAGGACACGGTGATATAAGATTTACACTGCCATACAATAAGCATCTGTTAAAACTTTTGGTCCGTTCGGATTTTAAAGACCACGGTGCTCTTGATCTGAGTTACAGCTATCCGCTTTTTGGTAGAAAAGATCTATTTGTATATCTAAAAGCATTTAGCGGATATGGAGAGAGTTTGATAGATTATGATAATTATGTCAATAAAATAGGCTTTGGGATCAGTATCTCAAGATAAGATATCATAAACGATCTCTGTTTTGTTCTTTATAGTTTTTATCTCTCTTACATGTAAGCCTTCAATATTGAGTTTATTGAACTCCTCGAGTGAGCTTACATGGTGTTTTGCTGCTTCACGAAGCACGATACCTCTGTATGCTTTGGCCCAATGGCTGAGAGTTTTTCCATCTTTTAAAAATCTTAGTGTAGTATATGGTTTGTCTGTCTTATAAAATTTGTCATAATACCCCGCACGCAGGTCAAGGATCTCTTTATCATGCAGATAAAGGTCTAGCTGATAGGAAAATCTGTCTCTATAAAATTTATCGGGTGCGATATTGCCGATATCGTTTCCCTGTTTAACCTTGTAGTTTGCAATCGTGTCGCGTCCCAAGATCGGTCCGTAAAGATTTGAGAAGATGATGACGTTTTGTTTGAGATACTCTTTTGCATTTTCATCAAGCGAGCCAAAATCCAGATACTCGTAAGCGACACCGTTATATCTCTGAATAGCACACATCAAAGCAGTGCCCTTTATTCCGCCAAGATACTGTTCGAACTCTTTTGGATTTTTAATTCCAAAAAGCTCTTTTAATTCCTCTTCATTGCGCTGTAAAATTATCTCATTATAAGTGTCTAAAATATTTTTTCTTGCATCGTCTGAGCCAAAAAGCTCTTTTTTTGGTTCTTGACCGCCAGAATTCTTACCTTCTGCGGGGGAAAATAGTATTGTTAGCAACTTGAAACCTTAAGTTTATTTTTTGCAATTATAACGATATTCTTGCTATAATAGAGCATCAAAAAGAGGGGTGGTAATATGCGTTTCATTATGTTTTTGTTGGTAAGTTCAATTCTCGCTTTTGCTATGTCGGATGACAATGCTTCAATGAGCAGTGTAAAAAATATCGGTGTCATTGAAAATGTCAAGGGTTCTGTCAAGGTCACTAAAGAGGGCAGTATAAAAAAGGTGAACGCAGAGAAGGGAATGGAGATACAAAAGGGTGATCTTATCACTACTTTATCGACTTCAACTGCACTTTTAAAACTTATAGACGGCTCATCGGTGGTATTGGATAACTCTTCATCCATCCATTTCGCAAGCACGAATGAAGTAGAGCAGCAAACAGGTTCGATATTTTATAAAATAACTTCAAGAAATGCTGAGAATTCTTTGAGCGTTAAGACACCCTTTGCAATTATAGGCATTAAAGGTACGACTTTTATAGTAAACTCCAAAGATGAAGACAAGTCGGTTGCCTTAAAAGAGGGGAAGATCGGTATCGCAAGTATCAAAGAGGAGTTCGAACTCTATAGAAAACAGGTGCAAGAAGAGTTCAATAAGTATAAAAATGAGCAGCAAACAGCTTATGAACAGTATAAAAAAGAGATGGCAGGACAACAAGCGGAGATGGTCAAAGAGTTTGAACTAGATGCCGGAAACAGAGTTACCTTTGATGATCAAAAAGTCGTAGAAAGTGAATTTAATGTTGATATCAATGCTTCATTTAAACATTTCAGTGATATCGCAAATGCTATGGGGGAAGATTTCTAGCAAGTTTTAAGATCTTATGAGAACATGATCTCATAAGGTCTTTTTATAGACTCTACAACTTCACCGACACTCATGTGACGGCTTTTTCTTAAAAACTCTTTTCCATCAAGAAACACCAAAACAGTCGGAATAGCAAAAACGCTAAAGTGGGGAGCGATATCCGCATCGGTTGAAATATCTACACTTATTATCTCGAACTGATTAAAGTTTTCCTCTATGGCAGCTAAGAGTTTTGGCTTTAATGCATGGCACACGTTACATGTAGGCGCACTGAAATAGAGCATGACTGCGGGATTTTCTTTTATGATATTATTGATTGATTCTATATTCTGCATCTGAAATTATACTATATATAGATCATTTAAGTAACAGACCTGAATATATTGTTAAAAATGGGTCATATTTATGTTTTGCGATTTTTGGTAAGATTCTTGCTATAATAGAGAATAAGGAAAAATGGAGGCGTGTTTGATGCGTTTTATAATATTTTTATTTGGCTCTATGCTTATGATCCCGCTCTATGCGAATGAATCGGCTTTGAGCAGTGACAAAAATATAGGTAATCTAGAGAATCTTAAAGGCTTGGTCGAAATCACAAAGGATGGAGCGACGGAAAATATGAAGGCCGATAAAGGCATGAGTATTAGAAACGGTGATTTGGTTAGAACTGCTACGGATGCAACGGTACAGATCAAACTGATAAACGGTTCATCGATTGTTTTAGATGCTTCCTCTTCGATCCATTTTACAAACATAAATAATGCCGAGCAGCAAAGCGGAACCATTACCTATAATATGGTCTCACAAACCCCATTGCATGTACAAACCCCATCCAGTGAGTTAAAGATCGATGGAAATACTGCTATAACAATTAAAAAAGATGTAGAAAAAACTGCTGCCTCTTCAGAAGAAACAAAAAAATCTTCATTTGGTGCAACAGCTCTGGTGAGCGGGTTTTCACTCTACAAGAAGAGACTTGAATCGACACTAAGCAGCTATTCAGGACAACAGCAGATAGATTACGAAGATTACTTTAAAAAGTTTTCAGAACAAAAAGAGGATGTGGTCAATGCATTTGATGCAAATGCTAACAATAAAACGACCTCTGCAGAGAGTAGTAGTCCGTTACCGGAAGTCATAACCAGCGGTGCAAGTGCTTTAGTGGATCATATAAGCGATATCGCAAAAGTCGTAAAATGAAACAAAAACTGCTTTATCTCTTAGTTTTATTTCCTATTCTTCTGCTTAGTATGGCTTTGTATCATTATAAAGTAGAACCGTTTGAAAGTTTTTCTCTGCGTTTTAACGATATAGATTTTGACCTGCAGAAAAAGACTCCCAGTGATAAAATCGTTTTTGTGGCCGTAGATGAGCAAAGTGTAAACGAATATGGAAGATGGCCGTGGGATAGAGAGATCTTGGCAAACGGTATCTCAAAACTGCAGCAAGCGGATGTGGTTTTGATGGATATGATCTTTTCAGAGCCGACAAGCGAGGCAAAAGATCTAGCCTTGGCAGATTCGATATCAAGCCTAAACAATAGTGTATGTGGTTTTTTTCTCAGACATAACGCAACCCAAAAGATCACGCAGGCGCAAGAGAGTGTACTCAATGACTCTTCATTGGATCTGCTTCAGACACAGATAGCCACATTCGGTAATCCAAAGTTTGTCTCAGCGGATAATGCGGAGATGAACATACTTCCTATTTTGCAAAGCTGCAGTATGAGCGGAAGTTTTTCTACATTAAGAGAATCAGATCATCTTTTACGCTCCTATCCGATCGCTTTTTATTTTGACAATATCCTTTTCCCTTCACTGGGAGTACAGGGATTAAGACTGGTTTTAAATCAGGATATAAAAAGAGTCGATGCCTCACATGTAAGCATAGCTGAGAATCAGATAAATTTAAATGAAAAAGGGTTTGTCAGATTAAACTTTTATCAGCCTGAGCAATACAAGATAGTCTCTTTTTTAGATGTGACAAAAGGAAAGATAAAACAGGATTATTTTAAAGGGAAGATAGTCATCCTCGGCATCACGGAAGTGGGATCGGGAGATGTGGTCGCTACTCCGATGGGTGCGATGTTCGGGCCTCTGCTTCATTATACATTTATCTCGAACGTACTCTCACATCATCTTATAACCGAACCTCCGTATATAACGCCGATATTGATCGTTATTATGGTTTTACTGCCTTTTATATTGTTTTTATTGATCAAAAAAGTCGTCAACAGGGTTATCGTGGATATGATCGGCTATCTAGTGGTGTACATCATAGTAAGGTATCTCTTTGTAGTTTACAATATTTACACAGATGCCTTTTATCCTCTTATCGCATTTATACTAAGTATAGTCTCGATCGAGGTCATGGCGTTTACCATTCATGAAAAAGGGAGCAGGTTTCTAAAAAGTGCATTTTCGAGTTACCTTTCAGCTGATCTGCTAAATAAACTCATTAAAAATCCGGGAGCTCTTTCTCTTGGGGGAGAAAAAAAAGAACTCACGATTTTATTTAGCGATATCCGAGGGTTTACGAGTATCTCTGAGTCTATGGATCCTGTTAGTCTGATCAAACTGTTAAATAGATATTTTACTCCTATGACGGATGCCGTATTACAAAATGGCGGTATGCTGGACAAATACATAGGCGATGCCGTGATGGCTTTTTTCAATGCTCCCGTGGACGTAGAGAAGCATGCCGATGCCGCATGTAAGACAGCACTGCAGATGATAGATGAATTGAACAAGTTAAATGAAAAACTTGCCATAGAGGGAATCAACCCTATACACATCGGTATAGGAATAAACACCGATGAGGTCGTCGTTGGGAACATGGGTTCAGATACACGTTTCAACTATACCGTCATCGGTGATGGAGTCAATCTTGCCTCACGTGTTGAGGGTATAACAAAAAACTACAGTGTCAATATACTCATTACAGAGTTCACGTTAAGCCGCTTAAAAGATGACTTTTTAACAAGACTCATAGAGCCGGTAAAAGTCAAAGGTAAAGATGAAGCGGTATTGCTTTATGAGTTGATGAGTTATAACGATACAAATATAAATATTAAAAAAAATTATGATGAAGCTTTGGAAT
>JAHJGM010000068.1 GCA_018824305.1 bacterium
ACTTAAAAACATCAGGATTTACGATCTATGGTGCCGTTATGGACGGGGAAGATATACGTGAAATAAAGCCTACTGGTAAACGAGCGATCATTCTTGGAAGCGAGTCCCTAGGGATACCGCCAAAAGCAGTAAGTAGACTTGATAAAAAAGTTTCCATTAAAATGGAAAATGGATTTGATTCTTTAAATGTTAGTGTTGCAGGAGCTATTTTGATGGATAGGATGCGTTTATGAATGAAGATTTTGAAAAGTTAAAAGCGGTAGGTGCACAGAAAATATATGAGAAGACTCATATAGCCCGTAAAAATGTGGAATATATTTTAACGAAATCATTTGACAAGATACCAAAAATACAGTTTCGCGGGTTTATATCTATCTTAGAACGCGAGTACCATTTGAACCTAAGCGATCTGTTAGATGAGTATAAAGAGAGTATGGCAGATGAATATGATGACTCGATCGAACGTATTTTAGATGAAAAAGAGGAGACTAAGTCAAATAAAAAACTTATTTATTTGATTTTTGTCGCAACTGTCGTAGTCGGATATTTTATTATCGCAAATATGACGAACGGCTCTCATGAAGAGTTGGAACTGAACAATTCACAAATAGAATCTGCAAAAGAACATTTGGACTTAGCTACTGTAGAACTAAATACATCCAATATATCTGATATAAATATGACGCAAGATGTCAGTGTAGTCGACAATAATCAATCACAAAAAAGTTTAGTAGCGACAAGATTTGAGATCATGACAAAAAGAGCGCTTTGGATCGGTTATATCGATATGGACGATCTTACTAAAAAACAGATCACCATCCAAAACAGTTTTGATCTTGACCCGTCAAAAAACTATCTTTTAGTACTTGGTCACGGAATGCTGAAAATAGACCTAGGCATAGATGTAAAAGAGTTTAATAGAATCGGTACTATGTATTTGAAATTTGAAAACGGCGAGTTAGAAGAGATTACAAGAAGTGAGTTTAAAAAATTAAATAAAGGCAGTACTTGGTAAGGTTTTTATTTATAGCTTTCTTCGTACTTTTTACCTCTATTTTCGCTTCAGAGTTAGATAGTAACAAGACGGTCTCGATCGATACAAAGATAGAATCGATTCTGGGAAGTAAAATATACAACAGTAACAAAGATTTCATAAATATAATTTTTGAGCCAAAAAGTGCTTACTACAGCGACAATAGACTTGATGTCGTAAAAGTCGTTCAAACCTTAAAAGAAAACGGTTTATTAAATCTTTTCTTTGACAAGCCCCAAACCATTACTATGAGCTTTTCAACGGACGGCTCTCCCGTGTTTTTCGTAAAACTTTTGGCAGATACCCTGCGTTCAATCGGATATTACAGATATATAACAAAAGAATCCCATATGAACCCATCGGAGTTTGTATGGAGCATAGAACTTACCAGCGAATATGCGCTAGACCCTACGATTCTGCGAAAAGAGCTTAATAAACGAGGATGTGACATAATCGATATTTCAACCGATACGCCTGCTTCTTGGAGCTATCAGATAGATATGAAAAATGCCCATCTTAACGTTTTGAAACTGGAAGCATCCGATATTATCAACTTAGAGCGTTCTATATATGAAAAATGGCTTGATGTCTCAGTGATCAACAGAGTCGTGATAAGCTCGAATTACGGCAATAACTGGTACCCTTATATCTCATTTTATGACAGGTCTCTGCGTATCTTAAAGGTCAACAAAATGGATAGAAAGACGACCAAACTAGGTATCGATATTCCCGCTGATACTGTTTATATAAAGATCAGTGATCTGTATACCCTGAAAAATATAAAAAACGGACTCAATATAGAAGCGATAGGTTCTAGATAAATCTACGGATATTTATGTTAAAATTCGGCAATTTATTTAGGCAGGTAAACAAGAATGTTTGATGAAATAAAATTTGATAGAATGGATAGACTTCCGAAGTATGTTTTCGCTGAGGTCAATGATCTTAAGATGAAAGAGCGCCGTGCGGGTGCTGACGTTATCGACTTTAGTATGGGTAATCCCGATGGAGACACGCCTTTACACATTAGAGAAAAACTTATTGAATCTGCCAAAAAAACAAAAACACACGGATACTCTACATCAAAGGGAATCCCAAAACTTCTTCAAGCAATAGCTGACTGGTACAAACGCCGTTACGGAGTCGATCTTGACCCTCAGACCGAGTGTGTCGCGACAATGGGAAGTAAAGAGGGATATGCCCATTTGGCGTATGCTATCACAAATCCGGGTGATGTGGCTGTCGTGCCGGATCCGACTTATCCTATCCACTCGTACGCTTTTATTTTGGCAGGCGGTAACGTCGTAAAATTCGGTTTGGCATTTGATGAGGATTATAAAGTCGATGAAGACAAATTCTTTGAAGACTTGGAACGCGTGTTTAAAGAGAACTCTCCAAGACCAAAATATGTTCTTGTGAACTTTCCTCATAATCCGACTACGGCAACAGTGACACAGGATTTCTACGTCAGACTTGTTGCAATGGCAAAAAGAGAAAGATTTTATGTGATCTCTGATATCGCATACGGTGATATCACGTTTGACGGTTATGTGACACCATCGATCATGAGTGTTCCGGGTGCAAAAGATGTGGCGGTAGAGTCGTTTACACTTAGTAAAAGCTATAACATGGCCGGATGGCGTGTTGGATATTTTGTCGGAAATAAAAAGCTTATAGGTGCTCTTCAAAAGATAAAATCTTGGTTAGATTACGGTATGTTCACGCCTATACAAGTTGCAGCTACCATAGCACTAAACGGCGATCAGCAGTGTGTAAAAGATATCACGGACAAATACGACCACCGTCAAAATGTGCTGCTAGATGCGTTTAACAAAGCAGGCTGGCCGATGAGAAGGAATCAGGCGAGTATGTTCGTCTGGGCAAAGATTCCGGAGGCTGCCGCTCATCTTGGTTCATTGGAATTTTCAAAAAAACTGCTTCGTGAAGCACATGTGGCAGTGGCTCCGGGGATAGGTTTCGGTGAATACGGTGAGGGTTATGTCCGTATTGCGTTAATAGAAAACGACAAACGTATCCGTCAAGCTGCAAAAAATATCAAGGTGTTTTTAAAACAGTTTGAAGAATCTAAGGATAAATAGTGATTAAAGTAGGGATTATTGGTGTCGGGACAGTCGGGACATCAGTAGTAAATATCTTAAAAGATAATCAAGAGATCATATCTGCACGTGCAGGAACAGAGATAGTGGTCAAAAGCGGTGTCGTTAAAAATCTAGCGAAAGACAGAGGTCTGGATATCATCTTGAGCGATGATGTCAATGTAGTGTTAGACGATCCTGAGATAGATATTGTCGTAGAACTTATGGGCGGCGTCGAAGATGCATTTAATGTAGTAAAGCGCGCTTTAGAAAACGGCAAAGCGGTAGTTACTGCAAACAAGGCTCTTTTGGCATATCACCGTTATGAGCTTCAAGATATGGCGGGCGACCTGCCCTTTGAGTATGAAGCGAGTGTCGCAGGGGGTATCCCTATCATCAACGCTTTGCGTGACGGACTTTCGGCAAACCATATCAAATCAATCATGGGTATCATGAACGGTACATGTAACTATATGCTCACTAAGATGATAAACGAGGGTGTGGCATTTGATAAAATCCTTAAAGAGGCTCAAGAATTAGGTTATGCCGAGTCTGATCCGACTTTTGATATCGGCGGATTCGATGCGGCTCACAAGCTTCTTATCCTTGCGAGCATCGCTTACGGGATCGATGCAAAACCGGAAGATATCTTGATAGAGGGGATACAAAACATCACTCAAGACGATATCGCTTTTGCAAAAGAGTTCGGTTACAGCGTCAAACTTCTAGGCATTGCAAAACGTGTGAAAAACGAGGTCGAACTTCGTGTACATGCGGCACTTATCGACAACAGCGAGATGCTGGCAAAAATCGACGGTGTTATGAACGGTATCAGCGTTGTGGGTGATAAAGTAGGCGAAACGCTTTATTATGGACCAGGTGCGGGTGGTGATGCTACTGCAAGTGCCGTTATCGCAAATATTATTGATATTGCAAGAAGCGGGAAAAGTAAGCCTATGCTTGGATTTGACAAGCCTTTGGAAAAAGGTCTGAAACTAAAACCGATAGGTGATATCGAGTCGAAATATTATCTTCGCATCAATGTCTCGGATAAAGCGGGCGTTCTTTCCAAGATAACCACTATCTTTGCAAACAACAGTATCTCGATAGAGACTATTTTGCAGCGTCCTTCACGTGATGGCAGTGCAAATCTTCTTATCTCGACACATACGGCCGTGGAAAAAGATATACAAAATATGATAAAAAGTATAGAAGCGCTGGATTTTGTAAACTCTAAACCGGTTATGATCCGTATCGTCTAGTGAAGATACTTATCACAGGTGCAAGCAGCGGCATAGGTGCTTCTCTTGCCCGTCATTATGCACGACCTGAAAATCACTTAATCCTTTTAGCCAGAGACAAAAACAGACTTCAAGAACTCCAAAATACCCTTGCTTGTGAAACTGATATTATCGATGTAGATGTGTGTGATTTTGAGCTTTTACAAGAGAAGATAAAAGAGATCGGTTCCATTGACATGGTAATCTTGAATGCCGGGATCTCCGTAGGGCACTCTTTGGAAGTCACACCCTTTGATGATTTTAAAAGACTCTATGACACCAACCTTCTTTCATATCATGCGATCTTAGAACCGCTTTTGCCAAAATTTAAAGAGCAAAGAGGCGGTACGATCGTTTTTATCTCATCTTTGGCCTCTATCATTACTATGCCTAGTTCCGTGGCTTACAGCAGCTCCAAAAGAGCTTTAAACGCTTATGCCGAGGGTACACGATATAAGTATAGAGCTTACGGTATCGATGTCGTCAATATATTGCCGGGTTTTATTGACACGCCGTTGACACAAAAAAACGGTTTTTCGATGCCTTTTTTGATGAGTCTGGAAGAGGGGAGCAAGAGGATAGTAAAAGCGATAGAGAAGAAAAAGCGTATCTACGCTTTTCCTCTGAGATTTTATATGTTGATCAAAGCGATAGATATGCTTCCTCACTCTTTAAAAGAGAGGTTGATATCTAAGATCACTTCAAAGAAGATCTAGCTATTTTGCTATAGGTATGTACGCATATCCTTCGTTTTGCTTGTCGATAAGACCGATAGTCGAGTTTGGTACGACTTTCACAAAACTATAGATATCCTCTTGGGTGATATGTTTACTTTTCATACCTGCATTGCACATTAAAAACTCTACATCGTAAGTATCGACAAGAGATGAAAGTCTGGCAGCTAACTGCGTACTCTCTTTTACTAACTCTTTGTCAGCCTTAAATGGCGAGTTGTTGACATCTTTTACAAAGAACTTATAAGCATCTCCATGGATGACCACTGCTACTTGCAGCTCCTCCATTTTACCCTCATAATATGATTTTTGATGTGCGATCCCCGAAAGTACTTTTCTTTCAAATACTTCCACACTGCCTGTAGTCAGATCAAAGATGACTTTTTTTATCCCGTCTTCCGCATGTAAAAAGCTTAAAAAGGCGAGTAAGAGTAGAAATTTTTTCATATATTTTCCTTTATTGAAGTGATTATTCCGTGACCTCTTTTAAGATAGCCTCGAAATCTTTTTGCGCTTTCATAAGGACTGCTTGAGCTTCCTTATCTTGGACTTTAGCACTGCTCATCCAGTTGTAGACGGCAGGAAAGCCTATGACTATCTTGTCTTCATCTTTTTTCTTGTAAACGATTGTCGTACACGGTGCAAATGCCGAAGCCTCAGGTCTGCTTTTTGCTACCGTATAGATGACAGGCAGTTTACAGATAGAATATGTCTCATAAAAATCAAACGGGTTGTTGCTATCGTCACCTTGAAAGACATCAGCGTCATAATCCATAGAAGCCGGCATAATAAAACCGCGAGGTGCAAACGCTCCCTCCAAGTTCATCTTGACCTCTCCTTTTGCATCTTCCCAATCCGCACCGTCAAGTTGATATTCATATAAAGTGACAAGATTTCTATTCTCTTTTAGACTATCTTCACTGATTCTTTGTTTTGCGCCCGGAAGTGCCCTGTTTAGACTCTTGAGCACTTTGCTCTCTATACTTTTTAGCAAATCATTGTTTTCTATACCGATGATCTTCGCTTCAGCGTCTGATGTCAGTACGCTTACACGTAGAGTATTCTCGTTATTATGTTGGTAAATCCCGATGCCTTTAGGGATAAATACCCCTGCAAGCGGATATTTTTTTACTAGTTTGTCATCTAACTTCGGCTCATAGATAGTCATAAGTGTGAAGATCTTGAAGTCGCTCTTTTGAAACTGTTTTTTAAACGGAGTCGTCATATCGTTATTTAATGCGATCGAAAAGCCGTTGCTTGTCAACGCTTTTGCTATTACAGCCGGTGTGATCGTTTCTTTTGCATTATCTACGTCAAATATGTAAAGATCGCCTTTTGCATAGAGTGACAGACCAAAAGCGATGATTAGTCCTATTATTTTTTTCATTGTTTTTTCCTTTTTGTTGTGATTGGTTTTACGGGACGATGTAGATCCATCCCTCTTTGATTCTTTCTGCTATCTCGACGATGCCTGCTGTGACTATCTCGGAGCCGTCGATAAGCTCCTCTTTTGAGATATGTTTGGTTTTCATCGTGTTCTCACATGCGACGAACTCTACGTCATACTGCATCAAAGCATCCACCCTTACGGCTATCTCCGTCTCTTTTTTTAAAAGAGCTTTGATGCCGTGGTAGTAACATACTATTCTCATATGGACATTTTCGGGACCATAGAATTTCAGGACGTTATTTGCACTGCTGAGTACATGGTTTATCTTCTCTTCATCGCCGCTGTTTATAGAAAACAGTATCTGGCGTTGATTGTCTATGGATGGTTTGGGCTCTGCAAATCTTGTATCTGCAAAAGCAAATACGCATATCATGAGCACTAAAGATATATATCTTATCATTTTATCATCTCCGTTAGATCTTTAAAGTCTTGAATATTCCAAGAGCCGGGTACTCTTTTTAAGATCTTGCCTTTGGTATCCACAAAATAAAATGTCGGTGTAAACATCACCTCTATTCCCAGCGGCAATGTCTCGTAATCCTTGTTGAGTTTCACAGGGATAAAACGCTCCTCTATCCACTGTGACATCTCTTTGTCGTCAAACACTTTTTTTTCCATATCGCTGCAGTAGTGACAGCCTGTTCTTACAATGTCCAGCATGATAGGTTTCTTGCTTATTTTCTGCTCTGTTAAAGCAGTCTCATATTCACGCCATTGCACCGCATATAAAGAAAGAGCCGTTATTAAACAAAGCAGAGGTATTTTTATCATTGTTCCCACTCCAGTGTCCTGTATGCCGTTTCGACGTTTTGTCTTTGCAGTTCGCCGTACATGTGAGTATCTTTATATCTGTCCATCGTTATCGTCTTTATCGCATCTTCGATCTCTATGCCATCTTCTATAGCTGAAGATACTTTTTCTTTGAGCTCGATGAGATAGTCGTAGGTGAAATCAACCGAGTGTGCATCTACTCTCTCTCCATGACCGCCGATGATATATTTTGCGTTATAGGTCTTGATCTTTTCAAGCTCTTTTATCCACTCATCGATATTGCCGTCTCTAAGAGAGG
The DNA here is from genome assembly GCA_018824305.1 of bacterium. Taxonomy (GTDB): domain Bacteria; phylum Campylobacterota; class Campylobacteria; order Campylobacterales; family Sulfurimonadaceae; genus Hydrocurvibacter. Next base: position 7,663 of record JAHJGM010000068.1, read on the forward strand.
GGATCCTGTCGTTAAATACGATATCTCCGACAAACAGTGCCGATAGGTCGGGTATATGAATTAAAAGATCACTGCTTGTATGAGCTTTTTTATTCACACTTTTTATAAACACTTTATGAGCATTGATCGTAAGAGTCTTCTCTTTATCTACAAAAACATTCGGAAATACTTGTGTAGTCTTTTCATAAGCCTCTTTTGTGATGCGTCTTTGCATTCTGGTCATCTGAAGCTTTGCCTCATTCTTGAATTTCACAGAACCGATTATATCTACGCCTAACTCTTTATAGTAGCTGTTTCCAAGCCAGTGATCATCGTGTACATGTGTATTGATGACGTAAGCGATAGGTTGATCTTTGATATCTTTTATTTTAGAGTAAGCCTCTTTTGCATATGCATAGGTCGGACCGCTATCTATAACGAGATAGCGCTCCCCCATGTCAACGAAACATGAGTTGACCATATTGCCGTTGTTGTGCGTGTCGATCACTTGCGGTAATCCAAAAAAACAGTAAACTTCGTTACTGATCTTTTGAGGTTTGAGATTGTACTCAAAAGCTAGGAGAGAATGAATGAAAAAAACAGCTAATACAAGTGATCTCACGACACAACCTTTACACTTTATTTTATACGCTTAAGAGGGGACAATTCTCTTAAGCGTCTTTAAAACCGATTTTTAGAACAGGTAGTTTATCTCAAAACGGTATTCATTATATGAATCTTTATCTGTATTAGCACCGGAAGAAGCGATAGAAGAACGATCTTTCGCACTTACCAGACCTACACGAAGTTTTGCATCAAGACCTTTTGCGATCTTTTGACGGAAATCCATATGTACGATATTGCTGTCTGCCTGAACGCCTTCTGCTTGTTTTTTATCATCGAAATCTTGCATTACATAACGGATCATAGCACTGAATCCAGGGATGATGTTCGCTTTTCCAAAATCGTATGCGACTTCTGCATCATAAGACTTTGTGTTTGCATACCAGTTGTACTGTGCCATTGCACGAGTATATCCGCCTGTTGGAAAACCTCTCCACGGAGCTACGATATCAGCTTTATCAGCAACAGCAGAGTATGCGATCTGTGCTTTTAAAGGACCTTTGTCTAGTACTAAACGAGCCATACCCAGAGAACTGTTTAAACTGTCCGGAGTATCATAGCCTGTTGTGTTGTCATAAGTTGCAGTGCTTCCTGACCAAGTGACAAGACCGCCGCCTAAGTTTGCACCACCGACTTTACCGCCGCCGTTATCCATTTGCTGCATATAGCGTATACCCGGTGTCAATGAATAGTCACCCGGAAGAGCGATCTTATAGTTAAGTTCACCTGTTATAGATGAAAGGACATCCGGTACAGCAGCATAAGTCACATCGATCTTTAGATTTTCGATAGATTTATTGCTGATATCTGCAATGATAAGCTTATGGTGGACATCTTTGCCGGCAGATTCAAAGTTTGCAAAACTTAAACCTTTATGTACCGCAGAATCATCATTGCCGTTCCAAGACGCTTTTGCATCCGTAGAATCGCCGCTGTTAAATGTGATGACATCGTGAAATGTCGTATGGTCACGAAGTTTTTGAGCATAGAAATATGCACCGCGGATCGTTGTTTTTGGAAGCTCTTTTGTTTCAAGAACGAAACCTTCAAAAGTGTTCGGGATCATTTTTGTATCATTTGATTTTGTCAAGAAAGATTCAAAAATCTGGCGACCGCCTTTTGCAGTCGTTTTAGAGATATCGTACTGCAAGTAAGCCTGAGCGAGAACTGCCATAGAGTAATTTCCGGTATTGAAAGCATCATGTCTGCTGAATGTATCTTTACCGGCTTTTGCATATGTGAGGTCTGCAGAGTCTACATGTAAAAGGTTTTGAGAATAGTAAAGCCCCGCAGTAGTGCTTAGACCCATGTACGGAGCAGATTTGTAGAGTAGACTACCGCCGACACCGATCTGGTCATTGTCTTTAGTACCATTCTCGTTTTTCCAGTCCCATTTAAACGCATTCATACGTAGACGGCCGTAAAATACACCCTTTGTAAATGCATCGCTTAGAGAATCGACACTGCTTGGAAGCTCATTATAGACTTCCATCATATTGTTTTTTAGATCACGTTTTGCTTTTGTATCATCAGCATTTGCCGAAGTTGCGAGTAAACAAGCTACTGCAGCAATAGCACTTATTTTAACTAATTTCATTTTATTCCTTCAAAAAGTAATAAATATGTCATATTCAAACTATTCGTTTGTGTCACATGTACATATTTAAATCATTGACGGCAGTTTTTAACCGCCGTCACCTAACTCAACAGCCCCTTGAGCCCTTAACAGGACAGCCGCAATCATAATCAAGTACAGTAACGTTCCCTTTGTTACTGACATCGACTATTTTTTCTCTTTTTATGTAATCTCTTACAATGTCGTACACAGGTCTGGTCTTATCTTTACGAAGATTTGAACCTGCATTTTGTAGATTTCCACCCCATGATGAAACTACATAGGTTTTATTTAGATCTATTGGCTTACCTCCCACTTTAAGATTGGATATTCTGTGACCTGCTTTATTTGCAACGGCGATATCGTAAGTCACGCCGCCTAAACGGCTCATATCCCCGCCTTGCTGATAAAGCGGATTAGCATTAAATACATTATCGGCAATATCTTCTAACAAAGAAGCGATTTTTTGACCTTGGAGTTCAAATGTATAGACGTTAGGGTAGGTGATACCGCACATCTCATAGACGTTATCCATTAAAATATCTTCACCGGCAAGAACTGTCGTTCCCCATCTGTAGCCCGGTGTAAAAGAGATGTCGCACTTCATCTCGTCCATGATCGCATCGTTTATCAGCTGATCGAATGTGGAGAAGAAAGTATCTCTTTTATAAAGCATATTTTTTGTTTTGCCCAGCACTTCATAGAACTCTGCAGCAAAAGGAGCATAAAGCTCATCCACGAGTTTTACACCTGTTGGATCCGCAGGGATCATTTTTGATGCGATAGGGACAAGTTTATACTCATAATCTTTTACTTTTCCATCTTTGATATCGATGTCCAGACGACCGATATATTTCCCGTGGCTTCCTGCGATGACGATAACCGTGTTATTGATCGTGATCGGTTTTGGCGAAGGGTCATGCGTATGACCGCTTAGGATGAAATCGATACCGTGAACCTGACGTGCCACCTCTTGGTCGACGCTAAATCCATCGTGTGAAAGAACGACCACACAATCGACTTTATGCTCATCTCTTAACTCATCTACATAAGTTTGAAGTGATTCAAGTCTAAGACCGAAACTCCATCCTTGTGTAAACTCTTTAGGATTTGCAGTCGAAGTAAACGGAAACGACTGACCGATAATACCGATCTTCGCTCCGCCTCTCTCTTCGATCGTATACGGTTCAAATATCAGCTCTTCATAATCATCTGCAAAGGGATCGTTGCCTACGATGTTTTGAGAGATGAACTTTGCATCGAGCATCCCGATGAGCTCTTTGACTCTCTCTTTACCATAAGTAAATTCCCAGTGACCTACCATAACGTCCACACCAAGATAGTTTTGCGCTTTTACGATCGCTTCGCCGCCAGTTTTGAGTGCTACGCCCGTACCCTGCCAAGTATCTCCCGAGTCTAAAAACAGTACGTTTTCATTTCCGCGTTCCGCTCTTACACGGTCAAGATAGGTTTTCATATGAGCGATACCGCCCATTTTTCCAAACTTTTTCGCTAATGTACCAAAATCCATATAGGTATCAAAATATGCATCAAGGCTGCTTGGTTCAAGTCCGTAATGCTTTGCAAAAGCCTCACCGCATAAAAATCCCGGTGTACCTACAAGGTTTGGAGCAGAGATAAGAGTAGAAGGCTCTCTCCAGTAAAGCGGTTTGATATGTGCATGCAAGTCACACATATGAAGCAGCGTTACGTTCCCTTTTGCTTTAAAATCATATAGATCTTTAAGCGATATCTGTGCTGCAGTTTTTGGCGTAGTACAGCCGTTAGCAGCCATACCAAGTCCAAAGATCGCGGCGATATGCATAAAGTCTCTTCTTGAAATTTCCATAATCCGTCCCTATCTTTTTAATCCGGGAATCGCAATAGGTTTGCCTTTTGCTTTATCCGTTACAAAAACTTCAAGTCCTACCATCTCTTTTGAACCTAGAGGAATTACCGCTAAAAGAGCATTTTTCATACACCCTTGAAAACGCTTTTGCAGCGTTGATACAGATGATTTTGTCATTCTGTATGCAGGCCAAGTTCCACCGGAATTATTGACTCCAAGGTCAGGTAAAGGCTGTGTTCTAAGGACTGAGCCTATTACATCGGGACTATGGCAGCTTAGACAAGAGAGTCCTCTGCCGCCTCTTTTTGTGTTAAATGTTTTTTCACCCAGTGCATATGCATCTTTCATCTGCTGGTTTGCATTAACATCGATATTTATCGGTACATCGTTTGCAAGAGATTTCACATAGGTAAGCATCTCAAACATATTTCCGCTTTTAAGTTCCAATGGTTTATGTCCGCCGTCGTGCATCATCGCTTGAAGAACTTGGTCAAGCCCCACTACCATATCGAATTTTTTGATGTAACGTGGAAACCCTGCAATGTATTCCGGCAGTTTTTCTTCACTTACACCAAGATACTTTGCAAGTCCTGCCGGGCCACCCATATAGCTGAGTAGTTCTTCACCGCTTGCTACAGTCATGTCTGCAGGGTTATTGTCTAGCATCTCCGCATACATGGCTCTGTCTTTATCGCTCATAGAAAACTGGTCGTCACAAAAAGAGAGTGAGGAGAGAACAGCGACACTGAGTGCTATTTTTATAATCTTATTCATGGATTATCCTTTTGGTTTAATCTTGATACTTTGCTCGTGAACTTCGCCGGTTGAATCAGTATAAGTTACTGTTAGATCACCTTGACCCTCAATTTTCATGTATGTCGTAAAAACCGGATTTGCCGAAACAGATTCCCATACAGTCATATTTGTGATAGTCTTGCCGTTATACACGAATTTGATACTGTTGACATAGTTGGCAGGTACAAGCTCTTTTGTTTTTTTGTCTTTGCGCATACCTGTTTCCATAGGGTGCATAACCATAAAATTTACTTTTACGATCTCACCGTCTTTATAACTTTTTGGTTTTATTTTTATTAATGATTTTCTTTCTTCCATGTTAAATCCTTTATTTTTTTATTGTAAGTAAATGAGTTGTAACCAATAATCAACCACAGCCGCCGATAGTTACTTTAACGCTTTGTGCAGCTATTAAAAACTCACCGTTGCTTAGTTCGATCAAAGCCGCGACATCTTGTGTCCCGCCAAGTTTTACACGAGTAGAAAGCATCGCTTTTCCGTTTGCAGGTGTAAGGTTTGCATCTATACAGCGGACATTATTGTTTTTTGTCGCAAATATATGGATCGCTTTGACATAATCACTATCGGTCATAGGCGAGTCTACTTCGACAGTCACGGGAACGACCGCACCGTTTTCAGCGATCTCTGGAACTTTGAGATGGACTTTGTCCGATTTCACGGGTTTTTTACCGCCGGTAATAACATCCAATGCCTGTTCGTATGTAAAAGCATTCGGTCCTTTTTTCTTTGTCTCTGCTGCGAAACTCATTACAGGGATCGTCGCACCGACAACTGCTGCCGTACCTAAAGTCTTAAAAAAATCTCTTCTTTGCATAATCTTTCCTTTTGTCTATTTTGGAGATACGATATATGAAGCGATATCACATATCTCTCTTTCGTTAAATAATTTTGTCGTTAAATTGATCGTCATGTGTGTGTCTGGATTGTCGATGCGCGCATCAGCGATCTTTTGATAGACGAATTGTGTAGTTCTTGCACCTGAGTCAATAAAGTTTTGTTTATAGCCATGTAGGTCCGGACCGATATTTCCGGCACCTTTTGCACCTTCGATGTTATGACAAGCGACACAGTTACCGAACTGTTTTGTCGAGCCGTTACTGTTTTTTTTGCTTAATCCGGCAGGGGCATCGGCTTTCGCTTTCTCTCCGTTTAGATTATGAAAAATATAATCGCCTCTGGCTATGGCAGCTGCATCCGTTGTTATACATCCAGCAGGCATCGTGTAGACTTTTGCCGGAGCCAACAGGTCTTTTTTTATAATCTCACTTGCATCCGGGTGTTCTATGATACTACTGTAGTCAGCAGCAAAAAGTGAACATCCAAGTAGTAATGAAACCGATAGATTCTTTACCATTTCAACTTCCTCCTATTTGATTCGAAGAGAAGTGTAACAGTGAAGTGTAAAATTAATGTAAAATCTGTTTTATTTATACAAGAGTTGTAGGATCACTCTTTAATGTGATGATATTTGAAGGGAATTTGTAGGTGAAAGTACTGCCTTGCTTGAGTTTTGATTTGATATCGAGTTCGATACCGCTTTCGTTCATGATAGATTTGACGATATTGAGCCCTATGCCAAAACCGCCTTTGTTCGTATCTTCTCTATAATATCTGCTAAATATTTTATTGACGTCTTTGATGCCGATCCCCGAGTCTTTAATACTGAGATGGCAGGTATCGGACTTCATGTACAGGGAGATAAAGATAGTTCTGTTTTCAAAGGAGTATTTGATCGCGTTTGAGATGTTGTTATCAACGACTTTGCGCAATTTTTTCGGATTCATAAAGATATAGATGTTTTCTTGTATATCACTCTCTATTACGATATCTTTCATCAAAGCGACATCGTGGAAATACTCTATTCTCTCTTTTATGAACTTTGAAAAATCTATCGACTCCTCTTTATATTCGATCCTGTTGTGTTTAATCAGATAATCCATATCGTCATAGATATTTGACAAGACTTTTGTAGCGGCCTTGACGCGTTGGAGATATTTGTTTGGCGGATTTTTTCTATTATAAAGGTCTATATTTACATTGATGATCGCCAAGGGAGTGTTTATCTCGTGTATAGAGTCTTTTATAAAGTTATCGAGTCTTTTGTTTACTACTTTAAAGGGTTCAGCAAAACGGTTGAGGAAAAACATACTGAGTAAAAAGACCAATATAGCAATAGAAAAAAGTATAAGCGCTATATTTTTATAGATAGATGCATAGGAGACAGTGTTGCTTAAGATCAGATAGTCTGCGCCGAAATATCTGCCCTTTGGCAAAGGAACGACTAAAAAAGCATTATATCCATCTAGATAATAACCGCTTTTAAAGGTCTGTATCTCTGTATCTATAAGAGTGAATATCGGTTTAAACCTTACATCATACAGACCCGATTGAAACGTTTTAAATCTCGGGTATTCAAAATAGATGTCGTTGTGGTTGAACTCTTCCATAGATTTGATGATAAGAAGAGATTTTTCTTTTAAAAACAGCTCGTTTTGAATGGAATAGATGTTTTTCATATAGATAAAATAAAAGAATAGCGGAGCTAGCAGGATGATTGTGATCAGTACCGTATAGATAACGGCATTTTTGAGTGCGTAACTATTTTCTTTCAATGATATATCCTAATGATCTTCTATTATGGATGATGGATTCGGGCAGTTTTTGGCGCAGATTTTTCAGCTGTACCCTGATGGTTGCCGGTTCCACATATTCTCCCCACACCTCGTCTTGAAACATATCGATGGAGACGACGGAGTTTTTATGTTTTATAAGCACTTCAAGCATATCTTTTTCTGTTTTTCTGAGTACCACCTCTTCGTCATTGACGAGAAGTTTTCCCTTTGTCATATTGTATGTCGTGTTGCTTCCCAGATCGATAAGTTCATTGTCATCGACTAGATAGTAGCTTCTGTATGCATGATTGATGCGCAGTTCAAGCTCTTCAAGATCAAAAGGTTTTCTGATGTAGTCGCAGCACCCTTTTTCATACCCCTCTTTGAGATTTTGGACATCGACCATAGAGGTCAAAAAGATCGTCGGTATCTTCATATCGTCTTTACGCAGGTTCTCAAGCAATTGAAATCCGCTCATAGAAGGGACATTGACATCTAAGAGCAAAAGCTCATAGGGTTTCTCATAAATAGCATCGTAAGCCTCAGCACCATCCATAAAACAATCGACTTGATAACCGATATCTTCTAAAAACTCTTTGATGCTGATACGCAGAGAGTATTCATCTTCTAAAAGTAATATTTTCATTTTATCTTCCCGTCTATTTTTTTGATGATCTTGCGCTGTAAAATAAGCTGTATAAGTTCATCTTTTGAGTATTTGTCCAATTTTTTGTAAGCACTCTGCGAAAAAGCCGCCTCGTCCTCATAAGAGACTATCTCTTTTATATAAGTGAGTTCTTGTGGAGTGTAGGCATCATACATCGTACTGAAATTTTGATTTTTTTCAATATTGTACAGACTGCTTCTCGTGATGTTTATTAAAAATGAGATGTCGTCTTCAGGGTCTCTAAAATATTCTAAGTACTTGTCCGGCAAGATGAAAACAAAAGCACCTATGCTTTGTCCGTCACCGTTATGCATACTTTCGTAAAAAAGATGTCTATTTCGTGTCGAGAGGATCCTGTTTGCTTTTAGTTGTTTGAAATCTATGCTTTTTAGGACATCGATATGATTGGAGTTATAGTTTGTATTTGCGATGATATATTTGTTTACCATCATATTCTCCTGCATAAAGATAGCGGTGTTGAAGTATTTGTCATTGAGAAGAACATAGAGGTCGATCCCCTGCGCGCGAAAGAGTTCCGTGAGAGGCTCAAAGAAGTCGATCACCTCTATAAAACCCAAAAGTGTGTTCTCCTTGTATATGGGAACAGTCGCTTTTATGCCCAGTCTTCTGCCGACTTCGATGGAGGTACGTGGAGATTTGTGCGTCTTAAAATAGTTGAGATCCGTTCTGTAGTCGCCAAGGGGCATCCCTGCATAGACGTTATCCCAGCTTCTGGCAAAGATATGATAATCACTCGTGATGACTTGTGTGCGGACGAATCTGTCAGTATTCTTTTTTATATTTTCCGTAATTTTTGAAAGAATGATATACCCTAAGTCCTCATCATCATTTTCTAAAGCATTTACGAGTCCGCTGTTTTGTGACAATACAATCGCAGTCTGCAAAGCATTCATCTGATTTGTTTTGAGTTGGATATTGAGTTCAGAAGTTATCTGATCTAGGATATGGTTGAGTTTTTGTTCCTTTACTTCCCCTCTAAAATAAAAGAATATCGCGATGATGAAAATAATACTAAGAGTAAAAGCAGCGATAAAGTTTCTGTACATCATAAAACCAATTAGAAAATTTTCTACAATTATATCAATAAAAATTATAGGTAACCTTTTTATCTCCTCTTAGATTTTTTTTAATCATTAGAAAATGAAATCTGCTTCCGTAATTTTTAAGAGAAACAATAGTAAACTCCACCAATCATAAATAGGTGGATAGTACGATAAAAGTACACTATTCTTGCGCTGGCCGTTTTGGCGTTGAAACTTGCCTCTAAAGTAGAGGTAGAAGTATAAGAAATTGGGATTTTGAGTAATGGAAAACGTTGAGACTATAGACAGTGTATGTACATACTGCGGCGTCGGATGTGACATCGCAGCCAATGTAAAAGATAATAAGATACAAAATATTTTTGCTCATCCTGATGGGGTGGTCTCACAGGGCAAACTGTGCATCAAAGGCAAATATGGATTTGATTTCGTGGATGCTAAAGATAGACTAAGAACTCCTCGTATCCGTAAATCTTTTTTAGAGAAGAACCCTTATATCAAAGAGAGTATCTCTTCGACTTTAATCGACTTTGATGATACATGGTATGAGACGACGCTTGACAGTGCGACTACTGCTGCGGCTATGAAACTTCAAGATATACAAACGAAGTATGGAGAAAAAAGTGTCTGCTCTATCGGCGGAGCGAGAACGTCATGTGAAAGTTCATACCTTTTTCAAAAGTTTACACGCCATACTCTGAACTCCCCGCATGTAGACAACTGTGCCAGAGTTTGTCACTCTCCGAGTCTCAAAGGGATGAGAACCACCATTGGCGAGGGTGCGGCGACAAACCCGTACAACGATATCTATAACTGTGAGTTTATGATCGTGATCGGGTCAAATACGACCGAAGCCCATCCTATCATCGCAAATCGCATCGTCGATATGGCGCAAAAACATGACAATCTTGCTGTTTTTGACGTGAGAGAGATCAAACTGCACAGATTTTCAAAATACAAAGCGATCATCCCTCACGAAGCAAATCTTTTAGTCCTGAATATGCTTGCTTACACCATCATCGATGAAGAGCTTTATTCCGATGAATTCATTGCCGACAGGACAAAAGGGTTCTTAGAGTTCAAGCAGATGATACTAAACGATCCCTATGCAAATCCGAAATACTTTGAAAGCATCGAAGGGTATGAGTATCTTTCTAAGATGATACCAAAGATCGCTCGTGAGTATGCGCTTAAAAAATCGATGATATTCTGGGGACTTGGGATCACGGAACATATCGACGGTTCATACGCGGTAATGGCGATCACGCATTTGGCTCTTATGACAGGCAATGTCGGTAAAGAGGGAGCTGGGCTTATGCCGCTTCGCGGACAGAATAATGTTCAGGGAACTTGTGATATGGGGATGCTTCCATATTACGATCCCGATTATCAGACGCCAAAAGAGATAGGTCTTATGACTCCGCAACTGGTCGATGAGATGCTCGAAGACCGAATTAAAGCCGTACTGAATATCGGAGAGGATCTGACCCATATCCACCCGAATCTTAACAAAGTGGATAGAGCGTTCGACAAACTGGAGCTGATCTATGTTCAAGAACTCTTTATGACCGATATCGCTTCTCGCGCAGACATCGTCGTGGGAGTAAAATCGGCATATGAAAAGACGGGTGTCTATGTTAATGCGATGAGACGTCTGCATCTTTCTCAGCCGCTTGTAAAATCAGACCTGCCAGATGATTGGGAAGTGTTGCAGATACTCGATAACAAGATGGGCGGAACTGCTAACTATGCAACTTCAAAAGATGTCTGGGATGAGGTAAGAGAGGTGGCATACCGCCGTTTTAGCGGTGCTTCTTATGTGAGACTCGAACGTCATAGAAAAAGAGGACTTCAGTGGCCTGTGCACACAGAGGACACGCCGATCCTTCATCAGTTAGACTTTAGAACGGAAGATGGTTTGGGAGAGTTTCATTACCATCAGTACAAACTTCGTGGAATGGTCGAGGAGATAATCAACAAAGACCTTACAGGATATCATCTCACTACAGGACGTACTATCGCTCACTATAATAATGCTGCTCAAACTTCTCGCAGCGAGAAACTGAACAAACGTTACGATGAGGATGTTTTACTTGTCTATGAGGGTGATAGAGCAGATTTTCCGAGTGAGAAGGTGATATTAAAGTCAGAGTTTGGGCAGACAAACCCTTTGACGGTCAGTTTTACTGAAAAAGTCCAGCCGAAGACGCTGTTTTGTACATTTCATCATGCAAAATCAAAAATAAATAATCTTTTTGGAGATAAAAGCGACGAGTTGATACTCACAGCCGCCTTTAAATCCGTAAAAGTCGAGATAATCCCCGCGTAATGAGTAGAGCCAAAGGAGATATAGCAGAGGGTAAAGCCTGTGAGTATCTTCTGCAAAACGGCTATATAATAGTCGAGAGAAACTTCTTTTCTAAATTTGGCGAGATAGATATAATTGCCTTTAAGGACGAAGTATTTCATTTCGTCGAAGTCAAAAGCGGTGAGGAGTATGAACTTGCCGTGCAAAACATCACGCCCCAAAAGATGAGAAAACTGTTAAAGACCGGAGATGTTTACATCAAAAAAAATGGTCTAAAATCTGCTTACATGTACGATGCCATGATCGTCACTCCATCTTCGATCGATCTCATAGAAAATATAACTTTTTAAGTAAAAAGAGATACTATTACTTAAGATAAAATGATACAAAAGAGCGGTTTTTATGAAAAAAATATATATAGCAGGTCCCGATGTTTTTGAACCAAATTCCGTAGAGATCGGTAAAGAGTATTCTGAGATCTGTAAAAGATACGGATTTGTCGGGATGTATCCTTTGGACAATGCAATTGATCTCGATCAAGAGAAGAAAAAGATCGCAGCCGATATATTTTTTGCAAATATTAAACTTATCAATGAGGCAGATATTGTCGTAGCAAATCTAAATCCTTTTCGCGGAAAAGAAGCAGACAGCGGGACTGTCTGGGAGTGCGGATATGCCTTTGGAGTTCAAAAACAAGTATATGGGTATATGGATCGGATAGTTCCGTATATTGATCAATTTTCAAGTGAAGAAAAAAGGTTGTCTATCACTGGCTATGTGGATGCTGAGGGCAAGAGTATAGAAGATTTTGAACATCCCATAAACCTTATGATCGCTTGTTCTGCTATCAAAATAATCGAGGGTGGTTTTGAAGATGTAT
>JAHJGM010000007.1 GCA_018824305.1 bacterium
CTAATGTCCGAAACATATATTCACGTTTAAAAAGATCATTTTGCAACTTTTTTTGTGCGGTGATATCATGCCCGATTGAAAGTACACCTATAACCGAACCATCCGTTGCATATTCAGGTACATGATTATGTCGGTAATAACATTTACTTCCGTCAGGTTTACTAAATATTACTTCTATCTCATCTTTTTGTCCGGTTTTCAAAACATGTTTAAGGCTCTTTAAAACTTTTAAACTCTCATCTGACGCGACAAGCTTTTCTTCGGTAGGCATTTTACCCAATAATATAGATGCCGATTTTCCACTGATACGCTCAACTGCGGGATTTACATATATTCGACGGCAATTACGGTCATAACGATAAATCGTGTCCTGTGCATTTTCGGCTAATGAACGAAACTCTTGCTCTCTTTTTTGTAAAAGTTTTTCTTGTTGTTTCTTCTCTGTGATATCTTGTATATTTGCTATATGGTGTTTTACTTTTCCATTTTCATCTCTTATAACAGTTATTTGGACAAAAACATCTATGGGAGAACCATCTTTTTTATAGTGCATGGTTTCAAAGGAGATGTCACCGTTTGCATAGGATGGGGTCTTTTCTTGTGCTTCTAGTTCGAGCATACATTCAGGTGCAAAAACTTCGCCGGGTGAAGTTCCTATGAGCTCATGCGGTTCATAGCCGTGTATGTGTGCAAATGCAGGATTTACCATTTCTAGACAATTGTCATCGGTATTAAAGATGGCAATACCTACTTTTGAATTATCGAAGATATATTGCAACTTCTTTGTATACGGTTGTATTTTTGACATGTTATTGTCTCCATATTTACGTAATATGAATAATAACAATGAAATGGTTCCATGTTGGTGACAATTAGAAGATGATATGGAACCATTATGTCACCATGATTAAATTAAAATAACAAGATAGCTTGGAATAATTATAAAGTATTGAAAGAGTTATGAATGGATAAATTAAGAATTCTAATCGTTGATGATGATGAGGATAACCGTTTAATTTTAAGAGCGACGTTGAGAAGATTAGAGGGTTATGAGACAAGAGATGCTGTTGATGGACTTGATGCAGTCGAGATCGCGGAATCATGGCGTCCTCATATTATACTGATGGATTTTATGATGCCGAACTTAGATGGTTTTGAAGCGTCTAAGATCATAAAAGAGAGATATCCGGATACTGTTATCATAGTCGCAACAGCAGCATATGATTCTCGTATACAAGACAGGATGAGTGCAATAGGGGTTGATAGTTGTATCCAAAAACCTATAGATAGAGCGTTGATACGTTATAAACTTGACAGTATCGGTTCATCACTTCGTTTAAAATCCCGTCATGTTGAAAATCCTTCAAGAAAAAATGCTATTCCTACTTCAATTTAATTAAAAGGAGATTTAATGTTAGATAATAAAAGATTTGAAGATATAACAAAAATTCAGACAAAAATAGTAAAGTTAGAAGAGGAGAATAATCTTCTAAACAGGGAAAATAATCGACTTCGACAAGAAAACAGTGGCTATAAAAATACAATCATGATGTTTGATCTTCATTGTAACAAGATCCATTCCACTGCTGCATTTCCATTTAGTTTATCTCCATCGCAAGAGATTCTGCCTTTAGATGAAAATATCAGTGAATTACTTAATGTCCAACAAGAAACAGCGAATAAAATTACAGATAACTACGAATCGGTTTCACAGCTTAATATCGGACTGCATTCAATAGAAGAAGCCGTTAGCTTGATTCAAGAAATTTCAGAGCAAACAGATCAGTTAGGGATTAACATTGATTCCATAGCAACACGTACAGAAGAATATGGACCTGAATTAAAAACTCTCGCAAATCTAGTAATGACATTAGCGACACGTACACAAGAAGCAACCCAAGAGATAACAATAAATATTCAAAGTCTTAAACAAAACAGTATGAAGATCTATGAATACTCCAGCTCTATCGAGTCTGTTTTATCTACGGGCATCTAAAAACTTAGAGGGGGGGAGCATTTAAAATTCTTTGTAAAAATGCTCAAATGCTATGGATTCCATTGGTTTGGAAAAATAGTACCCCTGTACTTCATCGCAGCCTAAGAAATGTACAATATCAAGTATCTCTTTGGTCTCAACACCTTCTGCAATCGTTTTAAGATTGAGATTTTTTGCCATCTGAATGATCGTTTGGACGATAGTCGCGTCTTCATTTTCTCCGAGAATACTATTGATAAATGATTTATCTATTTTTAGCTTATCGATTGCAAATCGCTTTAGGTATGTCAAGCTTGAATAGCCCGTACCAAAGTCATCTATCGAGAGCTTAATCCCCAGTGCTTTGAGTGCTTGCAGCGTTGCAAGAACATTTTCTGCGTCATTGATCATGATCGATTCTGTCAGTTCCAGTTCTAAAAATCGAGGGTCTAGGCCGGAGGCATTTAGAGCTTTTGTGACAATCTCTTCTAAATTGCCTCGCTTAAATTGCACACCGGAGATATTGACGGCAATACTCATAGTAATGCCTTGTTTGCCCCAACGTACCGCCTGCCTACATGCTTCATTGATGACCCATTCACCTATATTGACAATGGTTCCGCTGGATTCAGCAATAGGGATAAAGTTCAATGGAGGTATTATCCCCAATAGAGGATGTTTCCAACGAATCAATGCTTCTGCTCCTATAATCGTGTTGCTGTCAAGATCGATTTGCGGCTGATAATATAATTCAAACTCATTATTTTTTAGAGCATATTTGAGGTCATTTTGAATTTGGAATCTTTGCAGGATATTGCGATTCATTTTTTCGGTATAAAAAGAGTAGGTATTTTTACCGTTTTCTTTTGCCTCATACATAGCAATATCCGCATTTTGGAGCAGTGATTCAAAGGAGTCACCGTGTTCTGGATAGACAGCTATACCTATGGATGCAGATGTAGAGACAGCGTGTCCGTTGATATCAAAAGGTTTTTCAAATTTATAGAGAAGGTCTTTTATAACCGTGACGATCTCTTGTGTATCGTTTATGCCGGATAGGATGATCAAAAACTCATCGCCGCCTTGTCTGCTTATAGTATCACCCTCTTTGATCGTATCTTTAATACGTGAGGTGACAAGTTTAAGGACTTTGTCTCCCATTGAGTGACCCATTGAGTCATTGACGGTTTTAAAACCGTCAAGGTCAAGGAAGAGAAGAGCCGTTTTTGAATTGTTTTGTCGTGCAACCGTGATGGCCTGTTGTACTCTATTTTTGGCAAGAACACGATTTGGCAGTCCTGTAAGTGCATCATGATGCGCCATATGCTCGATTCTTTTTTCGGTAATTTTTTGCTCGTTGATATCTTGTACAGTACCGATAGAACGAAGTGCATCTCCTTGTGCATCATAAAAGGTTTCACCTTTTACATGTACATATTTAACCTTGTTGTTACTCAGTAAAAGGCGATGTACTAGATCGTACGTTGTTTTGTTCTTAAGTGATTCCTGATAGGCTTCATTTACTGATATTTTATCTTCAGGATGGATAAAATTTAAAAAATACTCGTAAGATGGTTCCCCCTCATCAGAACTGATTTCAAAAATATTGTACATCTCATTTGACCAGTGGAACTTCATACTTGGAAATTCCAGTTCCCAACTTCCGAGTTTTGCTATTTTTTGTGCCTCTTTGAGGCGTTTTTCATTCTCTTTTAATTCCATATCCAATCTTTTACGTTCAGTGATGTCTTGGGCTATGACTATGGTTTGAAGAGGAGAAGTGTCCGGAATCGTTGCAATAGAAACACTATGTTCTTTTGCTGTACCGTCTGTCTGAACAACTCTCAGTTCATAATTATTCGTAACATCTTCTCCTGTCATACGACGTGTATACATGTCAAGCGCTTTAGCTCTGTCAGCCGGATGAATCGTATCTAGAAAGTTGGGTTTTACATCGGAAATTGTTTCATCATAACCGTATTTTTTGGCTTTTTCTATATCATTAGTGTAAATATATTTTCCATCTTCTATTACATGTACGCCGAGTCCGGCTTTTGCAACCCCCAAAAGAAGAGTATCTTGAAAATCTTTTTGTTTGATGATCTGCGCTTCCATCTCTTTGCGCTCGGTGATATCATGTACTATGCCCAAGGTAGAGAGAGGCTTGCCCTCATCGCTGTATTTTGTTTCACCGCGCTCTAGAACATGTTTAATCCTTCCATCACTCATGAGCAGGCGGTGCTCAATTTCGTAATACGTTTGTGCCGCTAATGCCTCACTAAAAGCATGTGAAACCATATCTCTGTCATCAGGATGGATAGCTTCAAGGAACCCTTCATAAGATGCACTAAATTTATTTTGATCAATCTCAAAAATACGGAAAACTTCATCTGACCAAAAAAGAGCATTAGTCTCAAAATTGAGTTCCCAACTACCGGTATGCGAAACTCGCTGTGCTTCGGCGAGAGATGTGCTGTATTTCTCCAATGAGGTTTCCATCTCTTTTCGTTCTGTAATATCTCGACCGATGCCAAGAACACCCATAAACGCATCGCCGTTATAAACTGGAATTTTTCGGGTTTCTAAGAGAGCGCGTTGAGAGTTATGTGCAAAAACAATCTCCTCTTCGTTAATACACATCACTCCTGCATCCATTGCTTCTCTATCTTTTTGAGTGAAAAAATCTGCCTGTTCTTTGGAAATAAAATCATAATCTGTTTTGCCTACAATCTCGCCACACTCTGCACCGAAAAAGTTCTCGAATGCAGGATTGCACATCATATAAACACCGTTTGCATCTTTCACCCAAATAAGGTCTGGAATTGTAGAGATAACTGCAGCTAGTTTTGCTTTGGTCTTTTTTAGGTATTCTTCAGAGTGCATAAGCTCGGTCATGTCTCTGCCGATTCCAAGTATGCTGACAACCTCTCCATGTTCATCAAATTCTGGTGCCAAAGAGACATCGTGTATCTCCATCTCGCCGTTTTTCCCAGGCACTTCTTGTCGGATGGTTACCTTTTCTTGGGTTGCTACGACCTGTGCGAATGCGGCTTTGACTTTTGTATGACTCTCAGGTATAAAGGTACCGACTATCTCAGATAATGTCATCCCCAATAAGCGCTCATGTGTCGGATTGATGTAAAGATAACGCCCCTCAGTGTCCCAACGAGCGATATTATCAGGTAAATTTTCTGCCAATGAACGGAACTCTTGTTCTTTTTTGCGTAAAAGTTCATCTGTTTGCTTTCGCTCTGTTATATCGAGATTAAAACATGTAAGTCCGATGGTTTTGCCATTCGCAGAAACAATAGGGGCATAAAAAATTTGCCAATACAAGCGTGAAGCATTCTCTTCTCCATAAACCTCTTCGACAACAAATTTTTCTCCGCTTAATGCTCTGTCAAAACTTTTTTTTGCTTTTTCTCTGTCATCATCCGATGAGATGACATCCAGCATATTCATACCTACTACAATCTCTTTACCCCATATACTACGCATTACATCGGCATGTTTGGAGTCAAAAGCCATGTAGCAGTAGTTTACATCTAATGCAAAAGTAATGATACCGTGTGCACTTTCAAGAACTGCTTCTAACAAATCACTCTTCTCTTTGAGTTTATTTTCGGCTTCTTTACGATCTGTTATATCGCGAGAACTGAGGAGATAAGTACCACCGGATTTCTTTTTTGTTGCTGAGAGCTCAAACCAATGCGTACCGTCCAAGAGATCCAGTTGATAGATATTTCCGTGAGATGAACCATTTCGTTCAATCTCTTCTATTGTTTTTAATACGACTTCAACAACATCGTTTGGAACGATATCACGGATGTTTTTACCCAGTAAAAATTTTTTCTGCATCGCAAGGAGATTTGTGTCTCGTGCCCAGACGTTTATATAGATACCTTCAAAAGATATTTCAAAGAGCAGATCAGGAATAGCATCAATAATATTTTGGTTAAACTCAAGTGCCTGTAGTAATTGTTGCTTTGCATGAAGATTCTTGGTGATGTCACGGCCTATGCCTAAAACGCCTAGAAGTTCTCCGTTTGATTTATATACGGGTGTTTTTCTGATTTCCAATACTCCTGTTGTCGCATCTTGCGGATAGAGAAATTCTTCTTTTGTAATAGTAAGTGCATTGGAAACCAATGCTTCCATATCCGATTGTTTACATCTTTGCGCACCTTCCTTTGTGAAAAAATCATCGTCTGTTTTTCCGATAACTTCACTTTCCGGTTTACCGCAGTACTGTTCAAATGCCGAATTGCATGATAAGTAAAATCCATCTTTGTCTTTTAACCAAATTAAATCTGGGAGAGTGTCGATGATGGATGCAAGTTTTGTTTGGGTCTCTTGCAGTTGTTTTTGTTCCTGTTTGCGTTTTGTAATATTTTTAACAAAAGACATACTGTAGCTAGTCCCGTTGTATTCAAAATAGTTTATATTTATTTCTACGGGGATTATTGTCCCATCTTTTGTTTTGTGTTGTGTCTCTATCAAGCTGACATTTGAGCCTGTTTTGATTTTATTCCAAATATTTTGTATCTCATCATCAGAGGTAATCGGATTTATATCAAAAACACTCATATTGAGCAGTTCCTCGTTTGTATAGCCTAGATGCTTACATGCAGCCTCATTGACATAGCGAATTTGTGCATTTTCGTCCGATAAAAATACTGCTTCAGAGATATTGTCGAGTGCAAATTGTTGAAGTTTCAGTATCTCGTCATTCATTCTTGTATCTGTAGATATTTGTGTTATTGACATATTTCGTATTCCGCTTTTTCTTTAATCAGTTCCATTATCAACATCGAAAAGTCTCCATAATATAACATTAGCCAAGTGTATAATATCATCTGTGTAGTTCCATATAGGGGACAATAACTATAGAAATATGGAACCGTTATGTCCCTATAATTAGCGGTCTTAAAAAAAGACCACACCA
The DNA here is from genome assembly GCA_018824305.1 of bacterium. Taxonomy (GTDB): domain Bacteria; phylum Campylobacterota; class Campylobacteria; order Campylobacterales; family Sulfurimonadaceae; genus Hydrocurvibacter. The sequence goes on from JAHJGM010000007.1 coordinate 6,921, forward strand.
TCATCTTTTTTTTTGCTTCTGTATTCTCTCTCTTCAGTGAGAAGAAGATCAAGCGTCTGGAGAACCGATCGACTTGCCTGTTCTTCTCTCTCCATCAATGCATAAAACTCCTGTACATTTTCTACTTGCCCCTCTTTCATCAATGCGATGCCTTTTATCAAACTGTCATGCACCTCTTTGTGCGGTGCCTCCAGCATTTTATAGCTAGGCAGATGGGAGAAGTTTTGTTTGCCTGAACCTTCGTCATACCATTTTCCAAGTCTGCATTCATGATGATTTGAAAAAGTTTTTGCATCTTTTTTGATGATCGCTTCAATTGCACTGACTTTAAAGAGAAGATGATCGAGTTTTGCCAGTCCGACAAATGTCAAATTGAGTACGTCAAGAGAATCTTTTTTCATAACTGCGGATAATTTTATCATCTCGTTAAGTTCATGAGAAAAGGTGTTGATCGCACTTACGGATTTGTGAGATGTTTGTGTCATGGTTAAGGTAGATTCTTGAATATTTGAAAAAGCCTGTTTTAACATAGAGATACTTCCCTCGACATTCTTTGTCGCATTTTGTGTTTTTTCCGCCAGCTTTCTTACTTCATCTGCTACTACGGCAAATCCCCTGCCATGTTCTCCTGCGCGTGCGGCTTCTATGGCGGCATTGAGGGCAAGCAGATTCGTTTGATCGGAAATATCGTTGATCAGTGAGATCAAAGATGAGATCGCATCGATGTTGTTTACTGCTCCGTCTACTTTCTGATTCAGCTCTTGGGCATCTTCTACCATTTTAGACAGTCCCTTGTCTATCTGTTCTATTCCGTGCTGGCTGTCGTTTGCATGAGAAGCATTTTTTTGTGTAGAATCTTGCATATTCTCGATCTGTTGCACGGAAGTCGAAAGATTAGTTTGCACTTTTTTGAGATTTTCATTGCTGCTGTACATAAGATTTTGCAATATATGCTGTATATATTGGTTGTTTTGGTATTCGCTTAACTCTTTTTGCAAAGATGCGTTTGTATCGACAAGCTCCAGATTTTTGTTTTTTTCTGTCTTTAGCTCTTTTTCAAGTTCAATTATTGCACTCTGCAACTCTAAGATTTTTTTTGACTTTCCAAACATCTGCAATCCTTGAAGTTTTTTTTGTGAGACATTCTACAGATTTTAAGGTTCCGTATCGGTTCCAAAAAATATGCCTTTAAGGAACCAAGTTCTCCCCGATGATAATATAAAATGGTGCAATTCAAAACCTAAAGGGGATGACGTATGTCAAAAAAACTCTTGATAGTCGATGACTCTACCGTTATGAGGATGACGGTGAGTTCGATTTTAAAAGAAACCGGATATGAAGTTATAGAGGCTGAAAATGGTCAAGTTGCTTTGGATAAAGCGAAACAGACACAGGTGGATCTCATTATTTGTGATGTCAATATGCCTGTGATGGACGGGCTTACTTTTGCGCGTCTCATTAAAGAGGAACCTTCTTATCGTTTTGTCCCTATAGTCATGCTTACAACGGTAACGGGACAGTCAGAGATGGAAGCGGGCAAGGCAGCGGGTGTCAAAGCATGGATGGTCAAACCGTTTGATAAGGTCAAATTGCTCGGTGCAGTAGCGAAACTATTAGGATAGGTGAAGATATGGTAAGAATGGACGCTTCAATATTGCGAGTGCATCCGCAAGGTGATTTAACGATCTATCAAGTAGAAGAGTTAAAAAAAGAGCTTTTAACGGCTTTCTCCGGCGCAGAAGAGATCAGTGTAGATCTCTCAGATACGGAAAAAATCGACACGGCAGGATTTCAACTTTTAGTATCGCTTCAAAAAAGTTGCGCAGAGACGGGCAAAAAGTTTGATGGTGTAGGTATCTATGATGCAGTAAAGAATTTTATGAATCTCTATGGATATGATTTGAACGATAAAAAAGGTAACAGATGATCTCCGGAATAAGTTTTAGTGACATAGCAAAAGAGTTTCGCGAAGAGAGTCTTGAACTTCTCGAAGCGATGGAAAACTCTCTAATGGTTATTCGTGAAAACGGAATGGATCATGAGCATATCAACGCTGTTTTTCGAGCTGCCCATACCATCAAGGGTACGGCAGGTATGTACAAGATCGATTTTATCGTAGAGTTTACGCATATAGCCGAAAATCTTTTAGATCAGGTACGAAACGGCAAAATAGAGATGAGTGATGAGTTGAGCGAACTCTTTTTAGAGTGTAAAGATCATATGCAAAATCTCGTAGAGTTCGCGGTAGTGACAAATAACGAAGAACTTCCACATGCCAAACTGACAGAAGTGACAAAAAGTTTGGGTGCAATCCTAAGCGAGAAGCTTGACGGAGACAGTGCCGCAACACATTCTGCAACTGAACATTTAACTGCGGCAAATCAAGCAGATTTCACGAATGCAAAAAATATTCATTTGTGGAAGCTTGGGATCTCATTTGACTCCTCTGTAATGGAACAGGGGTTTGAACCGGCTAGTTTTCTTGCCTATTTGCGTAAAAATTCAGAGTCATTCGAGTTAAGCGCCAACACGAGTGCAATTCCATTCTTAAGTGATCTTCAGCCGACGGCTTGTTACGTCTCGTTTGACATCCGCTTCTCTTCGCATCTAAGCAAAGAAGAGATCATAGAGGTGTTTGAATTTATTCAAGATGACTGTATTTTGAACTTGGTAGAAGATATCCCTGTTGTTGAAACGACTGTGGCTGAAGAGACACCTGTTGCAAAGCCTGTTTCAACTCCAAAAACAGAGACAAAAGTTACACCGGTTCAACCGCAAAAAGCACAAAATAATTACAGTATACGCGTAGATGCAGACAAAATCGATCAACTCATTAACCTTATTGGCGAGATGGTTATCTCCAATGCAAATGTGGTTCAGCAGTCAATTGATCTTCAAAACACGGAACTCATCGAGTCTGTTTCTCTTGTCTCACGCATGCTTGAAGATATTCGTGGCAATGCGATGCAGATTCGAATGGTTCAGATAGGCGAGAGTTTCAACCGTTTTAAAAGAATCGTTTTAGACCTCTCCAAAAAACTCGGCAAAGAGGTTGAGCTGGTCATCAAAGGTGCCGAAACAGAGCTTGACAAGACGGTTATCGAGAAGATCACAGACCCGTTGGTGCACATCGTACGCAATGCGATTGACCACGGCATCGAAGCTCCGGCAGATAGAGGCAGTAAAAACCCTAAAGGGACACTTACGCTTGATGCGTACCATGATGCAGGGACGGTGGTTATAGAAATCAGCGATGACGGTAAAGGGCTTGATGAGGCTGTAATTTACAAAAAAGCGGTAGAAAAAGGAATCATCGAAGAGGGAACCCATCTCACGCAACAGGCAATCTTCAAGCTTATACTAGAGCCTGGGTTCTCTACTGCGGCGCAGATCACGGATGTTTCAGGTCGCGGTGTGGGGATGGATGTCGTCAAGAGAAATATCGAAGCGCTTCGCGGCAATATCGAGATCAAAAGTCAGGTGGGAGAGGGAACGAGTTTTATCATCCGTCTGCCTTTGACTTTGGCTATCATCGATGGCTTCTTGGTAAGAGTCGGAGAGACTTTTTATGTGATCCCTTTAGATATGGTGATCGAGTGTATAGAACTCAGTGATGAAGAACAAGAGGGTATGCACGGCAACAACTACATAGACCTTCGCGGCACGATTCTTCCACTGCTCAACGTCGGTGAGTTCTTTGGAGAACAGCAAAGCGAAGATGAAAGCAGGGCAAATATCATCGTCGTTCATTATGCGGGCAGACGCTACGGTTTTGTGGTGGATGAGCTTTTTGGAGAGTTCCAGACGGTCATCAAACCTCTTGGCAAGATATTTTCAAATCTGCGAGGCGTGAGCGGTGCGACTATCTTGGGAAGCGGAAAAGTCGCACTCATTCTTGATGTGCCGATGCTTGTGAGTTTTATCTTAAGTATGCGTGCAAGGAGTGACTGATGAGATGAAACTTAAGCACAAATAGACAATTAAATTTAAAAGAAAGTGAAAAAGAGATGAATCAAAAAATAAAACTTAGCGTTGTTGCCATGTCAACTCTCATTTTTGCATCCTTGGCATGTGGAAATGAAAATTTACCAAAGCACTCATTAAAAGGGAACTATCAAGTCTCTTACAATAAAACACCCAGCTCGGTTGATAGTTTTACAGATATGTTTAAAGAGGGGATGTTCTACGGACGCCTTCGCTCAAACACATTTTATTATGGTTGGGAAAAAGAGACGGCAACGCAAGACTCGCATCTTATAAGCGGACTTGGAGGCTCACTTATCTATAAAACTGCGACATTTGCAGGTTTTGATTTTACGGCGGGCATGTACTATTCGCAAGGTTTTTTTGATGATACAAAAGACCCTGCTGCGCGTTTAAAATCGGGTAAAGATGTTATCAGCAGACACGACTTTACAAACGGCGGTTCTAAATCCATGGCAGTTGTGGGTCAGGCGTATATCGGCTACAAGGGTATCCCAAAAACCGAAGTGCGTGTCGGTCGTCAAATTGTTGATACATTTTATACGGCATCAAACGATAGCAAAATGATTCCAAACACTTTTGACGGAGTCGTTGTTCAGACAAAAGCTCTTTCAGGTACGGATATAAAACTTGCATACCTAAGCGAGCAAAAATTAAGAGACCATACGGATTCACATGCCGTGCTTATGTACGGAGATTCTGCTTCGAGTTCATCGACAAATCCATCTTGGACACAAAACGATGATTCCGCAATGCACAAAGGTCTTACATACACAAGATTAAAAGCGGCGGGTAAACCGACGGATGCGCCTCTGATCACGGGTGATCTTAGCAATAAATCTATAGAGAATCTTAAGCTTGATGCCTCGTTTTATAGTGTTCCTGAACTCGTCTCTGAAGCGATGGCAGAGGCAAACTACAAAGTAAAAGTAGGTGCTCTATCAATCACTCCGGGTGCGAGATACATCAAACAGTTTGACAACGGTGCGGGCAAAGTCGGCGGAGCTGCTTACAGCGGAACTTTAGCAGGGCAAAGCGGAGCAAGCGGCGGATATAAAAAAGCGGACTCTTTAGAGTCTCAAATGGTCGGTGCCCGTTTAGTTGCGGACTATGGTGTGTTTAAACTCAACCTGGGCTACACGCAAGTGATGGATGAGGCAGACCTTATCGCACCGTGGAGGGGTTTTCCTACAGGTGGGTACACCCGTTCTATGGCAAGATTTAACTGGGTTGCAAACACAAAAAGTTACCGTGCAGAACTCTCCGTAAACTCTAACAAAACAGGAGTGTATAAAGATTTATTTATGCAATTATCTGTTCTTCACATGGATGCGGATGAGAGCAAAGGGCAATTTGATGAAAACTACTACTATTTAGGGTTCATCCAAAACTTCCCTTTTATGCAAGATTTACAATGGCGTTTAAGACTTGGTTATGCAGATACAAAAAAAGTAAATGCTGACAGTCTTGACGGGCGTTTTGAGGTTAACTACCTCTTTTAAATAAGACAAAACAAAAATTAAGGAGAATAAAATGTTTAAAAATATGAAAATAGGAATGAAGCTGGGTATCGGCTTTGGAGCACTGTTATTGCTGCTTTCCGTCATTGCAGTGATGGGGCTTGCTAGGCTATCGGACATGAACGACGGAATGGGAGACCTCTCAACTAACAAATTTCCAAAAGTGGTCGCGGTTGCGGAAATGAACGATTTGTCAAACGATATTCGTGCATGGATTAGAAACATCCTGCTATCGTCAGACAAAGAGGCAATGAAACGCAATATCGATAAGATTACTGAAAATCGTACAAAAGTTGATGCTATATTAAAACAACTAGATGAGAGCATCAAAAGTGACGATGGAAGAAAAAAATTAAAACTCGTACTAGATTCACAGGCATTATATGATGCATCTATGGATCGTGTCATCGAATTGGCAAGCGCCGATAAACGGGATGAGGGGTATCAACTGCTTCGAACAGAGGTGCGTGCTTTGCAAGACAATTTTTTTAATGCTGCAGATGCACTCAAAGCATACCAAATACAACAGGCAAATGACTCTGCAACACAGGCAGACGCTGATTATGCTAGCGCAAGAACGATGATGATTGTACTTTCAGTTATTGCTGCAATTATCGGCGTTGTTATGGCGATTTTCATTACCAAAAGCATTACTGGTCCAGTATCAGAAGTACTTAAAGTGGCAGAAAGTATCGCTAAGGGTGATATGTCAGTCAAAATTACGGTAGATTCAGAGGAAGAGACGGGTCAACTCAAAGCAGCAATGGCAGGGATGCTGGAGACGATCAAAGCGATGCAATCACAATTGACAGGATTGATAGAATCAGCAAAAGATGGAAAACTAAGCGCAAAAGCGGACGCCGAGAAATTTCAAGGCGATTGGAAAGCGATTCTAAGCGGTGTCAATGAGATGTTGGCGGTTATCAACGCGGCAGTTGTAACTGACGGTGTAAGCGCATTGGTCAAAGTTGCCGATGGAGATTATTCGACCCGTATTACGACACAGTACAAAGGGGATTATGACGTTCTCAAACGCGCCGTAAACGATATGGCGGCAAATGTTCAAGGTGCTATCGGCGAAGCTGGAGAGGTTCTTGGCAAAATGGCTGAGGGAGATTTAAGAGCGCGTATTAAGAGTGACTTTAAAGGTGACCTTATAGCGATTAAAACTGCGACGAACTCTATGGCTGAAAAACTTCAAGAAGTGATAACTGAAGCTCAAAGTACGGCGCTTCAGATCACAGCTGCAAGTGAACAGGTAAGCTCGACTGCACAAAGTTTAAGTAACGGTGCGACAGAACAGGCAAGCAACCTTGAAGAGACAGCTTCGGCGATCGAGCAGATGACAAGCAGTATCAACCTCAATGCTGAAAATGCAAAACGCACAGATGAGATGGCTTCAAATGCTTCTGGTATGGCAGAACAAGGTGGCGATGCGGTAGATAAAACTGTTGCAGCAATGCAAGAGATTGCAAGCAAAATCAGCATTATCGAAGATATTGCATACCAAACAAATCTTCTTGCACTCAATGCGGCAATCGAAGCGGCGCGTGCAGGTGAACATGGAAAAGGTTTCGCAGTTGTTGCGGTTGAAGTTAGAAAACTTGCAGAGCGTTCTCAAGTGGCAGCGCAAGAGATTGGTAAGATCACGACTGACAGCGTAACGGTATCGGAACGTGCGGGAGAACTCATCAAAGAGATCATTCCAAATATCCGTAAAACAGCCGAACTCGTACAAGAGATCGCCGCGGCAAGTGCAGAGCAAAATACGGGCATCGTTCAAATCAACGGTTCTATGACGCAGCTAGACAGTGTGACACAACAAAATGCCGCAGGAAGTGAAGAACTCTCAAGTGCTTCTGAAGAGATGACGGCTCAGGCTGAGGGACTAAGCAACATGATGTCTTTTTTCATTGTAAGCGACAGTGAGGCGGGAACAACTTCTAAAAAAGGTGCATCAAAAGAGAAATCTCAAGAGAAGAAGCACGTAATCGATGAGAAGAGAGTTGTTAAACAAAATAATGGTAATGAAGAAAAACTGATTGCAGGTATAAATAAAAAAGATTTTAAAGCTTTCTAAAACGAGGATATTATGGCAGAGATAACAAAAAAGAGTAACGAAGGGAACCAGTTCCTTTCGTTTTTTCTCAAAAACGAGATGTTCACGGTCAATGTCACCTATGTGCGTGAGATCATCGAATACACACAGGTTACACGCGTGCCGATGATGCAAAGCTTCATCGCAGGTGTGACTAATGTTCGAGGGAATGTGATCCCTGTATTGGACCTGCCTGATAGACTTGGATTGGGAAAGAGCAGTATCGATAAGAAAAGCTGTATTATCACTATCGACACAGAAGTCGAGGGAGAGAATATGGAAGTAGGACTCATCGTAGATATGGTCGATCAGGTCTATGAAGTGCTCCCCTCCCATAAAATGGATGCACCGGAGTTTGGTTCTAAGATCCGAAAAGAGTTTATGCAGATGATGGCAAAAGTAGACGGTAAATTTATGACACTTTTGGATATAGACGGAATCCTCAATATCATTGATTTATCCCGCGTGCAGCAAAAATATAGTTTATAAGGGATGAACAATGAACAAAAGTGAAAATGCACACCAAAACAGTATGGATAACGGCGATGAGCTTATCCGTCTTGTAACGAGCAATGCGGATGTAACTAGTCAATATGTCATATTTCGCAACGGATATGATGATCTGTATGCTATCAATGTGGCAAAAGTGGAAGAGCTGATCGTTAACAAAGAACTCAATATTGTCAAAAACGCACAATCCAATGGCGCGATGGTCGGTACGGCAAAGATAAGAGAAGAGATGTGTTCCATCGTTCATTTTGACAAATGGCTGGGAAAAGAGCCGCTTGAAGACAATGTCTATGAATTAATCGTCGTATGTACATTTGGACATCAAAGACTCGGTGTCGTTATCAAAAATGTGATCGGTATTCAAAATATTGATGCAAACAAGCTTATCGATAACTCACAAAGAGATCCTAAAAGTTCTCAAATCACAGAACTCTCTATAGCGGGCGAAAACAGACTTTGTATCATTTTTAATTCTGATGCACTTTTGACAGAGATCTTTCCGGAAGCGCATCAAAATGAGATCAATAAGATAAGTTCATTGGGCAAGTTGACCCTGACAAAAAAAATACTGTTTGCAGATGACAGTAAAATCGTTCAAAGAGCTGTTGAACAGACGATGTCTCAGATGGGACTTAATTTTGAAATATTTGATAACGGAAAAGCTTTGCTTGACAGATTGATGAAAATGGATGCAGATGATGTCGCACTCATACTAAGCGATATCGAGATGCCTGTGATGGACGGTATGGCTCTTTTGCGTGAAGTGAAGTCCAATAAAACAACGGCGACGATCCCATTTATTATGAATACCAATATGGCGAACACGTCTATCATCGATCAGGCTAAAAGGCAGGGTGTCGATGCCGTGATCCATAAGCTTGATGTCGAAGATCTACAGACACAGATATCTACATTCGCACGAGTCTAAATGCCGATTATTCATAACACGTTTAAGAAATTTCAAACCCTCGTACGAGAGGAGAGCGGTATACACCTCTCCGATGCCAAAAAAAATCTGCTGACAAGCAGATTGGCTAAGAGATTACGTCATTACGGCATTGATTCTTATGATGAGTATTATCGTCTTGTGAATGAGGACAGTTTTGAGTTACAGATGATGATAGATATTATCACGACGAATGAAACAAGCTTTTTTAGAGAACCGCACCATTTTGATTATTTGAAAAATTCTCTTCTGCCTGAGTTCAAAGGAAGCAAGTATAGAGTTTGGAGTGCAGCGGCAAGTATAGGGGCTGAGGCATATACTTTGGCAATGATCCTTGATGAAGGGTTAGTGCCAAGAAATATCAGTTGGGAAGTAGTCGGTACCGATATCAATACGGAAGTGATAGAAAAAGCAAAACAGAGTCTTTTTCCTATGGAACATGCGACAAAAATCGATAAAAAATATCTAAAAAATTATTGTCTAAAAGGTACAAATAAGTACGAAGGCTTTTTTTTGATCGATGATACTTTACGAAGAAACTGTACCTTTCTTCATGCAAACCTGATGTATCCGCCATCCTCTCAGATTGGTCAGTTCGATGTTATTTTTTTGAGAAATATGCTTATATATTTCGATAATGAAAATAAAAAAATTATTGTAGAAAATGTTATCAAAGCACTTAAAAAGGGCGGCTATCTGTTTATAGGACATTCTGAAACATTAAATAAGATCACAAATCAAGTAAGACAGATTCGCCCGACTGTTTATATAAAGGATTAAGATGCCCAAACAGATTGTATTTGTAGATGATAGCAAATCAGTATTGAAGACTATTGAGATATTACTTAAGAATAGAGTTCAAAATAAAGAGATCACTATCCGTACATTTTCAAAAACGGCTGATTTTCTAGATGAATTAGAGTCAAATTCTTTAGAATTTGACTTGCTGTTTTTAGATATCAATATGCCGGTAATGTCGGGTTATGATGTATTGAAAAAGTTACGTCAAATAGATAAGTATAAAGAGATTCCTGTAGTAGCGCTGACTACAGAAAATACGCAAGAAGCATTACAAAACGGCAAAGAGGCCGGCTTTGATGATTGGATAATAAAAATCAATGCATTGACGACACTTCAAAAATCAATCAATATGACCATCGACAAATATTGTCCAAGCAAATTATCTGAAGATAGCAGTGCAGATGCAGGTTTGGATACAAACAGCATGATGGAGCAGATGCGTGAGATGTCTGCGACGATTGAAAGACTCAATGCAAAACTTCTGATCGCAGAGGAAGATAAGACCAGATTTTTAAGTCTCATTCATAATGAGTTTAATAATCCGTTGATGACAATCACTATGCTGATGAGAGATATTATCGAAGATAAAGAGAAGACAAAAGAGGAGATGCGGGAAAGTATCAATATGATATTTGTTGATATCTTGACGTTAAACTCCCAGCTCTCCAACATTTTGGCAGGTGCAGAGATTGAATCGACGACAGGAGTCTCAAAATATCTTTCCAATTTCAGTATGAAAGATATGATTCACGATATCTTGGATACGCAACAGTTTATCTATCAGGATAAATCTATAGCAGTAGAGAGTTCACTCTCCTTTGATGAGTTTATCTATTATGACCGTGATAAATGTTTTTTGATTTTTCAAAATCTTATAGAAAATGCATTTGATTTTTCTTTGCAAGAAAGTAAAGTTGTGATTAAGGGGTACATGGAAAATAAAAATCTCATTTTTACCGTATCTAACCTAGGTCATCAGATAGAAGAACAAAGTCGAATGTATGATGCTTTTTATAGAGAAAGATCTGATTTTAGCCGCGTACACCATGGTCTTGGTCTTGGACTAGCCATCGTAAAACATCTGGTCACTTTTCTTGGCGGAGCGGTGTCTTACAGCGTGGATGAGGGTTACAATACATTTAAAATCTCTTTGCCTATAGAGCCTGATGAAAATAAAGAGACATCAGGTGACACATCTTCTTTTGTTTTTGAAGATGAAGAGGGAAGTAGATTTTAGTGTCGGTCTCATTAAAGATTATCGTTCAGGAACAGCTATATGTCACAAATGAGCCATTGGAGATCATGACCGTTCTTGGTTCATGTGTCGCCGTATGTCTTTGGGACTCAAAGAATTGTGTAGCAGGCATGAACCATTATCTTTTACCGCTTTGGAACGGAGAGGGATTCAAATCACTTAAATACGGGAATATAAGCATATTAAAACTAGTGGATGAGATGATTTTAAAAGGAGCCGTGAAGCACAATCTTGTAGCAAAAATATTTGGAGGTGCCTCGATCAATCTGGCAAAAACAACTTTTTGTGTCGGTGAGCAAAATATCAGGATCGCCGAGCATATATTGTCGGATTTGAAGATTCCGATCGTCGCGCGTGATGTCGGTGGCACCAAGGGAAGAAAAGTCGTTATTTCAAGTATTGACGGCTCAGTTTATGTAAAAACTTCTATGAATTAAAGAAAGGGGAAAAAGATATGAATAAGTTGAAATGTATCGTACTCAATACAAAAGGCGGAGTGGGCAAAAGTACCGTCGCGATGCAGCTTTTGGCACCCTATATTTTTAATCGTTTTGAGCAAGTCGTAAAATTTTATGAGCTGGACAATGAAAACGACGATGCAAGTGCATTTGAAGCTAGTGCCATAATAGAACCGCATAAGATTTTTGTAAATAAAGATATACAAGACAAACTCAGTGAGATCATCTGTGAAGACAATCATATGATTCTTGACATAGGTGCAAATAAAACAGCCACAGCCGTACTCTCTGCCTTGATGGAGGGCGGTATGATCTACGCTGTTAATCTTGTCATTATTCCTCTTCTTGACGGTGAACAAGATGCCATCAATGCGATAATGACCTACATGTCTATACGAGACAGCATTAAAAAACCAAAGATTTTATTTGTCCTCAACCGCCATAACGAGTCAAGAGATATCTACGCCCAATTTGATATATTCTTAGGCGATAAGCGTGGATTTTTTGATGATCAGGGGTTGATATCGTATGTGAAAGATGAAGATAAAAATATAGTTTTTCTGACAGACAGCGATGTCATAAAATATGCTAGAAAATTCCATCTCTCCGTTTATGAATTGGCTCATTTAAACCGAGATATCGACTATGAGTTAAGAGTAGCCATACAAGAAGCTACAGATGCAAAGACGATACGATTTCTTGGATTTAAAAGGTCGGTTCAAAGTGATGCGATGAAATATACGAATGTGACTTTGACAAAAGCTTTCGAGAAAATCGATGAAATTTTACAAGGATAAGCTATGGAAGATATGATAAAAGTCTTTATTATCGATGACTCTGCGGTCGTACGAACCACGATAGCTGCACTTGTAGAAGATGACAAGAAAATTATTCTTATGGGAAGTGCTTCCGATCCGATACTTGCACAAGAGAAGTTTACTAGAAAAGGGTGGCCTGATGTCATTATTCTTGATATTGAGATGCCGCGCATGGATGGGCTTACATATCTGAAAAAAATCATGATCGAGCATCCTGTGCCTGTCATCATATGTTCATCAGTAGCACAAAAAGGTTCAAAAAATGCGATGGAAGCGTTATCTTTGGGCGCTGTAGAAGTTATCGCGAAGCCTGAAATCGGCGTTAAGAGTTTTTTTGAAGAGACAAAAGGACTTTTTTTATATGCGATCAAAGCTGCGGCTAAAGCGAAAGTGCGATCCGCTTCAAAACCAATCACTCCGATTGTCATAGACGATAGGACTAAGAACAGTGCCGATGTCATATTGCCGCTGCAATCAAAAATGGTACCGACAATGCAAAAAATCATTGCTATCGGTGCGTCTACGGGCGGAGTACAGACACTTGAACGTATTTTGAGCGCATTGCCGGCGAATGTTCCGCCTATTGTGATTACACAGCACATGCCTGTCGGGTTTACAAAGTCTCTTGCAGAGAGATTGGACCGACTTTGCGCCGTGAGCGTAAAAGAAGCGGAACATGGTGACAAACTGTTACATGGGCGAGTCTTGGTAGCTGCGGGTGATAAACATATGATGGTTAAGCGGGATGGGCGTTCCTATTGTGTGGAGATCAAAGACGGTCCAAAAGTGAGTCGTCATAAGCCAAGCGTGGATGTCCTGTTTCGTTCATGCGCCAATGAGGCAGGCGCAAATGCCATAGGATTTATTCTTACGGGCATGGGAGATGATGGAGCCAGAGGGCTCAAAGAGATGTTGCAAAGCGGAGCAAAGACCTATTCGCAGGAAGAATCAAGCTGTGTGGTTTACGGTATGCCAAAAGTAGCTGTTGAGATGGGGGCTTCCATGGGAGCTTTGAGTCTTGAAGAGATTGTAGAGATAATTAAAAAGAAGTCATGATGTATACAAAAATATTGAAAGAGACTGCATCACAACTTACTGTTTTAGCAGTTAAAGAAGATATGGAAAATCGCGTTATTATGGGAGATAATCTTGAATGTTTTTTTAGGCAGATAACTTATGTTGCGAATGCCGAGGAGGCATTGTATCTTTATCGCAGCGAGAAGTTTGATTTAGTCCTTATCGATATCGATACATTTAGCGGTGATATCAATCGATTTATTTCCGATATTCATAGACAGGATATATTTCAGGCGATTATCGTATGCAGTGAGCGCAAAGATGATCCAGTGCTCTTGATGCGACTCTTAAATGAGCGTATTTCCGGTTTTATCCCTAAGCCTTATACGCAATCAGGGATATACGAGGTCCTTTTTAAAGTGTGTGAACAAGTCCAAGAACGACAGTTGTTGCTGCATTATTTAAATATATTGGAAAATCAACATGAAGCGGCTCTAGAGGTTTCCTGCCGCTCAGAATGCCCGATGAAAGCAGAGTTGCAACCAATTAAAGTGATTCAACCGATACAAGCCCCTCAAGTAGAGGATGAAGATGATGATATGTTCGAGTTTTTTCCTACGCAGCCCGTACAAACAGCGGCAACAATTGAACATGACTCTATGTACCAAGACTATTTTAATCTTTTGGATTCTGATGACAGAGAAGATCTCCATGATCTACTTATTGATATAGATACGACGATTATCAATGCTTTTACCGATATGGGTGCTAACGCTGAATATATAGAAAAACTTGGAGCTTCGTTGATGCGTTATGGCAATGTTTTGATGCATTATCAGTTTTTTTGTGATATGGGTACGGCTATCTTGGAGTTTGGAAAAGTCATTAGCAATGAGTCTGAAAAAGTTGCGATGCAAAGCGAGATTTTTCACTCTTTGATCAGTGGATTTTGTTCTGGTCTACAAACATTTATGGTCGAAGTATGGGGACAAGAATCAGACAAGCCAAAATTTTTCAATGACTCGATTATCAATGATGCAGAACTAATCAAAGATATGATCGTACCGCCTGTCGTTGAAGATCATGAAGATGATTTAGTGTTTTTTTAATTAGTTAATGGGATATAAAGGATAAAGATGGGTTTAAATAAAACGGAAGATGTTTTATCTTCTATTGTGGAGATATTAAGACACATTGATAATGTGCAGCAAGAGGTTCTTCTATTGTCAGAACGCTCCGTAGTCTCTTTTTATAGTTTTCTTGAAGATAATAAACTTCAACCAGATGAGAAAACATTGCAGGGTTTTCAGTACCATGACATCATTTCGCAACAGATTAGTGCCGTAAATGAAGCGATTAGTATGATTGAACAAAATATCAACGTCTATCTGCACGCCATAAGAGAAGATCAGAGCATGTTGGGACAAAGTATCGATAAATTGTCCTCGCGCCTTATGAAGTCGCTGCAAACGGCAAAAGAGAAGCAAGATGCTTTTAGCGGCAATGCCATAGATGCAAATCACGGTGAGGAGATACAGTTTTTTTAAGAAGACAGATTTTTTTGCAAAATAGATGATGAACTTGAAGTAAAGGAAAAAAATGAAAGAAAAAATTATGACGCCAAGTATGCTGATTATATCAGAGACTGACGAGAAGGGGAAGATCGTTTTTGCAAACGAGGATTTTGTAACGATGAGCGGATACACCTATGAGGAGTTGATGGGGCAGCCACACAACATTTTACGCCATCCGGATATGCCAAAAGCAGCATTCGCAGATCTGTGGAAGACAATAAAAAACGATGAGATCTGGAACGGTTTTGTATGTAACAAATGTAAAAACGGAGATTACTACTGGGTGTACGCGACGGTAGCTCCTATGATTGGAGCGGATGGTTCTAGACACTATATTTCCATCCGAAGAAAGCCGACCGATGGCGAAGTGAGACGCTACGCACAATTATATAAGACTATGGAATAGAGGAATTATAAACAGTATGAATGATTTTGAGATTATCAAAAAATATATTTTGGATTACAATCGCTTTGTATGTCAGGAGATCAATGAGATCCCTGCTTTAGGAAAAATACCGAATGATCCGCAATACAAGGAAATATATACACTCCTGAGTGAGGGTGCAGCCGCATATACACGAAGAAGAAATACCGAAAATATTTTATTTGGGCAGTTGGGTTTAGGATTGTTTGCTCTTCAACAGGGAAATTTTGTTCCAATAGAAATATATGAATCAGCGAGTACAAGTACAAGTATGGTAGCTGAGACGATCCGTTATTTTAACCGTTTTATAAGTGCGATGAGTAAAACAACCGAGGAGATAGAACAGCTCTCGCAAGCTGTAAAAGAGGGTGATTTTACCGTTGTCATTCAAAATGGAATGTGGCAGGGTAATATTAAACAGATGATCTCTGAGATAAACGGTTTGAGTGAAGAGGTTAATGCAATGCTCAGAGAGTCGTTTAAAAACGGATCTGATCTGGCGGAATCTGCAAATACACTGAAAAACTCAACAGACTTGATAAGCTCTGTCACCACAGAGCAAGTCGCATCACTCGAAGAGTCCGCGGCATCTTTGGAAAGCATAACGGCAAAAGTACGCACGAACACAGAATATATGAATAATATGGGAACCCTTGCAAGTGAGGCAAAAGCTTCATCTGAACAAACTAAATCTCTTGCAAATGATACTATCTTGGCAGTGACTGATATCCATAATACAACTCAAGAGATCAGCAACACAGTGAAAATCATTGAAAATATTGCGTCACAGACAAACATTTTAAGTCTTAATGCTGCTATAGAAGCGACGCGCGCCGGTGCTGCGGGAAGAGGATTTGCGGTTGTGGCGACTGAGGTCAGAAAACTTGCGACTAGAAGTGCGGAAGCTGCAAAACTGATAAAGGAGTTTGCAGAGAGTGCAAATAGAAAGTCAAATGACGGTCTAAAGATATCAAAACAGATGATAGAAGGACTTGACATAGTCAATATGAAAATCAATGAGACAGCAAATATAATTAACAGCGTTCTGACTGCTTCTCATGAACAGATGCATGAGATTTCTGAAATCAGTTTTGCTATTTCAGAGTTGGACAAAACTACACAGGAAAACTCGATCAGCATTGAACAGACTAACTATGTGGCGGATAATGTGGCACTTTTGGCAAATCAACTTGTTGAAGATGCGAACTCAAAGAAGTTTATTCGCTAAAGTGTAATTTTAAAAAGTTTTATCTGCTATTCATTTGATTGCAACATAAATGCAACTGTAGAGTTGTATCGTTTGGTTATAACAAGTTTATATGTTTATTGTTTTTTTATGATCTTGTTAGGTGAAAAACTATCAAAAATAAAACAATGGGTGAAAGTATTGAAAGGTGTCAGAATAATCTGACCTGTACTCTAACTAGATATTGATCTTAATCTACTAAAACATTTTAGATGGATTTTGTAATATTAGGGGGTGTGATATGGACACAGTTTTTCCTATCGGAACATGGCTAGAAAAACGAGTTTCTAGTGTGATCGATTTATGGCTTGGGAGTGAAGCCGTAAAAAATATCTTTATACAATACCACATAAACATAAAAGCGTTTTCCGTCAAATTCGCTACGGATATTGTTTTGTATAACATCCGGGTTCTTGAAGGCAAAAAAAAGCCTGACGACTGTCCGATCATGAGCAAGTTCGTTGATTATATGCTTGAAAAAAATATCAGATCCGAAGATATCTTTAAAATATGTGTCGGACTTCGTACAACAATCTTAAATATACTTTGGGAACAGTATCCGGATTTTGCCAATGATGTTGCATCAATTAAAAAGATTTTTGAAGTGTTCGATAGAAATCTTGCCGGTGTGCTTGCAAACTTTGATAGAAAAAATCTTGCCAAATATGTAGAAAAACATAAGACTCAAGGACTTGAACTTTACTTAAACCGTCTGGAAACCGTTCTTGACATGCAAGATAACATTATCTTTAAAATATACAATAATAAGCTCTATTTGGCGAACAAAGCACTTTTTACCATGACAGGAGTTCATGACATAGAAGATTTTAAAAATAAATTTTCATATCCATTAGAATTTATTAAAAAAGTTCATCAATTTGAAGCAATGTTTAAAGCAAAAGAGTACGACAAATGGATAGAGAATATTATAAAAAATAATAATGGTATGAGTAAAGTAGAATTTTTTAATCATAGTGCAAATCAACAATCTTTAATGCAGATGAAAGTAGTTAGGGTTCAAGATGAAAATGATTATATATTTACATTGACAAATATAACCAACCAGCAAAAAAACATCAAGAAATTAAGTGAACTAGTCTATAAAGATCCTTTAACCAATTTAGCCAATCTACGAAGATTTGAAGAGATGATTGACGAAAAACTAAAAAAATTTCCTAATAATAATTTCCAAATATTCATGATCCATCTGCAGGGTTTTAAAATAATGAATGAGGTACATGGCAAAGAGAATGGCGAACATCTCCTAAAAAATGTTGCAGAGGTGCTAAAAGAACATTTTCCCCATGAATCTGCCAGAATCGATATTGATCGTTTTGCAGTGCTCAGTAACAAAATGACCTTAAGTACAGGAGAAGAGATTGTAAAAGAAATAAACAGCATATTATCAAAAGATAAATATGCAAGTAAGCTCGATGTCAGTTCTGCCATTGTCCTACTTCACGAGAGCGATACAAAAGAAAGTGCTTTGGAGCGCGGCGAGACTTTGCTCAATCATGTAGAATACAATAATACGAAACTTGTGTATGAAGAGAGTGCCATCCATGAACAAGAAAAAGAACGCCTCAAAAACAAGAGATTGTTTCTTCAACAAATGGGAAAATTTCATGATATGAAGCAGACCGTTCCGATCACAAACTATTACTTGGAGATAGGAATAAAATCAGACGCTGTGATCTTGGATGTTACGAATGATTTGATGATGGTCGGTTTAAAAAGAATCTCAGTATTTTCTTTATCTAATAACGATTGCGTATATATCGAGATGCCAAAAAAACCGCATTTTAAAGGTATGGTGAGAAATGTAGATGTCATCAATGAAAAAGTTTTATTGGGTGATTTCGAAGCGGTTGAAACATCCCCGTTAGATCGAAAAAGTGTGCAAGTAAAACTTCAAAAACATATGGACATTATGATCAAATCACCTAAAAACAATATAACCGCTGAATTGGATTCACTTTCAACAAATGCATTTATTATTATGACCAGCCATCTGTATGATATTGAAATAGGTACAAATCTAACAATGCAAGTCAAATTCATAGATAATGAGGTAGAGTTTAGCGGCATTGTCCGCAATATTATTCCCATAGCGGATATGTTCATACTGATAGTACGGCTTAATGAAACACATAGTGTGGAAAACACTCTAATGCCGTTTATAGCAAATAGACAGATGCAGATTATTAAAGAGCTGCATAAATTGTAATTTAAGTCTCTACTGTATTAGTTTTAGAGTGTTGATTTATGAATATAGTCACGGATAATCTTGGAATGGTCAAACACCAGGTCTTGCAGTTTTTTGGAGTCAAGCGGGACGATAATCGCTTCTTTTGCGTCATCGGCACCGATGGGTTTTCCGTAAGCCTTACATGTAAACACGACTGAGACCGTGTGAAACCTTTTGTCGCGCTTTGGGTCGGAGTAAACGCCAAGAAGTCCCTTGATAGTGA
>JAHJGM010000008.1 GCA_018824305.1 bacterium
ATAGTAATATAAAGTGATGAGATTATAGATAGGAATGGGATAAAATGCATATTTGTACCGTCTGTGAGCAGGAGTTTAAAGAGGAATTAAGTTTTGACACTGAACAAAGTAAATGTATTTTGCATTGTGACAAAAGTGAAGATAACGGTTGGTTTCATATTGATAGTGATGGTAAGAAACAGTGGGATAATAGAAAAGTTAATTTATTTTGGAAATATATTCAAAATGAACTAGATGGAATGTATGAGCATTCTTTTTGGGATACATTAGAAGAAGAGCTGGTGTATAGCGGTGTTATTTTTCCAAGTTTTCAATTAGATATTCCATATGATTCTAATGTAGACAATGTAATGGATTTGGGGACAAATTTTTATTCTTTTAATGTTTTCGATCATCCTAGGGATGGACGAATTGAAGGCTTGAATACTATATTTAATCAAATAGAAATTACATTTGATCAATGTAAATTTTTAGATGATGCAAATTTTTCACAATATTTACTTACAGAGCCTCTTCAGTTTAATCATTGTGAATTTGAAGGCTCATTGTTTTTACATTCTGAATATAAGAATAGAATCTCATTTCTCAATTGCCAAATTAAAGATTTGCGAGCAGAAAATATAATTTTTTATGAAAAAGTAAAAATTAAAGAGTGCATGGTAGAAAATATCAATTTATATAACACAAGGTTTAAAGATCTTTGCGATTTTTACAAAACAACATTTACAAATGTTAATTTTAATAAAACGAACTTTGAAGATATATCAGTTTTTACAGAAGTCAAATTTAACAATGACGTAAATTTCCAATATACAACCTTTTCAGAACTTGTACTTTTCAGGAAAACGGAGTTTAAAAAAACAGTAGATTTTGAAGATTCTATATTTAAAAAAGAAGCAAATTTTTTAAATATGAAGGCTAAAATGGCTAATCGTGAGACTGCTAGAATTATAAAGCACACGTTTGAAAAACAGAATAATATAATCGAAGCAAACAGATTTTATGCGTTAGAAATGTTAAAAAGACAACAAGAGTTAGGTTGGAAGAATCCTTTTGAATGGTTTGTATTTACAATTCACAACTTATCTTCAGATCATTCGCAAAATTGGGTAATGGCATTAAGTTGGATTTTTGCTATTGGCTTTTTATATACAAGTGGATTAGATGCCGTCATATATATCTTTTATATTAGTATATTTGTAACTGTTAATGTCTTGATAGACAACTATTTAAGTCAATCTCCATTCATACATAAAATAGTTCAGAATACTATGATTTTATTAATGTTAACAACCTTATATGCATATATAATATGGATTTTACCCTATGTGTTACCAGAGGATTTTTTCAATAGTCTTGCAAAGAATTTAAATCCATTTTCAACAAAACCAAGTGAAGGTGATGTGACTTTCAGTTTTATTATATATAAAGTGATAATTTCTTATTTGATATATCAATTTATTATTTCTATTAGGCAGAATACACGAAGAAAATAAGTGATTAATTATATTGGCATTATACGTTATATTTGAAAAGTTGTTCATGAGAAACTTTTTTAGTTCATACAAACAAGATATAATATTTTGAAATTGATAAAAGGAGTGTTATATGTCTAATGCTTATGTTGAATATAGACCAAAGTCAGATGATCAAACTCATGGGGTTACACATCATGTAGTCATCGTTAATGGAATAGAGATAAAGATGTTTGACAAGCAACGTGATGCAGAAGAATGGGCTTGTAAACAAGGTTATACTGTTCATGTTGCACGAGAGAGACATCTTCAAGATAAACCAAATCCAGCACATTGGCGTAAAGCTGATTGCTAATATTTAAACTCTATAATATAGAAGTTGCGACGTCGCAACTTCTATATTTATTAATTACTTAAAATAGGTAGTTATTAAATGAGTAATTTAATAGTTAACACCTAGTAAAAGAGTTATTAATTCCATCAGGCAAAAGAAAATCTTTACCGTTCAAGTGGAATGACACTAAAAAGTCTATTATTAAAGTTTAATAATTAAACTTTAATAATGAATAACTAATATTCCAATAATACCTACTTTCTCCGGTCAATAAAGCGAATATGCTTATCGAACATTTTTAGCAAATGAACAACGTCATGTTATCTCCATATTAGATAGCATAACCAAAGAAGAAGCTGATAAAAGCTGGATTACAATTTACAAATAGAATTGTCAGCTGGAATGTTTTTGAAAACTAAAAAATCTTCGATCGTTTGAATGATTTTTTTAGCTGTCTGAAGATGTTTATAATGGTCTGAATCTAAGAAACAATATTCTACACGGTAACTATCCTGATGGAGCTTTTAAAGTACTATATCTATTAACTCAGGAGGTTCAGGAAATCAGTATATAATGTTTTAATCAAAATGGTATATTAATCTATGAGTTATTTTTTAGAACTAAGAAGCTTTTGATTGTTTTAATAATCTTTTTAGCCATACCCTCAGCAGTTTTATGATGTCGCAATCGTTCGAACATTCTAGTGTGTTTTGGCAATTTATTATCCTTTAACCATAAATGATTACCATCAGTCACCTGCTTAAATGTCAAATCATCTACAATTTTTAAGTAGTCCTTGAAATCACAATCTGCAAATAACAAAAGCATGTGTTTTTGCTTTCCTTTTGGCGCAACATCTAGGCAAAAGAGATCTTCTGATACTCCACTAAGTTTAACCTGAAATAAGGTGTATTTTCTGCGTATTTTTTTCTTGACATCAATATATGCTTCCGCTTTTGTGCAGGGAACTGTATTGCCATCATCGTCTTTTTCAATTTCGTTGCAATCGGGTAGTTTGAAATATTGAGATTTAACACTAATAACGGAATAGCCTTGTTCGACAATGTCCTGAATAATTTCCTGAATATTATTTTCCGTGGATAGAGAGATAGCTTTTTCATCTTTAGGAGCGTTTTCTTCGGTCTCTTGGACTGATGTGCCGTCTCCTTGTGAACTTTTCTCTGATGACGTGCTAAGAGTGGTCGACTTTGTCTTCACATAATTGACTCGTCCTCCTCGATCTTCTTGCTTACCGGCCGAGATATCTTCAACAGACAAACCTTCAATACCATATAGATCATTGTACAAACTAATAGGACGATTTGTATTGAAATCTAAATTATTTGGATTGATAGGTTCTTTTGTAGAGACATTATTGTTAGTGTTGCCTGGAAGATTTTTCTGAATGTCTTTTTTTTTATCTCTTCGTTTATTTTCTGTTTTTGGATCATAATCATTCGGATGTTTGCAATTCAATTTTATTCTGTCAAAGTTCAGCAAGGTAGATCTATAGATTCTTAATATAAGAATACCATCTTGAGTACTTCTGTATCTTGCTTCAAAGTGTATTGATTTATCAGATGGTATAGGAGATTCAATGATACCTTTGTTATTCCATGCATACCAAACATTGTTAAACATATTTTTGAATTCATCTTTGTGCAGGAAGTATGCCAATTTAAATCTATCATCTTTTTTTGTTAATGGATCCATAAGTAAATAATAGGCCTTTGTATATCCAATCGGGATTTCAATTTCTCTAAATATTCTATACATATTGCCTATATCCATTGCATTAGGCATAAAGATGTTTTTGAGGAAGGTATTGTGATGAGAATCTACGTAGAAATGGCGTAACGTCTCCATTGCCGGGATATGAATTTTATAACCATTATGGTCAATATATGTATATATCAGATCATCTTGAATTACTTCTATGTTATTAAACTTTTCATAAAGTCTATAATTTGTTTGAGAAAAAAACTCTTTCATTGTGCGGACTTGATATTTTTTAGGATTCGGGATATGGATATTAGTTGTATGAATGATACCTTCGAATGCTTTCATATGATTTTCAAGTTCTATTTGGGAACCGTCTTTAAGTACTTCTTGTCCAATATAAAACCAATGTATTGCTTGCCAGTCAGCGGTAATTTTTTTTACAGATATTAGCTTATTATCTTGTTTGCTTATTTGATTGATATATAGTGGAAACTCCAGTAGGTTGTTTGCTGTAGTTCTATTATCTGATAATGGGGCACCGATATAGCTCACATAAAAATAGCTATTTTTAAATTCATCCTGAATAGAAACGCTAAATTCTTTAAAGATTTTTAGTTCAGAAGAGCTCAGATTTACTCCTCATAAATGCTAAAGTATAATTATCTTTGAAAAAATCTAATCGTCTTTGATTATTTACACGTTCTTTTGATTCATTGATGGAGGTTGAAGCGATACCGACAATACTAAATGAGGGCAAGCCTTTGGTAAGCGTGGATTCTACTTGAACGACTTTGGCTTCAATTCCCTCATATGTAGCACAGTTGACTTGTTTCATCTTAGCTCCTTACATGTAAGGATATCGTAATGAAATAATGATACTGTTTTTATTGCA
This sequence comes from bacterium, assembly GCA_018824305.1. Taxonomy (GTDB): domain Bacteria; phylum Campylobacterota; class Campylobacteria; order Campylobacterales; family Sulfurimonadaceae; genus Hydrocurvibacter. Next base: position 4,424 of record JAHJGM010000008.1, read on the forward strand.
GATTGAAATATTTTTAGAGAAAAACTATATATTTTTCTCTTTTAGGGCTTTTTTATACTCTTTTTCAAATTTTTTTCGTCTTGCATAAGAGAGTTTTTCAATGAAAAGGTTTCCTTTTAAATGATCCATCTCATGCTGGATCGCGATACTTAGAAGTCCAGTGGCATCCAGTGTTTTTGTATTTCCATACCTATCCTGATAATTGATCGTTACGGTCTCAAAACGCTCTACATCCTCATAAAACCCGGGTACACTGAGACACCCTTCTTGGTAAGTTGTCTGCCCCTCTTTTTTTATGACGACGGGATTGATGATCTCCATAAGATTATCAGGATGCTGCTCACCCTCACTGTCTGGAATATTTAAAATAAGTATATTTAACGGATGATTTACTTGAATGGCTGCTAGTCCTATGCCGTTTGACTCAAGCATAGTCTTATTCATTGCGTCTAGAAGTTTGTGTATACTTTCATTAAATACAGTAATATTTTTTGATACTTGTTTTAATCTTTTATCTGGATATGTAAGGATTGTAAGGTTCATCTATGGTTTGGTCTCTCATTGTTTTGCTTGCGGTTGTTCTTGCGGCTGTACTTGCGGTTGTGGCTGTTTTTCTTCAACAACCAATGCGTAAGTGATAGATGGGTCTTTATACGCTTTTTCCATAGCTTTTAAGGCATTTGCTATGATCTCTTCGGTTGTAGACTCCGATACGACAGGAGTTATCCCGATAGAAACTTTGAGTTCAATCTCTTTATCTGCAAGGAAAAAATTACTGTTTTGAACGAGTTCGCTTAATCTTTGTGCAGCTTTGATAGCACTGTCGATGTCCGTATGTTTTAGAAGCATTGTAAAAACACCGCCACCGTAATGCGCGACAGTATCGCTTCTTCTGGATGTTTTCATTAGCAGTCTTGCGATGGTTCTTGTCATAAGCATGATGGCTTTTTCACTCTCTACTTCATTTGTAAGCTCGTGTGACAGTTCTATCATTATGATACTGCTTTTGTGTTTGAACTCTTTTATAAGCTGTATCTCTTGTTCGACTTTATTAAGTAGATATCTTTTATTGTAGATTCCATATTTGTTATCAAAAATAGTTTCATTTTCAACATTTTTTACTATAGTCGCCGTATTGTCATATAAAGTTTTTAGATTTGAAAGCTGTTTTTTTAATATTTCATCAAGTTTGCCAAGGTCTGTTTCTAATGAAGATATGACGCTAAGAACATTTTTAGAATCTTTGTTTTGTGAAATTTCGTCTTTTCTTTTACCAAGGATCTTTGTCATTAAAGACATATTTTTATAAAGTCCGGCAGAAACAGAAAGGATACTCTTAACTGAAACGAATCCCTGTTTTAGCGTTCGCTCCAATTCGATCGTGGCTTCATCATTATTCGATTCTTCTAGTTGGAGTATAGATATTATCTGTTTGCGAAGCACATCGCTTTTATTTTCTAAGAGTCTGTCAAAGTAAAGAGAAAAATTATTCGGAGTCGGTGGAAGATTGTCTTTTAAAAGAGAGTTTAAGACCTCTTTTGAATAGAGCTCGACGTCATTGCTAGGGTCATTAAAACTAGAAGAGATGACACTGCTTTCATCTTCCATGCCTTCGATAGATACATTCATTATATCTCTACGTTTTCTTAATGCCTTAGCCATGTTCTGTCCTACTCTTCTTTTTCTTTTTTCACTAAAACTTCATCGATTATACCATAGTTTTTAGCTTCTGCTGCACTCATGAAATGGTCTCTATCCGTGTCTTTTTCAAGCTTTTTGATATTTTGACCAGTGTTTTTTGCAAGTATAGAGTTAAGCTCAGCTTTCATTCTAAGTATTTCTTCTGCTTGTATCGCGATATCAGAAGCTTGACCTTGGGCACCGCCTAAAGGCTGGTGTATCATGATTCTAGCATGAGGCAGAGCATAACGCTTGCCCTTTGCACCAGAACTCAGTAAAAATGAACCCATTGACGCTGCTTGACCTATACAGATTGTCGCAACATCAGGACGGATGTAGTTCATCGTATCAAATATAGCCATTCAAGAGGTTACAACACAACCTGGAGAGTTGATGTAAAAATAGATATCTTTTTCAGGATCTTCCGCTTCTAAAAATAGAAACTGTGCAACAATTGTTGAAGCAACAGCATCATTAACCTCACCGCTAAGCATAACGATACGGTCTTTTAAAAGACGTGAGTAGATATCGTACGAACGCTCACCGCGTCCAGACTTCTCTACTACATAAGGAATATAACTCATGTTATGCGTCTTTTATCTTTGAATTTAAAAGTTTACCAAGAACTTTATCTTCGACCATAGCCATTTGAATAGCCGGCAGATAACCTGAATTTTGATAGTGAGTGTATGCTTGTTGAGGGTCTTGTCCCATCTGCATAGCTTCAAAATAGATAGTCTGCATTACTTCTTGCTCTGTTACAGAGATGTTTTCAGCTTTTGCTAAAGCATCGATGATAAATGTTGCTTTTACACTGTTTGTTGCATCTTCACGAAATGACTCACGAAGCTCTTTTACTTTATCGGCATTTTCTCTAAGTTCATTTAATTCATCTTCAGTCATTGTTTGAGCTTTTTTATTGATCGCCATATCCATCTCTTGATCTACGACGAATTCTGGTATAGCAAATTCGATTTTTGATACAAAAGTCTCTAAAAGTTTCGGTTTTAATTCAGAGTTATAAAGTTGTGAAAGTTTTTCATTTTCGATTTGGATTTTAACTTGCTCTTTTAGTTTGTCAAAAGTCACGTTTTCTTCACCAGGAAGCATTTTTTTAGCTAGTTCATCATCAAGTGCAACAGCCTCTTTTTCTTGGATCGCGTTTACTTTGATTTTAAATTCTGTTTCTTTACCGGCTAATTTATCGCTACCGTAGTTTTCAGGGAAAGTAACTGTAATAGTTTTTTCTTCGCCTTTTTTCATTCCGACAACTTGTTCTTCAAATCCTGGGATGAATTGTTTTGAACCAAGAGTAAGAGAAAACCCTTCACCTTTTCCACCGTCAAATGCAACGCCGTCAATAAAGCCCTCAAAGTCAATGTTTGCAGTGTCACCCTCTTTTAATTTACGAGTACTTTTTACATCTACGAGCGGAGCTTGAGATTCTGCTAATTCTTTGATACGAGCAGTGATCTCTTCATCGGTTACTTCAGGTTTTTCGAAATCTACTACTAAAGATGTATATTCTCCAAGATCTATTTCAGGACGCATTGCAATTTTTACTTCAACTTCGATCTTATTGTCTTTTTTATCGAACTTTGTGATTAGGGGCTCACCCATTAAACTCTCACGTCCAGCACCAATTTGTTCAAGACCAGCATCCAAAACATCGCGTAGCGCCTGAGTCTCAGCGTCTTCTATAAGCTTTGCACCATATTGTTTTTTAACGGCACTTACTGGTACTTTGCCTTTTCTAAAACCAGCCACATTTGCTGTCTTGCTAAGTTTTTTGGCGAATGTTTCCACGTTTGCTTGAATCTCTTCGTTAGAGATTGTCGCTTCTATGCTGGCATTTGCCGCATCGATTTTTTTTGCTTTGATATCCATCAATTTCCTTTATTTCCTACAATTTTAATGTAGGTGTTATATTGTGTAATTTTGAGCAATAATACCAAAAAAGTGCTTTAACACAAATTATTTACACAATTGAGGTTTAAAGTTTAATAACAAAATCCATACTACAGCGAAGTCTATCATTACGTCCGCAAAATTAAAAATGGCAAAATTAAAGCCGCAATGCCAATAAACATAATCAACGACACCGCCGTGAATAAATCTGTCATAGATATTGGAAAGACCTGCACCGATCAATATGCCAGAAGGTAATGCGTAACAGCTTTTTCTTAAGCTAATAATATATAAAAATGCACCAAAAATAAGTACTAGCTGTAACCACTTTAGGTACTCCTCTAAAAAAGCAAACATAGAAAAAGCCACACCATAGTTAAACACAAGCCGCATATTTATACAATTTGTCTGATATATATCTAATGCACGTGTATAAAGGTAGTCTTGTGGTACACCGTAAATACCCATCGCCTTTAGCATGAAAAATTCTTTTATACCTTGATCGATGATAAAAATTCCTACAATTGATAGGATTAAAGGCAATAAAAGTTTATAAAATAGTTTAGGCATTGAGCTTTGAACTTAAAAAATCTACTATATTTTTCATTGCGGCATCCATCTTTTTCTCATCTTTTGCTTCGAGCAGGATGCGTAGTTTGTTTTCTGTTCCCGAGTATCTTATCAGATGGCGTATATGCTCTTTTTCAATAGAAGCTAAGATATCACTGAGTCCCTCTATCTCTTCTAGCGGCTTTTTATGTTTGATATTGATATTTACAAGTTCTTGCGGATAAAGTGAAAATGGACGAAGAACAGCAGAAGCAGGGGCCTTTTTAGAGATGATCAAAGCTAAGACCTGTAATGCGCTGACTAATCCATCACCAGTTTTAGCGTAATCATGAATGATTATATGACCGCTTTGTTCACCGCCGAAATTAATAGAGTTTTTGTTCATGATGTCCAAGACATTTTTATCCCCCACATCGCTTCTGTAAAGTTTTAGTCCTTCGATGTTCAGTGCATCTTCGAGTGCTTGGTTGCTCATAACAGTTGCCACTATCCCATCGCCTTGGAGTCTGTTATGGTGATGAAGATAAAGCCCTAATGCACCAAGCAACTGGTCTCCATCGACGACCTCACCGTTTTCATCGACTATTACAACTCTGTCAGCATCTCCATCAAGTGCGATTCCAAGATCAGCTCTATATTTTTTAACGGCAGCACATAATTCTTTTGTATGTAAAGCTCCACAGTCTTCATTGATATTGAAACCGTCCGGTTTATCATGTAAGACGATCACCTCTGCACCAAGTTCTTCTAAAACAGTTGGACCGACCTTATATCCTGCACCGTTTGCAGCATCTAAGACAATTCTCATATCTTGAAGTGAGAGTTCTGTAGGAAAAGAGTTTTTTAGTTGTACGATATAGCGCCCGATTACGTCATCTATACGTTTTGCCTGACCTATGTTTTTGCCCATCACACAGGCTTCTTCAACCTTGGAATCATCAAAGTATATAGCTTCGATCTCTTTTTCGATCTCTTTGGAGAGTTTATTACCATGTTCATCAAAAAACTTTATTCCATTGTCATCATAAGGATTGTGTGATGCACTTATCATGATCCCTGCATCACATCTCATGTTTTCAGTTAAAAAGGCAATTGCCGGAGTAGGCATAGGCCCGATCTGAATGACATCATATCCGACAGAAGTAAGTCCGCTTACTATGGCGTTTTCTATCATATAGCCGCTTCTTCTAGTATCTTTACCTACTAGTATGCGTTTTGTTTTAGCATGTTTTTTAAAATAAACACCGGCAGCTTGGGCTAATCTCATAGCAAGAGAAGCAGTTAAAAAACTTCCAGCTTGTCCACGTACTCCGTCAGTTCCAAAAAGTTTCATAAAAATATCCTATGTATCAAGTGGCAGTATTTTAGCATATTCAAATAAAAATAGTAGTTTCGTTTAGCTTTAACTTAAATTTAATTATATTTAAGGTAGTATTCGACACTAAATTTTATGAGAAGGACTCATTGCATGGCAAATCATAAGTCATCTTTGAAACGTATTCGTCAGACTCTCGTTCGTACTGAGCGTAATCGTTTCTACCGTACACGTTTAAAAAACATCGTAAAAGATGTTCGTTCTGCTATTGACGCAGGAAACAAAACAGAAGCAGAAGCTGCTTTTAAAGTTGCAAATAAACAACTTCACACATTCGTAAGCAAAGGTATCTTGAAAAAAGAGACTGCTGCTAGAAAAGTAAGTCGTCTACATAGAGCTGTAAACGCTATATAATTTAGGGTTTAAATGCTATCAGATAAACTAAATCCGTTTATCAATCGTTATAATGAACTAGGCAGATTGCTTAGTTCACCTGATATAACCTCTGACATCAAAAGGATGACAGGCCTCTCCAAAGAACAATCTTCACTTTCAGATATCGTTGAAAAAGCAAATGAGTATAAAGAAGTAATTTCGCAGATAGAAGACGCGAAATCTATGCTTTATGATCCAGAAATGTCAGATATGGCAAAAGAGGAACTTAAAGAGCTTGAGCCTCGCATCGATGAGCTTGAAGAGGAGATAAAACTTCTTCTTTTACCAAAAGATCCAAATGATGATAGAAATACCATTATTGAGCTACGTGCTGGTGCTGGTGGTGATGAAGCAGGTATTTTTGTCGGGGATCTTTTTGATGCATATCTTCGTTATGCCGAAAATAATGATTGGAAAGTAGAACTTTTGAGTTCATCTCCATCTGAATCCGGCGGATACAAAGAGGTTGTTGCCCTCATAAAGGGTGAAAAGGTCTATAGTAGATTGAAATTCGAAGGCGGTACCCACCGTGTTCAACGTGTTCCGGCAACAGAGTCTCAAGGGCGTGTTCACACATCTGCGATTACCGTTGCGGTTATGGCTGAGGTTGATGATGTTGAGGTTCAGATAAACGAGAATGATTTAAAAATCGATGTTATGCGCTCTAGTGGATGTGGCGGACAAAGTGTCAACACCACCGATTCAGCTGTCCGTATAACGCACTTACCAACAGGTATAGTCGTAACAAATCAGGATCAGAAATCTCAACACAAAAACAAAGAAAAAGCGATGAAAGTCCTTAAAGCACGTCTATATGATATGCAGATGCAGGAACTTCAAGCTAAAGACAGTGAAGCGCGTGCGATGCAGGTAGGAACAGGAGATAGAAGCGGACGTATCCGTACGTACAACTATCCTCAAAACCGTATGTCTGATCACCGTATAACTCTGACACTTTACAGATTAAACGAGATTATGGATGGTGGGTTACTAGATGAGATCATAGAACCACTCATCGCCGATCATCAGGCAAAAATAGTAGAATCCGCAGGTTTATAAAACCTTTACATGTAAGAGTTCTCTTACATGTAAGCACTTCAAAACTTCCAAATTAGCAATATCTTCGCTACAATATTCTTAATTACAAATCATGGATATAAAAATGAGAGAAAAAGTCGGACTCTCGCCGGGTGTGCCAATATATACCGGTGTTGTAGAAGTTAAAAATCCGGAGATCACTATTATCAAATATGATCAGGATGATGTAACTGCGAAACATTGCGATGATTATACTTGTGCCCAAGAAATTTTCAGTTCGATCGATAAAAAGATACCTACATGGATACATGTAGAACCCATCAGTGATCAAGAGACCATAGCGGTACTGTGTGAGAGTTTTAATATCCATCCTTTAGTCATAGAAGATATCCTTTCTGTTTCTCATAGACCAAAAGCGGAGGAGTATGAAGAGTATATCTTTACGATACTAAAATATATCGAGTATGATGAAGATGAACTAAAATTTTCTCAGATATCATTGATCTTACACGATGACTACCTGCTTACTTTTGCCGATTATTCACCGGATAGATTTGAAGTTATCAAGAAGCGCATTGAGAAAAAAGATTCTCGAATGAGAAAAGAGGGAAATGAGTACCTTTATTTTGCACTGATAGATTATCTGATCGACCAGTATTTTATCGTGCTAGAAAAGATAGGTGACAAGATCGAGGATATTGAAGATGAGATACTTAACAGCCCGACGAAGCAAAGTATTCAAAATATTCATGATCTTAAGAGAACACTTGTGGAACTTAAAAAATCGGTGTGGCCGATGCGCGAACTTATCAACACGATACTTCTCTCCGACAGTATTGGGCAAAAACATCAGATATATTTTAAAGATACGCACGACCACGTTATAAATATCATTGATATTATTGAAGGCTACAGAGACAGTGTGTCCGGCTTTTTAGACATCTATCTCTCAACACTGAGCAATCGTATGAATGAGATCATGAAAACACTTTCCATTATCGCTACTATATTTATTCCATTATCGTTTTTAACAGGCTATTTTGGAATGAACTTTAAATATGAGACGATCTTTGAATCTCAAAACGCATACTATTTTTCAAATATATTGATGATTATCGTCCCAATCGGGTTACTAACATATTTTAAATTAAGAAGATGGTTTTAACTATTGGTTAAATTGTATATTGGTGTCTCGTGAGGGTGCTGCTATATAATAACCTTGGATCAGATCAACTCCAAGTGCTTTTACCACCTCAAATATCTCTTTGTCCGACACATATTCGGCAACACATTTCATTCCTAGTTGATGAGCAAAACCGACTATTGACTGAACTATGACTTTTGAACTACGGTCATTGACAATATTTTTAATGAGAGAACCGTCTATTTTAAGTATGTCTATAGAGAGATTTGCCAAATAATAAAAATTTGAGTATCCGCTTCCAAAGTCATCTATGGCGATCTCTAGATTTGCATCTTTGAGTCTTTTAAAAACAGATTGTATTAATTCAAAATTCTCTATCCCCTCAGACTCTAAGACTTCCACGATTATCATATTCTCCAGTTTGTAGTTTTTGATGTTATGAATCAAAAATGTGAGTGTTTCCTCATCTGTTAGATCTTCTATAGACAAGTTAATGGAGAATTTCAAGCCTGTTTGTGATGATTTTTGGCACGCTTGGGTGATGACTATTTTCGTTAAATCTCTATAGTTGCTTGATAGTTTGGCGACTTCTAAAAAGGAGTTTGGAGGGATGACTGTACCATCAGGCTCTATGAGTCGGATTAAAGACTCATATTTTGTGATACTCCCCAAATTGACATCATAAATAGGCTGAAAAAATAGTTCTAGCCTATTTTCACTAATAGCACTTTTTATCTTTTGTGTCCATGTGAAATTGTATTTATATGTTTCATCATTGTTTGAAATATCGTTATGAATTGTCAATGGGCGATGTCTCTTTTTGGCCTCACTCATGGCTTTTTGAAGATTTTCAATGGACGCCCAATGTGCTTCTTTGCAAGACATGATGACCGATGTGAAATCTATCTCAAATGTTATGTCTTGAAATGTAAATGGATCTGTTTTGATACACTCTTTTAGGTTATGATAGTATTCAATAAGAGCATTGTTTTCTGTACCCTTATATAAAACGATAAACTCATCGGAAGCTATCCTAAAAAACTCAAACTCTTTACTATGCGGTGTTTTATGAAAAGTCTGGGCCATATACATCAGGACGTTATCACCAAAATGGATTCCAAAGAGCATATTGATATCTTTAAACCTGTCTATATCTATGAGCATGATCTGTTTTGGCGAACTCGATCTTCTCAGTTTGCTTTGAAGATTCATCCTGTTTGGAAGATCGGTCAAGCGGTCTGTGATAATGTCTCTTTCTAATTGCAGTTTGTTGAGCACCATATCCGTGATGTCTTTTTTGATGGAGATAAACTCTTGGATCTCTCCGCTGGCATCTAAGATGGGGGCAATAGTCGTATCGACATAGTAACTTCTGCCATCTTTTTTTCTATTTTTTACGACTCCCTGCCATATCTTTTTACTTAAGATCGTCTGCCACATTTTCTTAAAAAAGTGTTTTCCCATATCGGGATGTCTTACGATGCTATGTGGTTTGCCTATGATCTCTTCTTTGCTGTAGCCGGAGAGTTCGCAGAACCTGTCGTTGGCGTATGTTATGTTTCCCTCTTTATCGGTAATGGTGATGTAAGAACTGAGATCGACGATATGTTTGTACTGGTTTAGAAGAACGTTTTTTTCGTTCAACTCTTTATTGAGATTTATTTTTACGGCTATATTTTTTATATTTTCAAGCAGTTCATCGACATCAAAGGGTTTGACTATAAAATTATCGATTTTTAGTTTTATGGCGTCTACGAAAAAATCTGCTCCGTGAAACGAGGATGCTACTATTATCGGTGTATCGCCAAAGGTTTTTCTGATGTTAGAAAGGGCTTCTATCCCGCTCATATTCGGCATTTTTATATCTGTTATAAGCAAGTCTGGCGTATAGCTTTTGTAGTCATCGATCGCGGCTAAAGGGGTAGGGTAACTTTTGAGTTCTTTAAGCTCTTTAGAGAGTATGAGGGTAAGCTGTTCTCTTAAAATATCATCATCTTCAATCAACATGACCATTAAATCTATCATGAAATCATTCCCTCATATAAATTCAGATAATAGTATCAATGTTTATTTTAGCATAATATCGTTACTTTTGTACAAAGACGATTGGCAGGATTAATTGATAATGATCTTCATAGATACACTAAGTACCACATTTTTTTTAAAATGATCTTGAATCTTTGATTTGATGTGTTCAAGCTCTACATGTGATAATGATTTATTTGAGACGATCTCTAACTCTATAAAGATTTTATCCTCTTTCGTGTCAAGATTTTGTATGTTAAGAGTGATCTCTTTATCATCTATGTGCATCGTCGTCATAGTTTTTAATCTATTGAGATAATTGCTTGTCTCGACTATATGAGAAAATGAATATATAAGAGGGATTGCTATCAATGTTAACATTACAAAAGTAAATAAAATCCCTTTTTGCGCTCTTTTTACCGGTGCATATCCCAAGATTATGAAAGTTATAGATGCACTAAGAGTTATACCGACTAAGTTAGTGATAAAGAGTAAAGATGACCCGTAAATCACATCAAAGTCTCCCAATCCTAACCCTATGCCCGCAACACTAAGGGGCGGTACAAGCGCGACCGCTATGGCAACACCAGCGAGTGATTTGGCCACTTCCTCTTTGGCAGTCGCATACGCACCTGCAATGCCTGAAAATATGGCGACCATAAGATCAAGAAGGTTTGGATTTAACCGCAACTGCATCTCATGTGTTATTTGATTTAAAGGGATTAAAAATGTAAAGATAGATGAAAAGAGAAGAGCCATGACGATACCAATTGCCAATGTCTTAGTACTCTGTTCTAAGAGGGATCTGTCTGAACGTATAATACCCATTGAGAGTGAGACTATCGGAGACATAAGCGGTGAGAGAATCATAGCTCCGATGACGACCGGAGTAGAGTTTGCAAAAAGTCCCGTTGTCGCAAGCAATGCGCTTAAAATCATAAGGGTCAGGTAGGTATATGAAAAACCTGCACTGCTTCTCAAGCTGACAAAAAGCTCTTTAAAATCCTCTTCATCGGCTTTTTTGAAAAGAGGAAGGTCATTTCCCTCGATCAATATATTTCTTACCTCTCCTTTAGGAAGAGAATTGATCTTGATAGTGTCTTTTTCCTCGATGACATTTGCATCGGCTTTGACTTTTTGTTCTAAAACTCTTCCCAGATAGATATTCAGACCGTCTTGCTGTACTTCTACCACTATCTCTTTTGCACTAAGAAGGTCTCCATCGATTATATAATCCATAGGTTTTGAAGATTCGATAGTAAGTTTTGATGTTTTTAAAAAACCCAGACTCTTTGGAAGTGAGAGAAGTGATATACGTTGATAAAAAAAGATAGAAAGCAGGTACAGGACATAAGATAAAAGTGATGTCGGAGCCAATACAAAAGCATTGAGCTTTCCGTCATGTATGGAAAGGTCATCGCTAATTGCAGATTTTTCGTTTGCAATGGACTGTTCTACGATTGTTATACCTGAAGCTGCTGTCAGTATCTTCTGATCTTTTCCTGTGGTGAGGGTATAGCTTTTAAATTTGATCCTTCTGAAATGTTCAAAGAGTATTTTGAGTTTATTGAATCTTGAGTTATCTTCAAGGTCTAACTTGTAAAGTCCATGCATATCCCCTATGACGACACTGCTAAAAACCACTAGTTCATTACATAGCAGGATATCCATTTTACTTAAAAGCTTTTCATTGAATCCGTCGTCAATAGCATCTTGTATATTCTTGGAGATTCCGTAGTTTTTTATAGCATATTTACATCTGTCATTTGGGAGTATTGCGATGTTGATATTTTTTTGGATATGGTTTTTTAAAAATATTTTTATCTCATCATCGGTGAGATATAAAAGAAAAAGTGTTACACCCGAATCTTGATCAAAGAGTTCTACAGGTTTGCCTATACTGGGCTCTTGCTGGTAATTGGTTTTTAGATGTTCTAAGATACTGCCAAGCTCTTTGGTATCAGACAGTTCATCGATGATGAGATGGACCTTATTCATCAGTAGACTCATTTTTTATATGCAGATCCAATTGCGGAAACGGGATTGAAATTCCATTTTCATAAAGGGTGTCATATATCAGTATTAAAAATCTTGAGATAGTGGTTCTTGGATGCAATATATCATCACCGATAATCCATACCAAGAGTTCAAAGTTGACACTGCTGCTGTCCATCTTAGTCATTATTACCTTTGTCTTTTTATCATCTTTTTCGTAGACATCTTCAAAATGCATATCATCGACGGCTTTTAAAATCACATCTATAACCAATGCCGGCTTTGTCCCGTAGGCAACACTAAAAGGGATCTCAAATCGCTTAATGCTGTCATTCATCGTCCAGTTGATGACATTGTTTTGGATGAAGTTTTGATTCGGGACTATGATGTTTATATTTTCATTTGTCCTCAGTACGGTTGAACGCATACGGATATCGGCGATATGACCTCTTAAAGAATCTGAAAGTTCGACAAAATCACCGACTCTTACACTTCGCTCAAACATTAAGATAAGTCCTGAGACAAAGTTTGACACTATGTTTTGCAGACCAAAACCTATCCCAACAGAGAGGGCCCCGGCTACTAAAGCAATGGAGGAGAGATTTATGCCTATGATGTTCAGTGCGATCAAAAATGAGATGATGAGGATGAGGTAATATCCCAAATTTGCCAGAATCGTTTTTGTAGATGAAGCGATCATAAATCTTTTTGATATGATCTTTTGTATATGGACTTTATAATAACCGCCGATCAAAAATCCGAGAGTAAAGATAAGCAGGGATATCAGGATTTTCAAGATGCTGACATCGATCTCGTTAATGGTGAAAATAGGTTTTGTAAGGATACCCGCAATACTGGCGATGATATTTTTGATCTCCACGCTTATAACTGATTCATTATTGTCGTTTGCGAACAGAGATACAGATGTAAACAGTGACATAGCAATAAGTTTGATTATTTTGAATCTCATTCGCTTCCTTCAAACTTTAAAATGATAACCCTTTATAAATGTTATAATATCAAAATAGAATAACAGTTTTGATAGAACATTATATTTATTTAATTTTAAAAACGGAATCGTTGATGGAAGTAAGTCAAGAAGAATTGGTTGCCCTTAAAAATGTAATCAATCTAGAAATAGAACAATATAAAGAAAACAACACTACTGTCCATCCATACGATATAGCTGAGCAATTATTAGAGCTTAGGGAAATGAGCGATGAAGAGTATCTGTCGATCATTAAAGTCATCCCCCATGAACTTTTCGCGGATATCTTATCTGAGTTTCCAGATTATGTCCAAGAAGAGGTTGCCGAACTTCTAAGCAGTAAAAAACTCGCAGACATCGCATCCAATATGGATACCGATGATGCTGCGGCGTTTATTCAAAACATCCAAGAGGAGCATGAAGATACCGCACAGGAGATCTTGGAAAACTTCAATGATGAAGATCAGGAGCTGATACAGCAGCTGATCTCTTATGAAGAGGATGAAGCCGGTGCTTACATGCAGACCGAGCTTTTCAGCGCACATATAAACGAAAACATCGGTACGGCGATAAGAAGACTGAAAAGACTAAAAGAGGAAAACGAGATAGACAACGTTTGGCAGGTATATCTCTTAGACAATCATAATAAGTACCTAGGTGCAGTAAGTCTGGAAGACCTTATAATCTTTGAACATGAACTCAAGTTTTCAGATATTTCAAAAGAGAAACATACGAATTTCAGCGTTAATCATAAGAGGGATATTCAGGATGTCGTCGAGATGGTTACCAATTATAACTTAAATGCCATCGCAGTCGTCGATGATCATAATAAACTCATCGGAAGGATCACATCCGATGATATCTACGATATTATCGAAGAGAGCGCGACTGAGCAGATATTTAATCTTGCAGGGGTCAATGATGAGATCGAGCAGGATGAAGATATCTATGAGATCGGCAAGAGCCGCGCGGTATGGCTTGGGATAAATCTGGTGACTGCCATAGCTGCTTCACTTGTTATAGGACTTTTTGACCAGACGATACAGTCGATCGTCGCACTTGCTATATTGATGCCCATAGTCGCTTCCATGGGCGGCAATGCCGGAACGCAGACCCTCACAGTTACCGTCAGAAAGATGGCTTTGGGAGATATCGAGGGAACGGATGCAAGAAAGACGATATACAAAGAGATCATCGTCTCGCTTGCAAACGGCTTTTTGTTTGCATTGGTTATAGGCGTCGTGGCATATTTCTGGTTTCATATACCGCTTCTTGGAGTGGTAATTGCACTTTCAATGATAATAAATCTTTTAAGTGCAGGTTTTTTCGGAAGCGTTATACCGTTGTTACTTAGAAAAGCGGATATCGATCCGGCTATAGGAAGTACGGTATTGTTGACGACAGTAACTGACGTAGTCGGTTTTTTCAGCTTTTTGGGGCTGGCTAGCATAATCTTATTATAGGAGAAGGGATGGACTCATCGAGTAGTAGCGAAGGCGACAGTAGGTTAAAGTATTTTGTAGATGATTATTGGGATATATTCGTAGGGGTATTATCCATTGCGATTTCATTTTATTTTCATCATCACGGATTTGAAGTCTTGGCAACGCTTTTTGCCGCTATCGGGATAGGGGCGCTTTCTCTAAGCGTTTCTGAGATAGCCGAGATACTTTCAGAGAGGTTTCAAGAGCCTTACGGAAGTTTTGTCTTGACTTTGAGTGCGGTTGTCGTTGAGATCATACTTTTGTATATAGTCCTGTTGCAAGCTTACAGTGACCCTGATGTCGTAAAAACCGTCAAAGGCGGTATCGTTTCAGCCGTTATAGTCGATATGAACGTTCTTTTAGGACTTGCCGTGTTTTTGGGCGGTCTGAAATTTACCGAACAAAACCACAACAAAGAGACCTCCAGTGCATATACCACGATTTTATTTGTAGCTGGTATTGCATTGCTTGTACCGGGTTTACTCAATCACGTAAGCCACTCTGTCGCGACCATTGAGAATGCTTCAAAAGCCATAGCGATGCTGCTTTTCGTGTTTTATATGTTTATCTTGGTCTTTCAGACAAGGACACATTCACATTTCTTTAAACAGACGGCAAAAAGCAGAATATTCAGGCTTAAGAGAAAGATGGCAAAAGAGAATAAAGAGAATGCCGAAGAGCAAGAGGATGATTATATCTTCGAAAAGTTCAATAATATTTCTCTGATAGGCTCTATCTTCTTTTTTATAGCCATCATAGCTTTAGGCGCAGAGGTGTTTGCAACAGAGGGTGTGAAGATCGCCAAAGAGTATGGTGTGTCATCGGGTATTGCCGGTCTTATCATAGCGATCGTCTCTGTTTCTCCTGAGATAGCTACAGCGATAAAAGCAGCTAAAAATGATGAGATACAGCGCGTCGTGAACATCGCTATGGGTGCATCTACAGTCTCTATTTTACTCACCGTACCTATTTTACTTTTCTTAGCATACCTGAGTGATATCAGATTGACTCTGGATTTTAATCCGCTTGAGATAGGCGCTTTGATCCTAACGATCATTTTAGCGTGGAAAACTACCGACGAGGGGCATACCAATTATTTTGAGGGAATATCACATTTGATGTTTTTCTTTGCTTTTACTATAATAGCAATCTATTATTGATTTACAAGATTTATATTTAAAAAGGAGGGTTTATATGAAATATATTTATTTAATACTATTGCTAAGTGTTTCCGTTTTTGGAAGTGCTCAGACTCATAAGAAACCAAAGTATGTCGCCAGCGTAGTCCCGGCCAATATGACGACGGAGCAGAAGAAAGAGAGATTCTTTTATCTTGTTGCACCTGCAGTCGAAAAAGTGCATAATATGCTTATGAAGAGATATACGACGATTGCAGAAGATATAAAAGAGGGCAAAGACCTAAAAGAGGTCAATAGATTGAAGGCTCTTTATAATATCAAAAGCGATGCAAAACTATTGCAAGCTTTAAAACCGCATCCTCAGAGTATTGTTTTGGCTCAAGCTGCGATGGAGAGTTCGTGGGGGACATCAAGATTTTTTGTCGAAGCGAATAATATCTTTGGAGTGCATAGCATCAATCCAAACGAGCCTAGAATCGCCGCAAGTGAAAAGCATGGAAAAAGAACCGTATGGCTTGTCAAGTTTAAAAGCATAGATGAATCGGTACGGGCATATTACAGAACGATGGCAATATCCAAGGCATTTAAAAAGTTTAGAGCGACAAGAGTAGAGACGGATAATCCGCATGTATTGGTAAAATCTCTTGACAGATATTCTGAGATCGGAGATACGTATGCAAAGCAACTCTCTCAGGTCATTAATCATAATAACCTGACAGAATATGATGATTAGGAGTTGTACTCAGTCGTAAAGACTGCTTTGACCTCTCCGGCAAAAGTGATAGTCTCGCCTTTTGCTTCCAAGTAGAGCGTATCTCCGCTTTTTGGAAATACTTTTGTTTTATTTTTTACAAGATCCTCTTGGTAGGCTCTGTAAAATGCAGATGCCATACCGGTTCCACAAGCAAGCGTCTCATCTTCTACACCGCGCTCATATGTCCTTACATGCAAGCCGTCTTCTTTTATGGCTGCTATGTTGACGTTTGCGTTGTATTTGTATCTCAGCTCTCTGGCTTCTCTGATATCGAAGTTGTTTATATCTGCATCAAAAGTGATGAGATGCGGTACACCGGTATCTATTTTCCACCATAGTTTCCCGCCCTCATTTATCTCTTTGTCTAAGATCTTTGGAGGAGTGAGTTCGCTTTTTACAAGATTGCCGTTGACCTCTGCTCCGATGACTCCCGCAAGTGTCAGAAAGTGCATATGTGCGGGTGCCAAAGAGTTCGTATGTGCATAATGAGCACATGCACGGCTTCCGTTTCCGCACATCTCCGCCGTACTTCCGTCTGAGTTGTAGAACTCCCACTCAAAATCATATTTGTTATGGGGAACTAAGACTATGAGTCCATCAGCACCTACACCGCTTTGACGGTCGCATATCTCTTTTGCCAAAGCGGAACGGTCTTTTTTTAAAAAAGTGTGAAAAATAACAAAATCATTTCCGTTAGCACTGTATTTAGTCACATTCATAGGTATTTTTCCTTTATGGTATTTACGAACTTTTCCACTTCATCTTGAAGGTGTGGCAGGTCTTTAGAGTTGTCTATCACCCAGGTCGCACGTTTCTTCTTCTCATCAATAGGCAGCTGCGAAGCGATACGTTTTAAAGATTCCTCTTTGCTAAAACCGTTTCTTTTCATAAAACGCTCCAGTTGCAGTTCGGGCGGAGTATAAACTACGACGCTGTCTTTGATGTCGTATGCTTGACGCTCAAAAAACAGCGGAATATCTATGAGATAGGGGAATTTGAAACTCTCCTGTTTATCTGCTCT
The DNA here is from genome assembly GCA_018824305.1 of bacterium. Lineage (GTDB taxonomy): Bacteria > Campylobacterota > Campylobacteria > Campylobacterales > Sulfurimonadaceae > Hydrocurvibacter. Next base: position 21,920 of record JAHJGM010000008.1, read on the forward strand.
GATCTCGATCTCTCTTTTTATAAGAGGATGTAAAAAGTTTTCGAGTTTCTTTTTGGCATCCGTATCAGAAAAGATCAGTTTGCCAAGTGCTGGTCTGTCGACTTTTCCGTTTTTAATAAACTCTTCCCCGAAGTTTTCTTTTATCCACTGGGAATTCGCCTCTAATATCTCATGACTTATGCTGTCTGCATCGATCACGCGCATACCGTTAAGTGCCATAAGAGAAGCGACGGTGCTTTTGCCTGTGGCGATTGAACCTGTAAGCGCGATAGCATAAGTGAAAGCCATTAGTTTTTAATGACTCCAAGATACTCTTTGCGGATATAATTGCCCATAGCAAAAGCTGCGGGATGAATATCGCAGTTGTAGTAACTTAGTCCGTCAAGCATATCTGCACGCTGCAGGATTACGTCTGCTGTTGGATGGTATGCTTTTGAAGCTAAAAGCAATGTTTGCCCGTTTTCTAAACGGTAAGGCATGATGATCTTAAAATAGTTGGACATAACCTGCATGATGATCTTGTTTTCATCTGTATTCTCCAGTGCAGGATGTACTGTGACCAAAAGACCGTCATCGGTTAATACTCTGCTCAGATGAGCGATCGATGCAGCGTCACAGGGAAGCTCTGAGAGTACGACTTCAAATGATGAATCGTTTGCACTTCTAAGAGCATCCAATGATGCTTGAGCAGTTGTTGCACTCATGTTTTCATGGCGAGAAATCTCAAGTTGAAGCTTCATGGCGTCATTGCTTAATATTAATATGTTTTTTGGTTCTTTATGCGTACAAAGCGGTACATGTACCATCATTTCCGGATATATAAAATCTTTCAAAATTGTTCCTGTTTTTAAGTTTTCGCGATTGTATCAGATTAGATTTAAAAAATATTAAAAAGTTGTTCTTATAAAAAGCGATTAATTTTATCTCTAATTATAACTAAAAAAAATTATAGATATAATTTCGTTAAAAAAAAGGACTCACTCGTGGACTTAAATAAAGTAAGAAAGTTTTGTAGAGTATTTCGTATTATTATCGGAGTTGTTTTAATCGGTATAGGTGCTTACACAGGAATCTATTGGTTTTATCTTGGTGTCATTCCTCTTGTTGCAGGGATCACAAATTTTTGTCCGCTTTGTATGATCACGAAAAAGTGCGATATCAACTAAAAAGTTGATATCACGGGACAAGTTTCTCTTTTAGAAATTTTTCGAACATATCGGGGTATTTTTCTTTCAACTTGTTTATTTTTTCTATATTGTGTTCCTCTCCCAATTTTTCGACATATTTTTTAAATTTTTCATATTTTTCATCATCGATATTTTTCTTCTCTTCTACTTTTTCTTCTTTGACTATTTTTTTTACGGCTTGTTGAGTCGAAACATTCTCATCGACTTTTTTTGTTTCATTGTTCTCTTGTGTCATCATCGGAGCTACGACTATCTTGTGCGTCGGAGTTATCTCTATGAGAACGACTCTAGGGGAGCTTGTTTCATCAGGAGTTTTGATCGTGTACTCAAAACTGTCATTGCCCGTATAGTTTTCTTTTGGTGTGTAGACGAAATGACCGCTTTTATCTAGGTCAAGAGAGCCATGATTCGGTGATGTTTCTACTTTAAACGTGAGCTTTTTGCTCTCTAAAGGAGTGAGTGATTCTGAAAACTTTTCATCCTGTTTTGTCGTAAATTTTTTTGTTTTTGCATCGTTATAGACGGCGACTTCCTGAGGAGTTAGAAAATTAAGTTCTATTACAGTGGAGCCGTCGGGCTCTAATGAGATCGTGTCTGTTTTACTTTGAGAACCGTACTTGGCAAGATAGATGACTTCCCCGTCACATTTTTTGATATCCACTTTTTTATTTACAGGAATGTTACTGCCATCGACTATCACATTGACGCCGTCTTGGTCACTTACTACAAGAAACGTAGGATAATGCATAGAGTTAAAACTTTTGTCTATAACGATATCTTTAAAGGGTTCCATTGTAAAGTTCTCGGTGATCGGACATCTGTTTTGCGTAGTTATCGTGAACGCATGTTCTCCATCTTTAAGATAGATGTTCTCATTTTTTTCTATACTTTTTCCGTCAAGCGTTATCTCTATGGGTGTCTCACTTTGAATATGAAACAGGACATTTTGCGGGTATGTACTCTTTTTTAGTCCATTTAGATCTTTGATCTTGCTTTCAAGAGTGTTTTTGTCTATCGGCGAAAAATCATTCGGATAGAGTGAGATAAGCGATATTGTGACATTTAACATCTCTATTTTGTTCTCGATCTGTTTGTATCTTTTTGCCTGATCCTGCTGTTCTAAAAGAGATGGAGTGAATCTTAGAGCATCGGCATACATTTTTTTACTGAGGTCTAGAAGAGAAAGTTTGTTTATGATCGCACACTCCTCTTTATCGGAGTTTGTATAAGTGATCTGAGGTTCTAGAAGGTTTATAAGAGGGTCTTTTTTCTTGGACGCGAAAGGATTTGTCGTTACAATGGATTTGATACTCTCAAAAAGCCCTTTTCTCTCATCCTCTTTGTTGAACAGTTTTTTGCTCAGTCCTTTTAATGCTTCTTCTCTGTCTTGCGCACAAAACTTCCAGATCAGTGAATCCATTTGAAGGATCGTCTTTGAATATATATCTTTGAATGCTTTCTCTTTTTTTGTGATGGAGAGTCTGTCTTGTGCAGAAATAGTATCTAAAAATACAGGATACAAAAGTTCGATCTGTTTTAGGTCTTCAAGCCATATCTGTAGTGTTTGAACCTTGTCTGTTAAAGCGGCAGGAAGATCCTTCTCATCGTAGAAAAGTGCTTTGTCAAGGAGGGCCTGCGTATGTTTTACTTGATCCTCTTTTTCAACAGAGGCACATATCGTACTGTTTTTATCTTCCCATTTGATGTTTACCAAGTCTAAATGGGTCGTAACTTTTGAATACTGTTGGATACTGCTTTTAACATCTTCATCTTCATTAGATCTGATGGAGTGTTGAGACCTATCGATCCCTGAGTCGATATTGACGTTTATATTTGAGCTAAGTTCGACAAGCGCGTTGCTTTTTGTATCTGCACATCCGGTGTATGTCTTAGCCAGCAAAATAGCAGGAATGCCAAGCGTTAAAATCAGTTTTTTCAATATATATCCTTGGTAGTTGTTCATTAAGAGCGAAGATTATAATTCAATTAGTGTTATATGATGCTTATTCTTGTTTAAAAATAAAGTTTGAGATATGAAAATAGGAGAAATAATTCTCTACTTTTACATGGAACTAAACTCTCTTTTGATATAATTGCGGTACTTTTTATGTAGGAATATTTATGAGTCAAATAAGCTATAAAGATGCCGGTGTTGATATTGATGCCGGAAACAGTTTTGTTGAAAATATAAAACCGTTAGTAAAATCTACTAAGATACCGGGTGTTATAGGTGGAATCGGTTCATTTGCAGGCGCATTTGAGCTTCCAAAGGGTTACAAAGAACCTGTAATGCTTGCGGCTACTGACGGTGTCGGGACAAAACTAAAGCTTGCTATTGATTCAGGGATCCATAACACGGTAGGGATCGACCTTGTTGCGATGTGTGTAAATGACCTGCTTTGTAACTTCGGTACTCCGTCGTTCTTTTTGGATTACTATGCAACGGGCAAACTTGAAGTCGAAGTCGCTACTGCTGTTGTGAGTGGAATTGCTGCTGGATGTATCGAAGCTGAGTGTGCGCTTATCGGCGGCGAGACTGCCGAGATGCCGGGAATGTACAGCAAAGATGATTATGATCTTGCAGGTTTTGCAGTGGGTGTCGCAGAAAAATCCGAGATGGACCGTGTGAGTATGGTGCAAGCGGGTGACCAGCTTATAGCACTTCCAAGTTCAGGTCTTCACTCAAACGGTTTTTCACTTGCTCGTAAAGTCCTTTTTGAGAAAATGAAACTTGATTTTAACGCTGACTTTAACGGTAAACCGCTTATCGAGACTCTTTTGACTCCTACTAACATCTATGTCAAAACATTTAAAGCGTTAAAAGAGAAGATAGTAGCATTGGCTCACATCACAGGCGGAGGGATCGTCGAGAATCTTCCTCGTGTCTTACCTGAGAACCTTATGGCTGAGGTAAAAGAGAGCAGTATCAAGACTCTTCCGATCTTTGATCTTATCGGCGAGCATGTCGCGCGTGAAGAGATGTTCAGAGCGTTTAATATGGGAGTAGGGATGATACTGGTAGTTCGCCCTGAGAATGTCGATGCTGTTTTAGCAGGAGCTGAGGGAAGTTACCATATCGGCGAAATCAAAACAGGTGCAAGAAAAGCTGTACTTATTTGATCTAAAACGCGATTTGAGCAAAGCCCAGATCGCTACTATGGCGCTGAAGCCAGCCTCTTTGAGGCAGATTTACAAAGACTCTGCCTATATCTCACTTCCCCATCTCAAAGACCCCAGTCCATATTTTTCTCTTACTTTATGTGCCTGTTTTGTCAACTCTTTTTGTCTGTTGTCATCATCTAGCTCCAAGAGCGAGAGCTCGCGTCTGCAGATATGGGTGAACTCCGAAGATGTTATGGACAGATGGGTTATATGTAAACGTTTTTGATTGTCGGCTTCGTTAAACATCGAGAGACAAAAATCTTTAAACTCTTTTTCGCTGAACTCTTTTCTTTTGGTTACGCTTATATGTGTCTTTTGATTGAACTCATACTTTATGGAGAGTGAAAATGTCGTCGGTATGACCTGCAGTTTTTGTATGGCAAAGATAAGATGACGGGAGAGAATGATGACTCTGCGGCGAAGTTCGGTTCTCTCATGTACGGGATCGAATGTTCTTGAAATGCCGATCGATTTTCTAGTCGTCTTTGAGTTTATGGGTGCATCGATCTCGCCGTTGACCTTTTTATAAAGCTCTTTTGCGTAGGGTCCCCATGACTCTATCGTTCCTCGTCTTTTTCTTAGCTCTCCGAGTGTGAGTATCTGTGCATCGGTGAGTTTTTGCATCATGGATTTGCCGATACCTGAAAACTTGCCTACATGTAAAGGATTTACAAAGGCATCAAAATCCCATCTGTATATGGTTTTGCATCCAAAGGGTTTGGCTTCGCCCGTGGCGAGCTTTGCTATGTATCTTGTATGTGCTGCGCCTATGGATACGGGAAGGTTTAAAACTTTTTTAATGTCGTGACGAAGAGAGTCTATGAATCGGGGCACATCCTCATCATTCACCCATCCCGTGATGTCACCGTAAAATTCATCAATACTGGCTTGTTCCACCAAGGGGATTCTCTCTTGCAAAAAAAGATGCAGTTTGTGTGAAAGTTCCTGATAAAGAGACATATTAGGTGCTTTGATGATAAGGTGCGGGCAAAGCCCGAGTGCTTCGCTGATACTCATGGCGGTTTTTATGCCGTATTTTCTTGCTTCATAACTTGCAGTCGTCAGAATTCCGCGTATTCGGCCATCTTGATCCGTGAAATTTTTTAAATCGTCATCTCTTTGGTCATACTCCTGATAAAAGGTCGAAACGAATGAACCGGAGTTGGTCAGATTTACTTTTTGTTCCCGATTTTTATGTGAAAAAATCTGTGTGTCGCTTCTTCCGCCGACAGCAACGGGTTTATGCAAAAGTGAGCTGTCTATAGTGCGCTGGGCAGAGACAAAAAAACAATCTAAATCTATGTGTATCTTCATAAATGGTACTTTACACAATCTTGATAAAAAGTCACAGAAATATGACAAATTGTTTACAAATATGATATAATCAATTCAAATGAAATGAGGTATGCTTCTTTGTTGGAAAATCTATTATTTTTCTTATTACTTGTTTTGTTCTTTATCTGTCTGGTATTTTTGTTCATTTTATATAAACGAAACAGTGCGCTTGCGGATCACAACGAGTATTTAAATTCAATCTTCCACGGTTCGGTAAGAGCGTGTTTTGTGATCGATGATATGGACAGGATCGTATATATAAATCTTTCTATGCTGCAAATACTCGGAGAAAAAGAGAAAAATGTCATCCAGAAAATTTGGTATGACACGATAGCACCGAGTGAAGATAAAGCGAAATTTAGAGGCTTAAGCAACAAACGAGATGAAAATAATCTTTTTATCACAATCTTAGAAGCAGATGAGAAAGAGAGACGCTACCAGTTAAACTATAAGCAGATCGGTACATATATGCTTTTTGAACTGCAGGATATCTCATGTTATGAAGAGCAAAAAATCCAATTTGAAAAACTCCAAAAAGAACTTATACATCTAAAAAAATCGTTACAAGAACAGGAAACAAATTTCAAAAAAACGTTTGATATGGCTATAAACGGTATCGCGATTCTAAGCGGAATCGGTGAAGCTACCTATACGAACAAAGCTCTTCAGACTATGCTGGACTATAATGAAAGTTATTTGCAGCATCTAGGTTTAAGACCGCTTTTTAATGACAGTGAATCATTCCCTACTCTTTTAAAGACCGTAAAAACGGAACAAAACATACAAAGACTTCCTCATCGCTTTAAAAACAGATCAGGTGTAAGCATGGATGTATCGATCTCTATGAGTTATCTCGCTGAGCTGGATCAATATCTGGTCATCGTCCAAGATGTGACAAAAGAGCTGGAATACACGAAAAAACTGGAAAAACAGAAAGAGTCTTATGCAAGACGCGCGGATATGGACGTACTTACACCGTGTTTTTCAAGATCGTATCTGGATATCTTGCTAAACAATCTGTGCGAAGCAAAAAAAGAGTTTATATACATTATGTTCGATATAGACCATTTTAAAGCCGTAAACGACACTTACGGGCACATGACCGGCGATGAGATTCTCATAAAAGTCGTAAAAATGGTAAAAACCGAACTCCGTACAGGGGATACTTTAGCTAGATACGGCGGAGAAGAGTTTGCTATAGTGCTGGAAAAAACATCGATTGAAGATGCCATCAAAATAGCCGAAAAGATCCGTAAAAGGATAGAAGAGACAGATTTCTCTCCTCTAAAATCACTGACATGCAGTTTTGGTATAAGTTGCGACAGTCTGGTCCTTACATGTAAGAAGATAATCGAGTGTGCAGATAAGGCACTCTACAGAGCAAAGACTAACGGAAGGAATAGAGTCGAGGTATATGAAAACGGTCTTACAGTGTTGTAAAGTATCAAGATGAAAACCATATATTCTACAATCCTTTCAAAATTCACAAGACAATCCTTAATCCCTATTTTAGTTATAGAAGTCTCTCTCGTCATAGCACTCTTTATGCTAAACGAGTATCAGGCAACACAGCATAAAGACGCCCTTGTCAAAATAACAAAAGAGACATTTTCCGGTATCGCAAATTCGATGTCAAAGCTTATTACAAAGCAGTTTGCCAAAGAAAAAGAGATATTGGATATCCTTCAAAAATCATCGCAAGAGTATTTTTCGTATAAAGACCAGCTTATAACCTTCTCGAATGATAGACTTTTACAAGAGGGCGGTTTTTTTAGATATGTTTTAGACAAAAACAGTACAAAAAGTGCAATATATACGACAAATGTCGATAAGGTGGATAAAAGTGTATTAAGTGCCTTGACGCATCTCTATCCGATATTGCAGTCTTCAGTCGATTCAAGAGATGATCTTATCTCTTCTGCATGGGTAAATATAGGTGCAGATTATACGCTGATATACCCTCCCATAGACCTTCTTAGCGAGGTCTCGTCCGATCTGAACGTCACACAGTATCCCTTTTACTATCTTGCAGATTATGAGCATAACCCTGAAAAAAAGAGTGTATTTATCCCTCTTTACAGTGAGTCTTGGGCTATGGAACTCGGCGAGATAGGCGCTTATGTAACGCCTATTTACGTCAAAGAGAAGATGATAGGTGTAGTCGGTCTGACTCTACATGTAGATGCTTTGTATGATTCTATAAAGATGATGAATCTGCCGACAAATACTGTGGCAGTCGTACTGGATGATAAAAATGAGATAGTCCTTTCAAGCGACGAAAAAAGAGCAGAAGAGATATTTCATGCAAGTTCGTTTTATAAAAACTATATGGACAAAAACAGTGCGAACCTCTTGGCTGTCGATTCGTTGAATATGCAGGATTTTATCTCGTATGAATCAAATATATCTCAGACATCTCTTAAACTTTTGATACTAAGCAGTAAAAAAGATATTTTTGCAAATGTTTCAAAGATCCACTCCAATACCGTTTACGTGGGGATATCTTTTGTAGTGATGATCTTTATCTTTTACATGGCGCTGTTTTTTTATGCCAGAAAAAAGATCAAGACTCTCGCAGACAATATATCTGATCCATTAAAAAATATAGTTGAGTTTTCCGGTATGCTTGGCCAAAGTCAAGATGGAAAATTAGAGGGCAGTGACATAAAAGAGTTAAGTGAACTGCTAGACAATCTGAATCAGACGCATAATCATCTTTTAGATATGGTCATCTATGATGAGCAGACACATATATACAACCGCAGAAAACTCTTACAGGATATTGACAAGATCGAGACTCTTTTGATCTTTTCGATACATAACTATAAATCTCTTCAGTATATCTACGGCGAAGAGGTCGCTACTCAACTTTTGCTCGGTGTATGTGAATCTATAAAAAACCAAGAGGGTATTACTCCATATAGACTTTATGAAGATGAGTTCGCACTGGCGCTAGAAGGTGATGATCTTGAGAGACTTCACACACTATGCAATGAAATGAAGCAGAAAAATATGTGCATCGAGGGGATACGTTTTCATCCGACACTTTTTGGAGGAGTAGCTACGAGAAAAGATAGTGAGAATCTTTTTGATGCTTCACAGACGGCGCTGCTGTTCGCCAAAAAAAATCTCGTATCCAGTTTTGTCGAGTATAAAGACGCAGTAGGGATAGAGGATGAGTTCAGAAACAATATAAAATGGTCTACCAAGATCAACGAAGCCCTTTTGCATAAAAAGCTGGAGCCCTATTTTCAAGCAGTGTATGACATTAAAAACAGAAGAATCGATAAGTTTGAAGCTCTTGTACGGATGCATGACGGTGACAAGGTCATCTCTCCGTTTTTCTTTTTGGATGCGGCAAAAAGCATAGGCAGATTGCATGACATATCGAAGTTTATGGTGAGCAGCGTTATGAAAGTCGCTTCAAAATATCCTCAGATCTCATTTAACATCAATATCTCCTTTAAAGATTTTGACGATAAAAACTTTTTTGACTATATTCTTGAAAAGTGCCAAATAAATGGAGTCAATCCCGAAAATATCACATTTGAGCTTTTAGAGACGGATGCTCTTGAAAATTCGGATATAGCGATCTCTTGCATCAATCAGCTCAAATCAAAAGGGTTTAAGATCGCTATAGATGATTTTGGAAGCGGTAACTCGAACTTCGCCCATCTGATGATGATGAGAGTGGACTATATAAAAATAGACGGGCAGTTTATAAAAGATATCACTAAAAATCCGCATTCTGCCAACATCGCTAAGACAATAACGAAATTTTCCTCATTGGTCGGCGCGAAGTGTATAGCGGAGTTTGTATGCGATAAAAATGTTTTAAAAAGAGTGACACAGCTTGGGATCGACTATGCTCAAGGGTATGAGATAAGCGAGCCGGTAAAAGCTGAGATGATAGAAGAACTGATAAATAAAAAGTTTGACTAAAAGTGATCTAAAAGAGAGTGACTCTTTTAGATAGGAAGAACACGGATCTTGCTTGAGAGTTTCTCTTTTAGGGTGCTCTCAATCGCGTAAAGTGTTCCCGTCGTAGAACTCGCACAGCCGTTACATGCACCGATATATCTGATATAGACATCGATGTTGTCACCACTGTCTTTGATATCGATAACTTCCATATTCCCGCCATCCATGATCAAGAACTGGCGTACGTTCTCATCTATGACACTGTCTATCGCTTTGATCTTTTGAACAAGAGTCATAGTCGCAAAATCACCGGTGATACCAGCTTCAGCAGCAGCTCTCATCTTCTCTTCATCCATCTCACGACGAGTATCTTTTAAGATATCGACAAGATAATATTCACGCTCTTCATGTCCGCCTGGTTTGATACAGCTTTTACAAAAACCGCCTGCTTTCGTATAGTCCGTGATCTGTTCTATTGTTTTAAGATCGTTTAGTTTGATGACCTCTTTTAAAGTTTTAAGAGATACACGTGCACATTCACACACGATGATCTCCTCTTCAAAAGTCTCGGCATCGACACCTAAGTAGAGTCCTGCTGCTTTTTTGATAACATCGTAAGCCATGACTGAACAGTGCATCTTTTGAGGCGGAACTGCCGGAACGTCGGGTGAGTCGCGAAGTGCGAACTCAACATCGATGTTTGTGATCTTGACAGCTTCTTGTACTGTTTTGCCTAGACACAGTTCGGTCATAACGTCACTGCTTGCGATTGCCGTTCCGCAGCCAAAGCTTTTAAACTTGGAGTTTACGATGATGTCCGTTTTTGGGTCTACTTCCCAGTAAAGACGTACGGCATCTCCACAGCTTTCCGCTCCAAAGTCTGCGACGATAAGCTTGTTACCGTGCTCAGATGCTTCCTCTTCCGTGATCTCACCTTGGTGTTTTGGGTTATTCATAAGGGTTGTGACTTTATTGGAGTAAGCATCCCATAAAGATTCGCCCATCAAATCATTTTTTGCCATAATATTTTTCTTCCTTAATTTTATTTCATAAAATGAAGGGAAACCTTCACTTTTTAAAAACGCAAAAGTAGCAAAGCTACTTTTACTACAATAACTCTGCGTTCTCTTTGGCAGAGTGCCCACGCACTTTGGGTGCTTTTTTAAAACTCAATATTTTTACGTCAAATGTTCCGGGATGTGACATTCGCCAGCTTCTCCGCCCGGTGTCGGTTTTACTTTTGCGTAAGAGCTAGATATCGCTCTGAGTCTTGCCACCGCTTCTTTGAAGTGGTTGATGACATAGTCTACCTCTTCATCCGTAGTGTAACGGCTTAGACTGATACGGATGCCAGTATGTGCCAACTCGTGGTCGGCTCCAATGGCCAACATGACCGTATTTGCTTCAAGGTGCTCACTTGCACATGCGCTTCCTGTAGATGCACCGATACCGAATCTGTTAAGATCCCATAGCATCCCCTCGCCCTCGACTCCGCGAATGGAGATAAGGATGGTGTTTGGTGTCCTGTGTTCGCGTTGTCCGACCGTAAACGTATCTGAAAGCGTCAGCAGAGCATCTTCGAGTCTGTCTCTTTTTGCACGGATAGCTTTCATCTTTTCTTCGATGTTTTCAGTCGCCATCTCCGCAGCTTTTCCCATTCCTACGATGTACGGGACATTGAGCGTTCCAGAACGGCGTCCGCCCATGTGTTCACCGCCTGTAAGCAGCGGCGTAAGAGCTTGAGAGTCTTTGATGTAAAGAGCACCGATCCCTTTTGGTCCGTGAAACTTATGTGCGCTCATAGACATGAAGTCTACATGTACGTCTTGTACGTCTACGGGGATCTTACCAACTGCCTGAACTCCGTCAGTGTGAAATAAAACACCTTTTGATTTACATATTTCCCCGATCTCTTTGATAGGAAAGATCATACCTGTTTCGTTGTTCGCCCACATAACCGATACAAGCGCAGTCTTGTCCGTGATGAAACTTTTTACAGTATGCGGTTCGACGATTCCTTCACTGTTAACGGGAAGATACGTCACTTTCACACCCTGTTCCTCTAAAAACTTACATGTAGAAAGAACCGAAGGATGTTCTACTTCTGTCGTTACAATGTGGTTTTTATCTCCATTTAGGATTTTATCGACCCATACGGATTTTAAAACCCAGTTATTTGATTCGGTAGCACATGACGTAAAAACGATGTCGTCATTATCAGAAGCATTTATCGCTTTATAGACTTGATCTATCGCATGTGAAAGTGCGGGACGCGTTGCTGTACCGAACTTATGCAGTGAGTTAGGGTTTCCATAAACTTCACTAAAAAACGGAACCATTGCTTCAACTACTTCAGGAGCCACCATCGTTGTCGCGTTATTGTCCATATATACTTTCATAAAAATACCTTTAATTGTTTTCAAAACTAAAGAAGAGTAAATTTGTCCTCTTTTATTAATGTGATGATAATACCTTCCTCATTTAAATAAGCTTAAGTGATATTAAGGTTTGTCATAGTTTAAGGTATAATTTCAAAAAAAAGGCTTAACCATGTGTAACTATGATTGTTTAACGCAGGCACAAAAAGATGAATTAAAACAACAGATACAAGATATCGTGGAGATGATGGGCGGGCTAAACTTTTTTCTCAAGATGATAGAAAAATTAAGAGCTTCAAAGCCTCATCCATTATCTGCTCGCAACTCGAAAGTGATGATAGATAAATGTGAGATATCTTGGGATAAGGTCATCTTTTTAGACAAAGTGACTCTCTTGGAAAAAGCGATCAAATCAAATAGAAATGAGAACAAGTATCTGATCACGTTCGATGCAGACGATAAAAAAAATAAAACGATCATCAATCTTATCAGAACACTTTCTCCGATAACTTTCAAATTAAAAATCGCTAATCACGTAAACGGTGTAGATTTTAAAGTCTTTAACGAGATAGGCAAATCATCGGCAGAACTAAATCCTCTTTTTGTGAGCATCTTCTTTTGTTACGTGAACTTTATAAAAACAGTTTTGAAAGATTAATTGTAAACGACTAAGCCGTAATCATCTTTGAGGTTGTAAAAAGTGGAGTTGCTAGTTATTTCCAGATCTTTTATGCGACCTAGATGAAGGAGAGAGTCTTTATCGATTCTGATCCCGTACTCTATAAAAAACTTTCTTATGTTGACAAATTTTATGTCTTGGACATATTTGTATTCAAACTCTTTATATAGCCTCATCTTTTCATAATTAAAGACATGTTCATTGATGTGGAGCTGGTCAGAAGCGTATTTTATGGGTAGATAACCCGATAGATCCGTAAGGACAGGTTCGATGTACTCATATTTCTCAGGAAGAGAGTTTTTTTGTACAAACACGTACTTATTGTTTAGTTTGATGCTCGGAGTATCTTTCCAATATTTATATACCGGATTGGATACCTGAAGCTTTTCGCGGACTTCCCGCCATAACCAATAAGAGTTTAAAGTGTTTGGTATTTGTGACATTTGAAAATTTTACATAAATTGCCGTTTGCTTTTGCTTAATTTAAGTAGGAATAGATTATTATTTCATTCTTCTTCAAGAGTGCTCGCATAACTCAGTTGGTAGAGTGTTACCTCGACAAGGTAAAAGTCACTGGTTCGAGTCCAGTTGTGAGCACCATTTAAACACCCTTATTTATGTACTTTAAAGACTATTTGAAAAAAATTAAACTGTTTTAAAAAACCATTTTATACCACTTTCAAAATAACACTATTGCTTTATGACTGTAAACAAGGGACATACCACTCAAGGTTATTGTCTAAATTATTGGTGGCAGTATATTGTTATCAGCATAAAGTGTGGAAGATAAGATTATAAAAAGAGCAGTCAATATATAAGATAAAGTTTTAATAGTGACTCCAAATGATTACGAGGAATCTTCAATATGTTTAGTTCAGGTTTTTTAGGCACGCAAGCGCCTTTTTATTTAGATGTCATCACTATCTATTTTGCATTACTGCCTTTTTTGATGTTTTTATCGATCTCTTTTGCCATAAAAAAACAATATGACAAGCACTTTTTATCACAACTTATTTTATTTATAGTCACGTTGGTTGTAGTTGTGATCTTTGAGGTCGGTGTTAGAATATCGGGCGGAATTATGGAGTTTATGAAAACTGCAAATATCTCATTTGCTTTTATGATAACTTTTTTAATCATACATGTAAGTATAGCGATTGCGAGTGTCACACTTTGGTCGGCACTTTTATATGGAGCTGTGAAAAGTTATAGATTAGAATCCAGTGGAGTATCTTCAGCACATGCAAGATTTGGGAGATATGTCTTTTTAGGCATGACGATAAGTTCTTTTATGGGAGTCGCTATCTATTATCTTCTGTTTATATATTAGATATGAAGTTTTTCTTTACATGTAAGAATAACTTACATGTAAAGAGTTTAGAAATTATTAATCTCCGAATTCTCTTTCCAGCTCTTTTTGGTATGCTTCATCTTTCTCTTTTTTCAGTTGAGCTTTTGTTAAAACTGCTTCATGGAGAAACTCACCGAAGAATGTTTTAGGCTCTATTTTGGCAAAGAAAAGGTATGTTCCTACAAAAAGCCCAATTATTGTTAAAGCAGTGATCACTTTTTGCACCGGATTGAAAGTTTGTATAGGCTCTTTTATGCGTATTTCACACACTCCTCCAGGACAATATTGTGCACTCTTTCTTGTGATAGCTTTATATATCATACACCCTACACATATGGAAAAAGCACTTTCTAAAAACATCAATGAAGCGCAAAGTACACAGATCAAGACTTTGTAAAAAGTTATATCCCAGTGCAGGACAAACCAGTAGACCATAGGCAAAGAGATAAACCAGCCTATTGTCCATGCAAAGCGCTTTTGCAGGGCACCTACATATTCGGGTTTTTGATTTTGTACAATAAATCTCCCTAAGAGTAAAGAAGGGACATAATTTGGATTTATCATTCTTAGCGTAAAATCGATCCATAAAAATGCCAAATAGACACGTGCTGCGATGATGTGGTTAAAGCCTATGCCTACAAAGATAATAATAGTTCCCAGCATTCCAAGTATCCCTGCTGCTGCTCTTGCCTCTCTTTCATTGACGACTCTGATGTCATATCCGGAGACTTTTTCCCCATATTCCCATAAAAAACTTTTTAAGTTCAAAAAGTATCCTTTAGAATTACACTTGATGTAAATTGAGTGATAGAGTTCACTTTAAAGCCTTTTTATTTGATATACGATCTGCTTATTCAGCAGAAAGTTCTTTTACTTTATTTTCAAGGAGCTTATGTGCTTCAAGCAGAGGCTTTAAAGATTCCTGATCTTTGATCTCTGTGGCACTGATCCAGTTTTGAACACCTGGAAATCCCATATAGACCTTAGGGTCGCCTTTTTTCTTGTACATGTAAAATGAACATGGAGCAAAAGCACCTACTTCCGGATGAGTTTTAGATATCGGGTAGATGACATCGAGTTTACAGATGGAATAAATATCGAAGAAATCATAACCTTGAAATCCTTTTCCTTTTATCTCTTCATTAAACTCTATGAAACTTGGAAAAAGAAAACCTATTGGTTCCAATTCACCTTCAAACTCAGCTTGGAAATCTTCTTTGGCAGCTTGAATATCACCATCCTCTTCAACTTCCATATTCATAAAAAATGTAGTTGCCAATTGATCATTAGGATTTGAGAGTTTATATTTTAAGAGATTGAATTGTCCGTTTGGAAGGGCTTTTGCTAAAGCATCGTTGAGTTGTTTATGATAAGCGATCAGATCCGGATTGTCCATTGGGATCTGAGTGATTCTTGACATACCTCTTAATGATAAAGAGGAGATACTCATCGTGTGTTCTTTGTCATTTGAATAGATAGATGTACTAAGTGGAGTGATAAGACCGATACTTGGATATTTTACAGCTAATTTTGCCGCATAGTTGCTATGAATTCCAAATAGATGATATGTCCCATACCAATGACCGCCGAATCTTTTGTCAAATACACTGTTCATATTATTGTTAAAATCGATGGTAAATCCGGCTGCTGCAAATGCTTCATCAATAGTTTTTGCCGTTATCTTGCCATCAACATTTGGAGCGGTATATATTTGGATATCCTGGTTTTTATTTGATTCTGAAACATCTGAAGCTGCATGAGCAGTTAAACCAAGCATTATAAGTGCAGTGACTATAATTGCGTAGATTTTTTTCATGTTCATCCTTTTTTTTAAATAAGATCAGAAAAGACTATATTTCATCTAGTGCTTTCTGATAAATTAGATACTTATAATATCACCCATACGTATAGTCCCATTTGTGAGCGCTTTAGCAAATATCCCTCTATCATCTTTTAATAGTTTTGGCAATTTTGAGTTGATCTTTGATAAACCGTTGCACAAAGTACAGTTTTGTGTGATCTCAAGTGTGACATCCCCTATGATAAACCTATCCCCAAGATTAAGACTCTTAATCGATCCATCTATAAGGATATTTTCTCCAAGTGAACCGTGTTCGATACTAATACCGCTCTCTTCTACCATTTTATATGAATCTAAAGAGGTTATTAAAATTAAACGATTCATATCTTTGGCATAAAATTTATCTCCGATTACGCCCTCATTTTCCAGTTGAAGCTCTTTTTTAACTTCTCTTGGAGCATCAGAAGATACTGTAATATAGAGTTTTACCACTTTACCTAATATTTTTTTTGACATTTAATCTTTCTCTTTCAGTCCCATTTTTTTTGCATAGTCATCATATTCTATGGTTTTGTATGATCCGCTCTTTATATATTTGAGTATAACAGCAAATTCTTTTTCATCATATACACCAGGAAAAACTCCTGCAATTGTTTTGTTTTGATCAAAAAAAACAGATGTCGGATAACCGAATCCAATATATTTTACAAACTCTTTTGATGTTCCGTTAAAATCTTTGTATTTCACTGTATCTTTATATGCCGTATTAATATGCTCATAAATAAAATCTTTTTTTATTTTTTTTTGAATGTTTTGAGTATCTAGAGTAAACATTATCATCTCTTGACAATATACACAATCAGTCCAATGCAAAAAAATAAAAAGATGTTTGTTTTGTGTTGAGGCTTTATTTATGAGATTATCAATATTGATCTCTCTAGACAATAATAAAGTAGGCAGAAGAATGAGAAGAAAGAAAAAATTAACTATTTTCATATAATTAGCCCTTCTCTCGACTCAAATGAGGGTTAGGATAAACCCTCTTATTTGAATTACTTGATTGTCTCTTTATCAGTAACTGTATTACCTTTAAGGTCTACCCAAGTCATAGTCATTTCATCACCAGCTTTAGCACCTTTAAAAGCGAATTTAAAGATAGGATTTTTAGATAAGAATTGGCTTGTAGAAGCTTCAAATACAATTTTACCGCCTACAGTAGCACTGATATGAGTAATGAAGTTAGCATTATCTCTGCTTCCTGTTTTTTTCTCTGCTACGTCGTAAGTCATCATTTCATGTTTAGCCATAGCTTTAACATCAACAACATCACCTTTTAGTTTTGCTTTAATTTTCATAAATTTTCCTTTATTTTATTTATTTTATAGATATCGTAAAAGCAAATTAGCCTTCACAACCACCAAGAGCAACGTTTAATGCTTTGCTTGTTGAGTAAAGTTTTCCATCTTGACCTTCAACAACAACTGTAATTGTTCCGCTTTTTTTCATTTTCATTTTGATTGAGTAATCAACTACGCTACCTGGATAAATAGTATATACGATTACAGCACTTTCCGGATTAGCATCTTGGAATAATGCAACAGTTTTAGCAGCGATATCAGTTTTGATATCAACAGGGATTTGACCACCGTTACTTGCTACTTCTGGAGCAACTAGTGTGATTGCATCACTTTTGGTTGCAGTTTTACCGTACATTTTAGCAATAGCGTCATCAACAGTTTTAGCTGTCCACACATCCGGTTTAGACTTTCTGAAATCCTCAGCACCTAGAGTTGCCGGTACAGCAGCTGCAACAGCAGCTAAAGCACCTAAACTTAAAAATTTTCTTCTTTGCATTCTTTTTCCTTTGTTTGATTTATTTACTTGCGCTGACCATATAGTCAACAACAGCTTTAAAGTCTTTATCAGACAAGTCCGTACCACCCTTTGGAGGCATACCGTTTATACCGTTTATACCGTTTTTATAAACAGCCTTGATACCTTTTGCTAAATATGGAGCCCATTGTTTTTTCTTACCCACAACAGGTGCACCCATTCCGTCTGCACCATGACACATTTTACAAGAATCTTCATAATGTTTCATAGCGACTGCATTTGAATCAGCTTTACCCTCTTGTTTAGGTAAATCTCTTGCAACTGATATCGGCGGTAAGAAATCTTTCGTCTCTATTTTAATACGAGTTAGTTTATTTTCACCTTTAATACAATCTTTCATACAACGGTTAGCAACAGTTTGGGCTCCGATGTTTTTAGGATCGCTAAAGAAAGCACGTGCATTGTCAGGACCTTGTGGACCGTCGATTTTCGGTACGAAACCATCTTTGTTAGGCATTACGATTTTTAAGAATTTTTCTCTGTCTAAAACATAATCATCATCAACTAGTTGACCATCGATTTTCATTTCGTTTATATTTAATGTATAAGCAACAAGTGCATATACTTCATCATCAGTCAAGCTTTTTGGAGCCGGATGAGGCATACCCTCTTTGATATACCACCATAGTGTACTAGCTTGTGGCCAGTATGTTCCAAAAACACGGATAGGACCTTCATCACCAGTGATACCTCTTTGGTGAGTTAAAGTCTCTTTTTGACCTTTGTAAGCGTTCCCTTTAGCAAGTGCAGGGTATCCGCCTCCGCCTGAACCAAAGTCACCGTGACACATGACACATTTTGCATCATAGATATCACTACCGTCAGAAACTGAACCGCTTCCTTCCGGTGGCGGAGCATAAGGAGTAACTGATTTAGACCATGCATCTAACTCATTTTTTGTCGGTGTACGACCATATGTATAGCCACCTTTTTCAGTATCCGGATTTACAAAGTACACTGATGTTTTATTAGCGACAACCGGATATGTGACACCACCGTCTATAACAGCTTTTCCATTAGCGTATGTATGTGATACGCTTCCGTTTGAAAAACTTACAGCACCAGGTGTAGCCTCTCCAAAACAAGCTGTTAATCCAACTGATACCGCAGCAATAAGTGAGATTGATACTAACGATTTACGATCTAACTTGAACATTATTTACCTCCCCGTTTGCTGTTACTTCCCAAGTAGCGATACTATTTCTGTGATAAACTGACTCAACACCCATTACAGCTACTTCTTGAGCTATTGTTGGTTGCATACGACCAGCATCATCCATTGCACGGCTTCCCAGAACGAGAGGTTTACCTTCATATTTATACATAAAACTAAATCTTGTCCAAGCTTTTGGAAGGATCAATCCTTTTAGATCTGCCTGAATCCAGTTTTTACAACCGTCAAATGTTATATCGACACCGGTAATAGTTCCGTTTCCGCTCCATGCCAAACCTTCGATCTCAACTAGATCACCGACTTTAAGGTCAGTCCATGGTTTTTCCGGACAAGGAGAAGTGATTACCGAGTTTACTTCATTTGCATAGAAATGTTGAACAGCTTTGCCATCTGGTTTAAGGGCAGTATATTTTGCTGTTTCCTCTTTTGCGTAGAAAGGCTCATTAGAAAATTCCAAACGTTTTAACCATTTGACACACATATTTCCTTCCCAACCCGGAAGTAAAAGACGTACAGGATAACCTTGTTCAGGACGAAGTGCTTCGCCGTTTTGTCCCCAAACAAGCATTGCATCGTCAAGTACTTTATCTATAGGCACAGTTCTTCCCATCTCTGAGTTGTCTGAACCTTCAGCTAGCATCCATAATGCTTCAGGTTTAAGACCAAGGTCTTTTAGGATAGTTTTGATGTAAACACCGGTCCACTCAGCACAACTCATCATCCCTTTTGCAAATTGGATAGAGTTGAATTGAGGTCCTCTCCACTCCGGTCCGCCGTTTGCAGGACATTCGATGAAGTGAATACGGCTAACGCTTGGGTAGCGTTTTAGTTGATCTAAAGTAAGAACTAAAGGTTTTTCAACAAGACCGTGAATCATCAAACGGAATTCATTTGGATTAACGTGAGCAACACCACCGTGTGCTCTACTAAAAAATAGACCGTTAGGAGTTAGAATCCCTTCAGATTCGTGAATAGGACACATAGCGATCGATGCTTGCCAGTTACCTGAAGATAGTAACTTTGCATTTCTTCTTGTGTTGTTGTGTTCGTATTCAGATGGCATTCCATAACGGTTTTTTGTAACAGGATCACCAAGTTTTATTCCCCATGGCACATCGTTCATGATGGCCGGATCATCAGCCATTGCTTGTGTGCCTGCAAAGATACTTGTTCCTGCAAGGGCAGTAGCAGATAATGCTGCTGATTTTCTAAAAAAATCTCTTCTGTCTAATTTATATTCCACATCATTAGACAAAGATTCTTGATTTTTTTGAGAATTCTTATCGTTCATTTTTATTCCTTTATAAGCTTATAGATATAACCCATTTAGTCAAAAGTGATAACTAAAAATCAGTTAAGTTAACATCTGAATTGCATTATGATTGCATACTCATGTAACTTTTTTATCCGTATCACAATTATATCACATCAAAATGATACAATAAATTAAATGTTTATGTGATTATTTTAAGATAATTAGGAAAAGTTTTGTTACTAAACAACACATTCGGAAAACTTATTATTCATCGATAGTAACAACACTCAATTTTTTTTATGAATTATGATTTATATTACTTATAATACCGAGTATTACATAAGTATTATTTATATCATCTATAAGAAAAGGTATCGTAAACCCTTGGTTTTCTATATCTTTTATATTTTCATCATCAAAGTAGACAGACTGTTTGTATTTTTTTACTTTTGTCGGTATATTGATTATAATAGTATCCAGATAAAGCTTGAAATCTTTTGCCGCTTTCATATCATCACCGAAATAAGAACTTAAAATTGACTTCAACTGTTCTTCATAGAGATCTGAATTTACTATATTCATTTTTTTTCTCCGGAGTTTAACCAAAGGTTGATTTTTTTCATTGTTTCTAAATAGGATGTGAATTTGGAAGGATCGTTTTTATAATCTTCTAATTGTTTTTGCAGCTGTTCTTTTACAGAGTTGTTTTTTTGTTTTGTATCCATTGATTGTTTTATCACTATTACATGTAAGAATGATGAGGATTAATCCTCATCACCATCTTTTTCAACTGTTTTTAGGTTTTGAATTTTTGCAGATGTTGTTTCAGAGATAGCCGTGATCTTTTTCTTGACCATATTTACAGCACCTTCTACGTCATCAGCCATTTCTAACTCGTCGCTATTAGTTAAATACTCTTTAAGTTGTTGCATCTCAAACGGTTGACCATGCTCATATACGATCTCTCCGCCATGTTTGCCTTGTAAAAACGTAGTTGCTGTCGCAGCTACTAGTAAAATGATAGCAAGTGCCTCAATTCCAAACTTTTTGGTTTTGCATCCAAATACTCTCAATAAAGCGATAACACCCATAGCAATAGCTAAGTAGAGTCCCAATGCTTTATGTTCCAGTAGTTCATGTTTTCCTGCTTCGCTGAGATAACTATATATAAGTGGACCTGCTTGATATCCGGTATACCAGACTCCTATCATTGCAAGTGCAGCTATCACGGTAGCGCGGGTAGAGATTTTTGCCATACTTTCGGTTTTAGTAAAAAGATAGATGACTCCAAATACTGAAGCGACAAGTGGTAAAACTATTGCAAAGTGAACTGTTGCCGGGTGTAACATCATAGATGACTCCTATTTCGTGTTTATTTTAAGTTTCAGGGTATTATATGAAAAAAAGATATGAGATTACTTAATCTTATTTTTAATCTTTTTTATCAATCGCACTTTTAGCTGTTTTGATAGCGTTTTCGAGTGCCGTTCTTGCAACTCCCCAGGCTTGGATACCCATTCGTTTGGCTTCTTGTGCTTTTTGTGATTTTAAGACTTTTGATCCTCTTTGGATCGCATCTTTTTTGATGTTTTTTAGTTTATCCTTCATAACCTCCACGGTCTCTTTAGAGATATGGACAAGTTCTTCTAGGTCATATTTCATATTATTTGACATCTCTTCAAGTATTTTTCTTGTCTGAGCGGAGTTCGTCAGTGAAATATTGCTTATTACCTGAGTAAAGATGGTATCGGTATGAATAAGCTCATCGATGGCATTATCATAGTTGCTGGTTTGTATAGCTTTGAGTTCGTCGGGCATATATAATAGTTGTTGTTTAAATCTTGATATTGATTTTATGAGACCTGTTCTGGCACCTTTGAGTGTAGATCTTAAGATGATATTTGCCTGATTCGGTGTTGCTTCTGCCACATCTACCGATGTTTGAACAATACTTGAGAGTATTTTTCTGATTCTTATACTGTTGAGAGGTCCTTCGTTGATAGTCTCATACGTTATCTCTTTGATAACCTCTTCTATGGTCTCTTCTGTATCATTGTCATTTTTTTCCAATGCCGTAAGGATGGCAGATTCAATCATCTCATTTAACATATCAAAGAGATCTATCGATTGAAGTTTGATCTGATGCAGTTTTGAAATAGTTTGCTTCGGTGCATCGACAAGAGCCTCTTCTATACTGTTAAAGAGGTCATATTTCAAGTTTTGCAGTTCGTGAGACTTTTTATCAATACGTCTTTGGATCTGCTCTTTTTTTGCAAGTAACTCTTCTACTTCGTCATGAAGGGCTATTGTCTCGGTATCGATAACCGTAGTTGCTAGGATCTTTAGTTCATGGAGGGTTAATTTTTTTGCATCAATATTCCATTCTTGTTCAACGTGTTCCAAAAGTTTTTTAAGGCGCTCCGTAAGAGATGCACTTTCAATACTTTTGTAACTATTTTTAATGTCTCTTTCAAACTCTTCGATATTCATACTCACTCCTTTGGTGTTTTATAAAACCATCTTGATATTTTGATGATTTTTTAATGCTTCGTATATAAAGGTTCTTTCATCTTCATTCATTATTATCAGGTCGAGGTTCATGCTTACATATTTTCCCGTTTTGCTCGCATTTGAAAGTTTAAGCGTATGAGGTTTTTCCAATATGATCTCTTTGACTGCCGTATGGATCTCATGTTCATGATGTCCTATGACTTTATAACACCAACTGCAAGGGTATTCTAGTATAAGTTTCTCTTGACTATCGTTTATAATTTCCACTTTTACCTCCCTTTTTTGATTCAAGTTGGACGTTTTTGATCACCATCCCCTTATCGATCGCTTTTACCATATCGTAAATCGTCAAAAGACCGATGCTCACACCTGTCAGTGCTTCCATTTCAACGCCTGTTTGACCGGTCAGCTTAGCTGTAAGTTCAAGTTTAAATCCCGGAAGTTCAGGAAGTTCCTCTACGTCACAGTTGATGCCGCTTAGATTTAAAGGGTGACACATAGGGATCAGTTCGCTTGTCTTTTTTGTTCCCATGATGGCAGCGATCACGGCAGTCTGTAAAACAGGACCCTTTTTGGCTTTTTCATTTACGATCGCATCATAAGCATCTTGGCTCATCTGTATCATACCGCTTGCAACGGCCACTCTCGTAGTTTGATTTTTTTCTGATACATCGACCATCTTCGGTCTGTCTTTTTCATCTAAATGCGTTAAATTCATAATCGGATTCTCTTTTTTTCTTTGTTATAGAATATTACTTGGTCGATTATACCAAACTAAATATATTTTTTTGTTAACGGTTTGATTGTAGAAGCGCGGCTTTATATTCGTGCGGATGATTGAGATTCAAAAATGGCTTTTCATCTTCAAAGTTGACATATAAAGTATTTGAGTCTTCTAGTAGCCTGCCGAGTCTATGTTCATTATTTTCTAGCATCTTTTTAAACTCTGCATGTAGACTTCTGCTGTATAGGCCGCAAAGGGGATGCATTCCCTCGGGTGTTTTTGCTATGACGGCATCATAACCTTCATCTTTATGTTTTAAGATCTCTTCTATCTCTTTTTCTTCGACAAACGGAGTATCGACGCTTAAAACAAATACCTGCTCTACATGTAAGGCTTCAAAGATAGAGATAAAGCCTACTGTTGGAGCATAGAGTTCATCAGTACAAGCATCCTCGATAAAGTTTACCTCTTCATTTTCTTTAAGAGAAGAGAAAGTTTTGGATGATTTACAGGAGATATAGAGGTTTTTAAATATTTTTTTTAGGCGTTCATATTGAAATTCTGTAAGAGTTGAGCAGCTTCCAAAGGGTAAGAGTGACTTGTCTGCACCCATTCGGGAACTTTTTCCTCCGGCAAGGATGACACAGGGGATATCTGTCATTATTTTATGACTTCTATGCGTGTATCTGCGGAGTCTTGAGCCGAGAGTTGCTTGGCTCTCACATCGCCAAATGCGATGTTTACTCCTGCAGTAACTGCCAGATTGTTATCATATCTGTAACTGTTGTTCTTGAGCATGTAAATAGCTTCGAGTTTCAGTGAAAGATGATCTGTAATTTTGATCTTCGCCCCGACGCCAAGGTTAAGAAATGGAGAGTCTTCATTTCCCGTAGCGGCACCTTGGCGGTTGCTCATCGTTTCATAGCCAAGACCGACTTTTACCAAAGGAGTCAACAACGATACTTTTTCATATTCATAGACACCGCTTAAAGCGATGCGATAGATATTCGTGCTGCCGTAATTTGGAGTATAGTCTGTGTTTGAGTAAAGGATTGTGAGTTCAGAACTAACAGGCATACCCACATTGTTGATCTGAAACTCCGCGCCTAAAACAGGGTAGTTGTTAAGATTGAGATCTCCCTCAGCGATGTTATAACCGGCAAGTGGAGTTATCTCATAATCATACTCTCGTGCAAAAAGCACAGAGGTGATCAAAAGTGCCGCTATAACAAACTGCTTTTTCACATTTGGCTCTTAATCTATCTTATTTGGATCTGTAATATAGCCTGATATCGCCGATGCTGCAGCAACTGCAGAGTTTGCTAAGTATACTTTTGAACTTCTGCTTCCCATACGGCCTACAAAGTTACGGTTTGTTGTAGAGACTGCCACTTCGTTGTCGCCAAGGATTCCCATGTAACCGCCAAGACAAGCGCCACATGTAGGATTACTTACAACTCCGCCCGCATCTATCAAGATATCGATGTATCCGCGTTTTGTTGCTTCTCTTAAGATCTTTTGCGTGCCCGGAGTGATGATAAGACGAACATCTTGATGAACTCTTTTACCCTTTAATATCTCAGATGCTACTTTTAAATCGCTTAGTCTGCCGTTTGTACAGCTTCCGATGAAAGCTTGATCGATCTTGATATGATCTTCTACCGCTTTTGTCACACTGTGCCCATTCGAAGGCAGGAACGGATATGCGATCACAGGTTCAAGTGCGGCAACGTCTATTTCTAAAACCTGAACATAGTTTGCGTCTTCGTCAGAGTAATATATTTTCGGTTCACGCGCCAAAGGTTTATCTGCCAAGAACTCTTTTGTCACATCGTCATACGCGACGATCCCGCTTTTTGCACCCGCTTCGATAGCCATGTTACACATAGAAAATCTGTCGTCCATCGTAAGATAAGGGATAGTACTTCCCGTAAACTCTAAAGTTCTGTATAAAGCACCGTCAACGCCGATCATTCGGATGATCTCCAAGATGATATCTTTTCCTGTCGTGTATTTGCCAGGTTTCCCGCTAAGAACGACTTTGATGGATTCGGGTACTTTAAACCAGTTGCCTCCCGTGACCATGGCAAATGCCAAGTCCGTAGAACCCATCCCCGTTGAGAAAGCACCTAATGCACCGTGTGTACATGTGTGAGAATCTGCACCGATGATAACGTCACCCGGAACGACAAGACCTTTTTCAGGTAAAAGCGCGTGCTCGATCCCCATATCTTTTTCATCAAAAAAGTTTTTAAGATCGTATTTTTTTGCAAAATCACGGCTTATTCTTGCTTGGTTGGCACTTGCGATATCTTTTGCCGGGATAAAGTGGTCAAGTACGATAGAAAATCCGTCAGGATTTGCAAGTTTTGTTGCTCCCGCATCTTCAAAAGCTTTGATGGAGATAGGAGTGGTAATGTCATTTCCTATGACCATATCGATATGAGAGCGGATAATCTCACCTGCATATACAGGGTGTCCGACATGCCCTGAGAAAATCTTTTCAGTAATGGTTTGTCCCATAATAATTCCTTAATTTTATTGCATAAAATGAAGGAAACCCACTTTTTATTTATTCGAGCAAGGAATAAAATCCCTTACTCTTCGCTCGAGCCGCTGTACTAAAGAAACATTTCACTTCGTAAAAGCGCTTCCCTTGTTTTGGCTACTAAAGCTTGATACTAAAAGTATCAGAAGAGGGTTTTCATTTTGTTGTGCGAATTATACCATTTAGAGTTGATGACATTTTGAAATATTTTTATAAAATCGTTTTTTTTGATGTTAATATTGGAAAAAAAGGATTATTTTGTCTAAATTATTGGGAAAATGTCCATATTGTGACGATGGAAAGATCGAGGTCAGGGCGATACAAGTGGAGGGCAAACCGATAAAACTCTACGCTTGTACAAATGCAAAATGGCATTATGAGAGTGATTTCGCGGAACTGACACCGGACTCTACATGTAGTTTCAGGATTTTTCAAAACCAGTTAAGACGCTGGAATAAAAAGGCGATCGGCGAAAATGAAGTAAGGACACTTTTAAAAGAGCAACAGGTAAAAGTAAGACTTTACAGTGCAAATGCGAAAAAAGAGTATTTTAAATGGGTGATCTTGGATAAAGAGTACGGGATAAGTGTTTTGTGGGATGAGGATGTATAGACCGAAGTCTATACATGAAAATTACATTGGAGTAACGTTCTCTGCTTGAGGACCTTTTTGTCCTTCGCCTACTTCAAAAGTCACTGCTTGACCTTCAGCTAAAGAAACACGACCAGGACCTGTTCTGTTTACTTGACGGAAGTGAACAAATAAATCGTTACCGCCGTTATTTTGTTGGATAAATCCATAACCTTTTTCTTCGTTGAACCATTTAACAGTTCCATGTAGCAATTCTGCCATAAAATACCTCTAGTAGGGAAAATACAATTCATAATAGTACTACCTAATATGAAACGGAGTCAAAGTCGAGGAAAGTTTATTCTTTTAGCAGATTATTCACGTAACACACTAAAGATGAATTCGAACCCCATCTTTCATCACAAACATTGTATCATTTTATTTTGAACAATGCAAACAATATTTTGTTATTTAATAGTATACTTGCATAAAAAGAGACTAAAATTGCACACTATTAATAGATATACCAAGCTTACACTGCTTCTACTTTCGATGACGACTATGATGTCAAACGTTGCTATCGTGACTATGCTTCCACACCTGAAAAATCACTTTACAAATGTGGAGAATATAGAGTTTTTATCGCGTCTTATGATCACTTTACCTTCTTTGGCAATTGCTATTTTGGCACCGTTTATAGGGCATGTTGTGCA
Organism: bacterium; assembly: GCA_018824305.1. Lineage (GTDB taxonomy): Bacteria > Campylobacterota > Campylobacteria > Campylobacterales > Sulfurimonadaceae > Hydrocurvibacter. Next base: position 49,122 of record JAHJGM010000008.1, read on the forward strand.
TAAAGTCGGTAAATATATCTCTGCTATCATCGGGTTGCTTTTATTTGGTATCGCAGGAAGTGCGGGACTTTATTTACAGACGATGGAAGAGCTTTTGTTCTCTAGGTTTTTACTCGGTATTGCCATAGGTGTTTTGATGATCGTCACAACTGCTTTGATAGGTGATTATTTTAAAGGCGAAACCAGACATAAATATATGGGAATACAGAGTCTTTTTATCTCATTCGGCGGAGTTTTTTTTGTTATCGGCGGCGGGTACCTTTCAGATATTGATTGGAGATATCCCTTTGGTATCTATCTGATAGGGTTCTTACTGCTTCCGTTCGTGATGAAGTTTTTAGAAGAGAAAAGTGCCGATAAAAATGAGAATGAAGAGCCAGATCTCAACACAAATATTTTTAAAATATACCTTTTGGCATTTTTCTTGATGCTTATTTTTTACATACTACCGACACAGATGCCGTTTTTGATAATAAATCAGTTTGGAGCAAGCGGAGTCTTGACGGGTGCTATCATAGCGACAGCCTTTGTATCAAACGGTCTTGGTGCACTTAGTTTCTCAAAACTAAAACAACATTTTTCTTTTGCGACTATATATATTATCGGTATGCTTATCGTAAGTATAGGCTTTATTTTTATAGGACTTGTCCGTGATGTTCACCTGTTCTTCATCACATCTTCCATTATGGGTTTTGGAGGAGGGATACTTATGACTAGTGTTTCAGCATGGATGCTTAGTCTCGTACACCACACAAAACGCGTAAAGTCATCGGGGTATCTGACGAGTTCACTGTTTTTGGGACAGTTCTTTTCACCCATACTCTCTCATCCTATTGTGAGCTATTTTGGAGTACAGCACTTCTTTATAGTCATAGGCGTATCGCTTGGCTCTGTTATCTCGCTTGTTGGGTTGTACAGTAACTTTAAAGGTAAAAATTGAATCTATTATCAAAAACCGCTTCGCTGGAAGAGTCTATAAGGAAGATGAAGAGCGTCTTGGCAGATGTAGGATGCGAAGTGCTTTTTCAAGAGGAAAAACACCCTTTGCAAAACTGCTACTCGGTCAATCTCTCTTCAAAAGAGGCCCCTCGCCATATCTATTCCAACGGCAAGGGTATCGTCTCGGATGCCTCAGTTGCCAGTGCATTGGGTGAGTATATAGAGAGACTTCAGACAAACAACTTTTTTATAGATTTTTATCTTCCAAATAGAAAGTATTATCCTGATGAGGTCGTGTTTGACTTTATGGATGAGTATCTGAGTGAAGAACTTTTAGAGATTTATGATCCAAACGGCGAGCTTAGCGGCGAGGATCTGGTGGATTACAACAGCGACTATATGGATAAGATAGTCTCGCTTCCGTTTGTAAAGAACTCATCTAAAGAGATCGTCTATATACCGCAAAATATCCTTAGCAATCTTTATGTAAGCAATGGTCTTGCAACGGGCAATACACCAAAAGAGGCACAGGTGCAAGCACTTAGCGAGATCTTTGAGCGTTATGTAAAGCTGGACATCATAAAAAACGGCTATGCACTTCCTAGTTTTCCGGATGAAGTAGTAAAGAGTTTTGAGAAAGTTTACAGCGATGTAGAAGCGCTCCGTGCACTCGGTTACATCGTTGAAGTCTTGGATGCGTCTATGGGCGGAGTGTTTCCCGTTACCGCTATCTCGCTTATCAATCCTAAAAACTCATCATTATTCGTTTCTTTTGGAGCGCATCCGATACTTCAGGTCTCGTTAGAGAGGACGATGACAGAACTTATGCAGGGACGGGGTGTCGATAATCTGGAGAGTTTTGAAACTCCTACTTTTGATATGAGCATAGTATCAAACAGTTTCAATTTAGAATCTCATTTTGTAGATTCAAACGGCAAACTCGGATTTGGATTTTTGAGTTCAAAGAAAAGTTTTATATACACGCCTTGGGCATACGGTGGAGAGGGAACTGTAGATGAGTATAACTATCTTTTAGATATCTTGTTCGAGATGGACAAAGAACTTTATATCAGAGAGTATGACTATCTGGGATTTTATTCTTGTCAGATCATTGTGCCCGGTGTTTCAGAGGTTTACCCCATAGATGATCTGATCTACAACAACAAAAACAGTGCGAAGTTCATCAGAGATATGATCTTAAATATGCAGGACTATGACGCAGAGGATATCCTTGATGCTATAGAGTCGCTTGATGATTCACACAATGTCGAAAAATATATAGGCGTTATCTTTTTAAACCCTTTTACCATGGCGGAGTTAAAAGCACAGATGCATCTGCTTCTTGGAGACACTGAAGAGGCAGCAGAGATATTGCAATACAGTGAGCACAGGCTTTCAAAAATCATCATAGAACTTCTAAAAATGGGCGATGAAGGGTATGCGTATGATGACTATGAACAATCGTTCATAGACCTGTTTGGTAAAGAGAACGTAGAAAAAGCCTTACATGTGATTAGTGGAACTGTGTCTTTTATAGATGTCACGCTTCACGATGAATATAACAATATGTTAGATATGTTCGATAGGTTGGAGATAAAGAAAAAAGCTATTCTTTAGAGCCAAAGTTTTGTATTTTTTGTTATACTTATCAAATGAATAAAACTACATTAGTAGCGATGCTGCTATTCTTAGTCCTCGGGATCACGACGTACATGAAAGAGAGCAAAAAAGATCTTTCTTATGCTCCGCTGGCAAACGGTGCGGTCGTTCTGGCATTTGGCGACAGTCTTACATACGGCAAGGGTGCGCCCATCGACTACAGCTATCCGGCAATATTTGAAAAAAAGACAGGTCTGTATGTCATCAATGCAGGTATCCCCGGTGAAGACTCATCGACGGGTCTGAAGCGTCTGCCTGAATTGCTAAAACAAAAACCTGCTCTTGTCATCCTCTGTCACGGAGGCAACGATATCCTTCGCAGACAATCACTCATACAGCTAAAAAGTAATCTTACTCAAATGGTAAAGCTTATAAAACAAAGCGGAGCGCAGGTACTGCTTGTGGGCGTACCTGATTTTCATACACTCGGTTTTCATACACTCGGACTTTACAAAGAGGTGGCAAAAGAGAATAAAATTTTGTATGAGGGTAAAGTGCTCAGTCATATAGAAGTCAACAGAGCACTCAAAAGCGATTACGTCCATCCGAATGAAAAAGGGTATGAGATGATGGCCGATACTTTTATAGAGATCCTTCAAGATAATAAAATAATCCACTGAATATTTTTGATAAATAAAACAGATCATGTGAAAATTATGCTTTTTGTGATAGTTTTATGATTTTTTTGCTATAGTTGACAAATTCGTAAATTGCTCACTCATTGGAAGTGTGCTATAAGAAAAATCTAATTCTAAGAGGTTAAGAGTGTTTTTTGGAAGCAAGCAGAAAGTGGAAGAGATAAAGCCGTTACATGACAAGATAGCAAAGTTAGAAAAAGAGATAGATTCACTAAAAAATGAAAATAGAGAGCTTCTTCAAAAAAACAGTGAATACAAAGAGAACACCGTTATGTTTGATCTTATAAAACATCTAACGGAAAATCTGACAAATGCATGTCAGTTCGATCTGTCACTTTTGCAGCAAGACCTTGCCAAAAATGTCAATGAATTAGAAGAGATAGAAAGTTTAAATAAAAGCAATCATGATAATGCGCTCCAGATCAATGACGAGATAAGTGAGATCATCGATATTCAGCAAAGTTTAGTAAGCAATGTCACTGAGAATTATGGTTCGGTAAGTCATCTTAATGACGGTGTCTCATCTATTGAACAGGTCATCAGCCTCATTAAAGACATTTCGGATCAGACAAATCTTCTCGCGCTTAATGCTGCCATAGAAGCGGCGCGTGCGGGTGAACATGGACGCGGGTTTGCCGTTGTGGCAGATGAGGTCAGAAAACTTGCGGAACGAACGCAAAAAGCGACTACGGAAGTATCGATAAGCGTGCAGTCATTAAAACAAAACGCTACGGAGATACATGAACGTTCAAATATGATGGAGTCTATCTCCTCAACATCGACAGAAAAACTTGAGCAGTTTCGTATGACAATAAAAGACTTAGGCACGCGCACAAAATCGATCGAGAGTGATTCTACAAACGTCCTTTATTCAGTCTTCATGGTTCTTGTGAAACTTGATCATCTCCTTTTTAAAGCCAAAGGGTATAAAAGTATCTTTAATCTAAAAATAGAAGATGAATTCGCAGATCATCACAGCTGCCGTTTAGGCAAATGGAGCGATGGCGGTAAGGGTAAAGAGATATTTGGAAATACCCAAAGCTTCAAAAAATTGGAGACGCCGCATAAAACCGTGCACGATAACATCCTTGCTGCAATCAAGTGCGTGACTGCAGGTACATGTGCACAGGAAGCTAAAAACATCATCACTTATTTTAAAGATGCAGAAAATGCAAGCAGAGATGTGATAAATACATTGGATGCAATGCTCAATGAAGAGAAACAAAAAAGAGTAGGCAGATAGATTACTTAAATCCCGCTGGCAGTCATTACTATCGACCTACTGCCGGCGCTGCTTCTATGCTCATTCAGATAGATCCCCTGCCACGTACCAAGATTGAGAATACCGTTTGTTATAGGGATGTTAAGAGACACTCCAAGCAGTGAAGATTTCGCATGAGCGGGCATATCGTCATCTCCCTCATAGGTATGTCTATAGTAGGGCTTGTCATCGCAAAGTTCGTTAAAAAGTGCTTCCATATCACTTCTCACTTCCCTTTCACAGTTTTCATTTATAGAAAGACTCGCACTCGTATGTTTTAAAAAGATGTTTAACATTCCCATTTTTATATCTGATAAGTCTATGGCGTCCGTTATCTCGTCTGTGATAATATGAAATCCTCTTTGTCTTGGCTTTAGTCTTATCTCATTTTGTATGAATCGCATCAAAGTCCACCTTTTTTTCTATCTCTATCTCTTTGAGGTCTATGCGTGATTGATAGACCAACACCTCTACGCCCTGTTTTACGACCTCACAAAAGGTCTCATAGTATTTTTTGTCTATCTCGTTTGCCAGTCGGAAAGGAAGCTTGTCCGTTCTTTGGATGACATAGAGCATGACTGCTCTGTGCCCCTCTTTTACCATCTGCTCCAGTTCTCTTAAGTGCTTCTCGCCTCTTGAGGTGACGGCATCGGGAAATGCCAGAAATTCATCTATCTTTAACGTGACGCTTTTTACTTCTACGTAACATTTTTGGTTTTCATTTTCCAAAAGGATGTCGATGCGGCTGTTTATGCCGTACTTTTGCTCAGGTTTTAAACTATCGTAACCCCGAAGCTCTTTTATGGCGTCGTTTTGTATCGCCTCTATGGCGACCTTATTGGCAAAGTTCGTGTTTGTGCAGATGAGGTTGTCATCTATCTTTGTGAGTTCGAGGGTGTATTTGAGTTTTCTTTTTGGAGTGTCGTGATGGCTCACCCAGACGTCGCAATCTTCTGCAATGGTCGAGGTCATAGCCCCGCTGTTTGGTACATGTACGGTAACGCTCTCACCGTTATCAAGTATGATGTCTGCCAAAAAACGTTTGTAACGTTTAATGAGTTTGCCGTGAAGTAAGCTGTCAAATTGCATGGTGTGATTGTGCCTGTTTTATCCTGTTTTTATATCCTGCATTGATGCGCAGATGAAGACCGAGGAAATAGGCGTGGGTGATCGCTTTTTTTAAGAGGTATGCCGTGTAGCCTTTGACTCTCACAAATCCGAACATCTCTCCCACTGCGTATTTCCCTCCAAGAGCTACAAATATCCCGCTGACATCGGCATGAAACGGCTTGCCGGCTTTGCCCTCTATCCTTTGGCTGATGGTGTTTGCCACATATTCCGCACTCTTTTCGGCTATCTGTGCCGTGGGCGGAAGCAGTTTACCGCGGATATCTTTGATCTCGACACAGTCGCCTACGGCAAAGACGTTTTTCGTGCCGTGGATGTTGAGCTCTTGGTCTGGGATGAACTGGTTGATCCTGTTTTTTTCACTGCTGACGTTTGTGTTTAAGTCAGAAGCCTTGATACCGCCGGTGAAGATCATAAAATGGTAGTCGAGCTGTTCGCCGTTTTTAAAGTATATGGCACTTTTGTCCAGCTTTTGTATGAATGCACTTGTGAGGATGTTGACGCCGAGTTTTTCGAGTCTTTTTTGCGTGTTTGTGATGATGAAAGGGCTCATCCCCGGCAGGATGGTGTCACTTGCGTCTATGAGATATATCTTGATCTTTTTTGCCCTCTCGCCCAGAGTCTTGGCGTAGTTTTCGATGACATGTGCCATCTCCGCAGCCACTTCCACACCGCTTAAGCCCGCTCCGCCTATGGCGAGGTTGATCTCATCAGTGTTGTTTATCTCTTCGTTTTGCAGTTTTTTGTAGATGAGGTTTTCAAACTCTTTTCTGAAGTTGTATGCGCGCATAAGGTTTTTGACCCCGTAGCTGTTTTCTCGAAGCCCCTCGATGAAAGAGAAGAAGTTGGTCTGCGCTCCCGTAGCGATGACGAGGTAGTTGTAAGAGACCTGCTGTTTTTCCGTCGTGACGGTTTGGCTGTCGTAGTCGATACAGGTCGCTTTTTCATAAAAAAAATCGACTCTGTTTTTAAACCCGCGGCACCACTTCTCAAGGTCTATGGCGATGTCATGGACATCAAAACGCCCCGCGATGTAGCCGTAAGCTTCTGTCTGGAGGTAATGGTAGGGATTTTTGTCGATGAGTGTGATACTCATGTCTTGATGTTTTGCCAAAAATTCGATGGCACGTAACCCGCCATAACCCCCGCCGATGATCACTACTTTTGTATTCAAAGATAACCTTTAGTCATAATTCAATTAGTTTTTGATACGAATCTTAACCAAAAGTAGCCAAAAAGTCCTGCAAACAATGAGGCTGACAAGATCCCGACCTTTGCCTGAAATATAAGCTCGTCATTGCCTAAAAATGCCAGATCCGCTACGAATATAGACATAGTAAAACCGATGCCTCCCAGAAATGCCACACCGAAGATCTGGCTCATGGTGCTTCCCTGCGGAAGTTTTGCTAGCTTTAGTTTTATGGCTAACCAGGAAACACCAAAGATTCCCAGCACTTTTCCTAAGATGAGACCCGACACAATGCCAAGAGACACATTCTCCATGATGGTACTGCCGATGGAAGAAAAATCTACGGTTATGCCAGCGTTTGCAAGTGCAAAAAGAGGGATGATGATGAGAGCCACCGGAAGATGCAGGTTGCGTTCAAGTCTTGCAGCAGGCGTACCTACGGCGTCTATTCTGTCTTGCATATTGATCAAAATCGCTTTTTGTTCCTCGTGCATCCTATGGTCTGTACTTACAGGATACTTGTCATACTGATTCAATAATTTTCTGGCATCTGCCGTGAAGTCTAATGGAGTCTGTTTTGGTTTAGAGGGTATCGCCATAGCGGCAATCACACCTGCTATGGTTGCATGGACTCCCGACTCCAACATGAAAAACCACATCAACAGACCGACAATAAAATAGGGCAGGATCATATGTATGCCAAAACGGTTAAATGAGATCAAGACCAAAAAAGAGATTCCGGCTAAAGCGAGTGGAAGAAAAACTATTTGATCAGTATAAAATATGGCAATAACCAAAACAGCGCCGAGGTCATCAACGATGGCAAGAGCGACCAAAAAGGTCACCAGTGCTGTGGGTATTCTTTTTCCAAGCAGTACCAAAGCGCTGATGGCAAATGCGATATCTGTAGCCATCGGTATGCCCCATCCCGAAGCTCCAACTGTACTTGAGTTGATAGAAGAGTAAATGAGCGCAGGGAATGCCATACCGCCAATGGCCGCTAAAATAGGTAAAATAGCGACTTTGACATTTGAAAGTTCGCCCGCTAAGATCTCTCTTTTTATCTCAAGTCCGATGATAAAGAAAAATATGGCCATAAGCCCGTCGTTGATCCAGTGGTGGATAGTGTGCGAAAATTGCCAAGCACCGACGCTGATGTCTACTTTCGTATGGAAAAAATGGGTATATGTCTCTGCAAGCGGAGTGTTGGCAAGTATCAAGGCCAGTGCCGTCATAAACATCAAGATCATACCGGTAGTCGTCTGTGCATGTATAAAATGCTCAAATGGTGTTGCGATCTTATTGAAAGCTTTTTCCCAAGGGGCATATAATTTCATCTGTATCCTTAATCTATGAGAAGGTATCGTCAAAGATTATACAAAACTCTGGTTTAACAAATATTGAGTAAAAGCGGAGGTTCAATCATAAGGGTGTAGTTTTTAGAATTTTATAAAGTTCGATATAATATAAAGAAAAAAAACTAAAAGTCATAAAATATGCCAATAGATGATTTATTGAAAAATGAAATAGAACACTTTAAACACGTTGCCACTATTGATGCAAAGTTTAATAGTTTAAATTTAATTATAGAACTTGAACGACGTAGTAAATATGAAGTACTATTATATACACATCTTAAGTTGTGGCTCAAATATTACATATTATCAGTTACACGTAAAAAATTTTCTTATGATGAAATTATTTTTGAGAAAGTATGCTCAAAAATTTCGTATTTAACGAAAAAAAAAGAACAATTACAAATAGTAAAATTTTTTATTCGTATTCTTTCACAATATCAACTAACTAGTGAACTTGAACAGTTCAAAGGATATAAAAAACAGTTGGAACTTGAAGCACTCATAGAAGAAAAAAAATATTTTACTTTTTGCTTAAAAAGAAGTTTATATAGTTTTACGTCATTAATGGTTACCCTAATGATTTCAATTGTTATATTTAGCTCTTTTTTCTATATCCTACAAGAATATTTTGGGTGTTTATCTATTGAATTATCTAAGTATACTGATACGACCTTTTTGAACTATATATGGAATATGGTCGCATATATTTTTAATATTGGTGAAAAACTTCAATTAGATTCATGGCACGAGTTACTCTTTATGAGTTTTTTAAAGATATATTTTTACTTATTGATTACATACTTTATTGTAAAAGAAATTACTCAAAAGGTTGAAAAGATTTGATAGCTTTAAATACAAGTGAATTGATATCAAAAGTTCTGGCTTCATTGGTGTATCGAGTTGTATTAATTATTTATGCCGTTATGCTTATTTTATTACAACCTTCTATGTACACATGGTATGTATATCTAAGTATATTCATAGTTTATTTCGTATTATATTTATGGTTCTTGCAAAAAGAACAGCATGTTCTCAGAACAA
>JAHJGM010000009.1 GCA_018824305.1 bacterium
AACAGTACTTTCTTGTTGTCATACAATAAAATACAGCTTTGTCAGTCAGTTAAATCCTTTTCCTCTCCTCACCTACAACGTTATCTTTTAAAGATCACGTTATAAATAAACAATTATATACTTTACTGGTTTCAACAGTTAATTCTTGATATATTGATTATTGTTTGCTTCATTTTATATAGAATTTAGATAAAAATTTAGAGTATGGTCAAAATTTAATCATACGTATGTATTATTTATCATCTACGTCTTATATAATCCTTGTGATAAAACATGACTTGAGCTATGAGGTTATAAAACCTTATAACACAAATAGATTTCTAGGGTTCCGGCAAGATGTTGCGACTGGACCGAGAGTTATCGACCTTAAATAAAGGTTACACGGAGGGATAAAAGCCCGGGAGATTAAAAACCTCTTGCCGTGTTTTAAAATTAATTTAGTCCAGGAGACAGTATGAAATTAGCAAAAATGAGTTTGGCGGCAGCGCTGCTATTAGGAGCAAATGTATACGCTCTAGAAAATGTAAAAGTAAACGGGAGTGCAAGCTTATTTTACGGTAGTGACGCTGTAAATACTAAAGGTGTATCAAATGCAGATATGTTTGATAAAACAGCAAGTTATGCAGATGCAGGAATTACTCTTGGTGCAACGGCTGATCTTACAACAGGTGTTTCTGCAGGTGCAACATTTCAGGGAGTTTCTACTCTAGGCTTAGAGAATAATCTTGTATCTGGTGTATGGTCCGGTGCTCATACTACAACTGCTAACGGTAGCTCTTACGGTGCTCAAGTAGAAGATGCATCGTTTTTCTCTGAAGCATGGATTGCTGGAACATTCGGTAAGACTATTGCAAAAGTAGGACGTCAAGCAATTGATACACCGCTTGCATTTACTGAAACATGGAATATCACAACAAATACTTTTGAAGGGATCGTAGTCGTTAATGAAGATATTCCAGATACTCAAGTGGTCGGTGCATGGATCGGTACGTCAAATGGTACAGGTGATGATGCAAATCTTGGTAGTAACATTGGAAATGTAACTTCAGTAAGTGGAAAGTTCAATACGTTTGTAACAGATGGTGCGTATGCAGTGGGTGTGGTCAATAACTCTTTTGCACCGTTAACGGCAAAAGCATGGTACTACGATGTAACGCGTGTTGCAAATGCATATTGGTTGCAAGCTGATCTGGATATGGATGGTATACTTGCCGGTGCACAATATGTCAATATAAACTCTGATGCTACAGGTGCTAAAGATGATACAGCTTATGGTCTTATGTTAGGTTATTCAATGAAAGATGTAGGAACACTTAAAGTCGCATACTCTTCAGTAGATAAAGAGGGAACATTAGGCGTAGCAAACTTGGCAACACGCGGTCAATCTGCAGGTGCTGCGTCTCAACTTTATACTGAGATGTGGTGGTGGTACGGTACTGTAAGCCAAACAGGTGCCGATACGATCGCAGTTACGGCTGAGACAACGGTTTCAGAAGTTGATCTTTTCTTAGGATACTATACTTGTGATATTGCACCGACAGGTATTACAGCCGGTACTAACAATAAGGTAGATGAAATAGCATTTACTGCAAGTAAGTCATTTGGTCCACTAGATTCTACAGTCGCTCTTATTCATGATTCATTCGGTTATAAAGGCGGAACATCAACTGGAGATAATGAAGATCTTACTTCATTTCAAGTATATCTTACTTACAACTTCTAATTCAAAAATGATAAATCAACTCTCTCTTCTTAGGAGAGGGAGTTTCCCTTTTTGTTAAATCTTCTAAAAACAGTGCGTTGTTCTATTTTATATCTTTATTTTTGCAATATGATTAAAATTTAATCACTATATTGTTTTTTTATGAAATCACCTCTGGTACAATTACAGTATAAAACATGACATGGGGTTGAAAGACCTCTAATGCAATAACAGATGACTAGGGTTCCGGCAAATATTTTTGTGTCTGGTCCGAGAGTTGTCGACCTCTTGAATAGGGGGTTACACGGAGGGATAAAAGCCCGGGAGGTTCCAAACCTCTTGCCGTGTTTAATTCAACCTATTCAGGAGTCTCAAATGAAAAATATCTTTCAATCTACATCAAAACTCTTAGTTGCCGCAACATTGGTCATGGGTCTGGGCGCATCATCGCTTATGGCAGAAGTAAAAGACAAGTTTACAGTCTCTTGGACTATCTATGTCGGTTGGATGCCATGGGATTATGCTCAGCAAAAAGGCATTGTCGATAAATGGGCTAAAAAATACGGAATCGAGATCGATCTTGTACAGGTCAATGACTATATCGAATCTATCAACCAATATACGGCGGGTAAATTTGACGGTTGTCTTATGACAAACATGGATGCCTTGACAATTCCTGCTGCGGGTGGTGTTGACTCAACTGCACTTATTATGGGTGACTTTTCAAACGGAAACGACGGTATCATCCTTAAAGGCAAAAAGAACTTAGCCGATATCAAAGGTCAAGACGTTAATCTTGTCGAACTCTCTGTTTCACACTATCTTTTAGCACGTGGGTTAGAGAGTGTCGGTCTTAGCGAGCGTGATGTAAAAGTAGTAAACACTTCAGATGCCGACATAGTAGCAGCATACTCTTCTAACGACGTAACTGCATTGGTTCCATGGAATCCTCAATTGAGTGAGATCATGACGAAAAAAGATGCAAATCTTGTTTTTGATTCAAGCAAGATCCCGGGTGAAATCATCGATATGTTAGTTATTAATACTGAAATACTTAAAGACAATCCAAAACTTGCTAAAGCATTGACTGGAGCATGGTTTGAAGTAATGTCATTGATGAAAAAGGGTGATACTAAAGCTCTTACATTTATGGCTGAAGCATCAGGTACAGATCTTGCGGGTTACAAAAGCCAACTAAAGTCGACAAAGATGTTCTATGATCCAAAAGAAGCGGTAGAGTTTGCAGACAGTAGTGCACTGCCAAACACAATGAAAAAAGTGAGCGAGTTCTCATTTAATCACGGTCTTTTAGGTGAAGGTGCACCAGATGCAGGATTTATCGGTATGGAATTTCCAAACGGTAAGAGATTTGGTGATCCAAAAAACATTAAACTTCGTTTCATTGATACTTATGTAAAGATGGCTGCTGAAGGGAAACTCTAAGGTACCCCTATGAAACGATTTATGAATCTTAAGCCGTCCAAAGTCACAGCGTTTTTTTTAGGATTACTGCCGTTTATTATTGCCGGCATATTCTATATCGTTGCATCCGACCTGCGTCTTGCAGAGAACCCGAATGATAAGCTTCTGCCTTCAATGGCAAGCTTCTCTGAGGCCATCGATAGAATGGCTTTAACACCGAGTAAGCGTACAGGTGAGATTCTATTTATAGAAGATACCTCCGCTTCACTTCATCGTCTTGGGCTCGGGATCCTCATAAGTGCTGTCTTGGCAATGCTTATCGGTATTCCTCTAGGATTTATTCCCTTTGTAAGAGCAGGTTTTTCACCGTTTGTCGCGGCTTTTTCTATGGTGCCGCCAATGGCGATACTGCCCATACTGTTCATTGTTTTTGGTATGGGTGAGATAGCAAAGGTCGCTCTTATCGTCATCGGTGTCACACCGCTTATCGTGCGTGACTTGCAGCAACGCGTGTCAGAGATCCCTGCAGAACAGTTTATCAAGGCTCAGACCTTGGGCGGTTCTTCTTGGAGCATCGTGATCCGCGTCATCTTGCCGCAGATCTTTCCTAGGCTTCTTGACTCGGTGCGTCTGACGCTTGGAACGGCATGGATATTTCTTATCTCTGCTGAAGCGATCTCTGCGACGGAGGGGCTTGGATACCGTATCTTTTTGGTACGCCGTTATATGTCAATGGATGTTATCCTGCCGTATGTGGCATGGATCACATTCCTTGCATTCCTGTTTGATTACCTGCTGAAAAAGCTGACTTATAAGCTTTTTCCTTGGTACAGCGCAGGAAAGGAAAACGCATGAGTCTTATAACCATAAAAAATCTCTGGAAAGAGTATGGAGACAATGTCGTCTTAGAGAGGCTGAATCTCAATATAGAAGAGGGTGAGTTTTGTACGCTTGTCGGTCCTTCAGGATGTGGCAAGACGACTTTTTTGAAGATGCTTTTAGGTCAGGAAACACCTACAAAAGGAACTTTTTTACTTGACGGTAAACCGTTTCCTGATGAGCCGAGTATTGAAAGAGGGATCGTATTTCAGCGTTACTCCGTCTTTGAACACCTGAGCGTTCTTGGAAATGTGCTGCTCTCTATGGAGTTAAAAGAGTCTAAATTTTTTGGAAGACTTTTTGGAAAAAAGCGTAAAGAAGCAAAAGAGAAAGCGATGCAGATGCTCGAGTCTGTCGGTCTTGGCGATGCAGCTCATAAATACCCGAGTGAACTTTCAGGCGGTATGCAGCAACGTCTCTCCATCGCGCAGTCTTTGGTTATTAAGCCGAAGATACTGCTGCTTGACGAGCCCTTTGGGGCACTGGACCCGGGAATACGAGCTGATATGCATACGCTTATTTTGGATCTCTGGAAGAGGAACAATCTGACAGTCATCATGGTCACTCATGACCTGCATGAGAGTTTCTATCTGGGAAGCCGTCTGCTTGTCTTTGATAAGGTGAGATATGACGAACAGGCACCTAACGCCTACGGTGCGCGCATTACCTATGATATTCCTGTCGGTAATGAAAAAGGGGCGATCTTGACAAAAGTAGATAAATCTAGAAAAAAGGAAACTAACAACTATGATAACTGAACATAAAAATTTAAAACCCGAATCTATCGTTCTTGATGAAGTTCTTCCCGGAGGCGGAAAATGGTCGAAGATCATCAAACGCGGTCAAAAGATACGTATAAGTACAGAAGACGGGCTTGGCTCACTTTCTGCACTTTTTTACAATGCAGACAACATCGCAGAGCGTTTCAACTCTGCAGATACTGTAAAGATACAGTATAACGCATTCTTTTGCAAAGGAAAAGTACTTTATTCGGAACTGGGACATATCCTGTTCTCGATCACTGAAGATACGACGGATGGGCTTTTTGATGCGATCGCAGGGATGAGCAATCCCCGCATTATCGAAAAGAACTTCGGAAAGGGGACTTTTAATGATATCCGTAACCGTTACTATAAAAGCGACAGAGAAAACTTTCTTGTAGAGCTTGGTAAATACGGTATGGGTAAACGCGATATCGTCCCGTGTATGAACCTGTTTAGAAAAGTAGATGTAAAAGAGGGCAGTAAGCTTGAACTCTCATCAAAACGTCCGATGCCGGGAAGTTACATAGAACTTCGCGCAGAGATGAACGTACTTTTAGTGCTTTCAAACACTCCTCACGTAATGGAGTCAGGTACGTACGATCCAGCTCCTGTCCAGTTGACTATCTATAATGCAGAACCGGTCACGGCAGATGATTTTTGTATGAACTTTACACCTCAAGCTAAACGCGGCTTTGAAAACAACGCAAGATATTTTGCATAAGGAGAAGAAGATGAAAAAAGATATTTCAAATGCGATCTATAATGAAAAAATAGCGGCAGGCGTGCCATGGTCTTATGTGGTAAAAAAAGGTCAGACACTTCGCATCGTCGATCTTGAAGGATGTCAGGCCGTCGATACGCTTTTTTATAATGCAGATGATCATGAAGAGCGTTACTCGGCTACCGATACGGTAAGAGAACAGGGCAGTATCTTTGTGACTACGGGAACAAAACTGATCTCAAGTGATGACAACGTTATGATGGAGATCACTGAAGACACATGCGGTAATCACGATACTTTAGGTGGTCACTGTAGTGCAGAGAGCAATACGGTACGTTTTGGTCATGACAAAAAATATATGCACAGCTGCAGGGACAACTACCTTTATGAGATAGGCGAGTTGGAGATGGATCCGCGTGATCTTACAAACAACATTAACTTCTTTATGAACGTTCCGGTAGAGGAAAACGGTCACTTGGCGATCGTAGACGGCATCTCCAAACCGGGTGATTATGTAGAGATGAAGGCAGAGATGGACACGCTGGTACTGGTATCAAACTGTCCGCAGCTGAACAATCCATGTAATGCATACAATCCTACACCGATACAGATGATCGTCTGGGATGCATAACCCTTTATAAAAAGAGCAGAGATGACACAAGTAAAAAAGTTCTGGCCTATCTTGACAGGGACCCATCGTTACGAGAAGACGCTTTCAACCCGCGGTCACGGTAAAGGTGTCATCATAGATGCACCGATACTGGCGTATCTCATAGAGACGAAAAACGGACGCATCCTTTATGACGTGGGGTGTGACTATAACAAGATTTCAGATGAGAAAAAACGAAAAGCCTTCTATGAACATGAGGGATTTCCTTTCGGACCGCCTCAGATGAGTGAAGAGCAGCGCCTGCCAAACAGACTTGCCGAGCTTGGTCTTTTAAAAGAGGATGTGGATGTGGTCTTTTGCGGTCATCTGCATTTTGATCATGCGGGCGGAGTCTGCGAGATGTGTCATGCAGAGGTGCATGTGCATAAAAAAGAGCTTGAAGCAGCTTTGGTCTTGGCAGATGAAGCGTATTTCGCAGAGGATCTGGACTGTCCGATCAACTGGAGGGTCTATGACAAAGAGTATGACCTTATCTCCGGAGTCCGCGCGATAGAAACGCCGGGTCACACTGCGGGACATATGTCGATGCTCATAGAACTGCCAAAAGGAAAACCGATCCTGCTTGCAGGTGATGCCGCAGACCTGAGCGAGAACCTTGAAAAAGAGATAGCACCGGGACTCTGCTGGCAGGATAATGAAGCTATGGCTCTGAAAAGTATCCGTAAGTTAAAAGATCTTGCACGCCGTACAGGCGCAGAGATCTGGCCAAACCATGATATGAAATATTTTGAGTCAAAAAACTGTTTTCCGCGGTTTTTCTCTTAAGGTCTGAGAACACCTAATCTTCTCCTTCTCTCAAGACGACTTGTGAGATGTAAATAACCGGGACGGCCCGCAAACATAATTCTAAGGATATAAGATGTTTACAAAAGTATTAATTGCCAATCGTGGCGAGATAGCTTGCCGTGTTATACGTACTCTGAAAAAAATGGATATAAGATCTGTCGTAGTCTATACGGCTGCCGATGCGGACTCCTTACATGTAAGCCTTGCCGATGAGGCCTATTTTATCGGTCACGGCGTTGCCAGCGAGAGTTATCTGGATACAAAAAAGATCCTTGAGGTCGCTAAAGAGAGCGGTGCAGAGGCGATCCACCCGGGATACGGGTTTTTAAGCGAGAATGCGGCATTTGCAAAAGCATGTGAAGCATCAGGTATCGTTTTTATCGGACCGAGTACGGAACATATGCAGAAGTTCGGTCTCAAACACACGGCGCGTGAGCTTGCCGAGCAGAACAACGTTCCTCTTTTACCTGGTTCTTCTATTCTTGCGGATCTTGAAGAAGCAAAAAGAGAGGCGGTGCGCATCGGCTATCCTGTTATGCTAAAAAGTACGGCAGGCGGCGGCGGTATCGGTATGCAGCTGTGTTATGACGAAACGGAACTGTGTGGAGCATATGAATCGGTTAAACGTTTGAGCGAAAATAACTTCTCAGACGGCGGGATGTTCTTAGAAAAGTATGTCGCTTTAGCGCGCCATATCGAAGTACAGGTCTTTGGAGACGGTAAAGGATTCGTTGCGGCTTTGGGTGACAGAGACTGTTCCGTTCAGCGCCGTAACCAAAAAGTGATCGAAGAGACTCCCGCACCCGGGATAGCGGATGAGACAAGAGAAGCACTCTACGCAGCGGCTGTAGCATTGACTTCATCTGTCTCTTACCTTTCTGCGGGAACGGTGGAGTTTGTCTACGATACGACGAGTGAGGAGTTCTATTTTCTTGAAGTAAACACTCGTCTTCAAGTGGAACACGGCATCACGGAAGAGGTCACGGGTGTTGACCTTGTAGAGTGGATGATACGTCAGGCATATGGTGAGAATCCTGCACTTTACGAGTATGTACATGCACCATATGGACACTCTATCCAAGTGCGTATCTATGCAGAAGACCCCTCTAAAAACTTTCAGCCGAGTTCAGGCGTACTGACCAATGTCAAATTTGCAGACGGTATCAGATGTGACACATTCATCGAGACGGGACTTAATGTCTCCGCATTTTACGATCCTATGATCGCAAAGCTTATCATCAAAGCAGATGAACGCACGCAAGCGCTTGTAAAGATAGCCGATGCGATAGACAACACGGAGATAGACGGCATAGAGACAAACCTGCGTTATCTGGGTGCTATCGTAAAATCGGAAGTGTTTAAAAACGCTCAGCAGACGACAAAATATCTGAATAGTTTTGAGTTCTCTACAAGCAGTATAGATGTTCTTCGTCCGGGAACGCAGACGACGGTACAGGATTTTCCGGGACGTACGGGTTTTTGGGATATCGGTGTACCGCCTTCGGGGCCATTTGATAATTTCAGTTTCCGTTATGCAAACCGTATCGTCGGAAACGATGAAACAGCAGCGGGTCTTGAGATCGCCATTGCAGGGCCGACGCTTCGTTTTAACTCAGACACGGTCATCGCTTTGTGCGGTGCGAAGATCGATGCTTCTTTAGAGGGTGAGACGATCGTTATGAACGAAGCCGTACATGTAAAAGCTGGCAGTACGTTAAAACTGAAAAAAGTGCATGCGCAAGGGTTTAGAACATATCTGGCAGTTCGCGGCGGTTTTGATGTGCCTAAATACCTTGGAAGCCGTTCGACGTTTACGCTCGGACAGTTCGGCGGTCATGCCGGACGTACGCTTATTTCCGGTGATGTACTGCATATCGGCAGTCTCATAAAAGGTGAAGCGGCTGATGCAGCCGTGATCCCGCATCAAGAGTTTAAAAACAGCTGGGAGATAGGAGTACTTTACGGACCTCACGGAGCTCCTGACTTTTTTACGGGTAACGACATCAAGACATTTTTTGAGACCGAATGGGAGATCCACTACAACTCAAACAGAACGGGTATCCGTCTCATCGGTCCTAAGCCTGAGTGGGCAAGGACATCGGGAGGCGAAGCAGGGCTTCACCCTTCAAACATCCACGATAACGCGTATGCTATCGGTGCAGTGGACTTTACGGGAGACATGCCGGTGATCCTTGGACCAGACGGTCCGAGTCTTGGCGGTTTCGTGTGCCCTGTGACGATCATCAATGCCGAACTGTGGAAGATGGGTCAGCTTCGTGCGGGTGACAGAGTGAAGTTTGTTCCTGTCGAGCATGAAACGGCCAAAGAGATGATCAAAGCACAGGATGACGCGATCAATGAACTTAAAAGCTATGACGAGACGGTTTTTCTTGCACCTAAACCGATAGGTTCGCCAATCCTTTACAGCGATGAGGGGGAAAAAGATCTTCCTGCCATAGTCGTTCGTCAGTCTGGTGATAGCAATCTTTTAGTCGAATACGGCGAGATGGAGCTTGATATCAGTCTGCGCTTTCGTGTACATGTACTGATGGAAGCGTTAAAAGAGGCAGATATAGAGGGTGTTACGGATATAACACCGGGTATCCGCTCTTTACAGATCCATTTTGAGCCTAGAATATGTGACCGTACAGCACTCATAGAAAGATTAAAAGAGATAGAGTTGACGCTTCCTTCAATCGATGATATTGAGGTCCCTGCGCGTATCGTGCATCTGCCTCTTTCATGGGATGACGAGTCGACACGTATAGCGATCGATAAGTATATGAGAACAGTGCGTCCCGATGCACCGTGGTGTCCAAGTAACATCGAGTTTATCAGACGTATCAACGGTTTAGAGAGCATCGAAGAGGTCAAAGAGATCGTCTTTGGCGCGAACTATCTTGTCATGGGTCTTGGAGATGTTTATCTCGGTGCTCCCGTTGCGACACCGCTTGATCCTCGTCACCGCCTTGTGACGACAAAATACAATCCTGCGCGTACATGGACGCCTGAAAATGCAGTAGGCATCGGCGGAGCGTATATGTGTGTCTACGGTATGGAAGGGCCCGGTGGTTACCAGTTCGTCGGACGTACGGTGCAGATGTGGAACCGTTACCGTCAGACAAAAGATTTTGGTGCGGGAAAACCGTGGCTTTTAAATTTCTTTGATCAGATCAAGTTCTATGAGGTCAGCTCGGATGAATTGCATCAGATGCGTGAGGATTTTCCAAGAGGGCGTTTCAATCTGAAGATAGAGGAGACGACGTTTAGTCTTAAAGCATACAAAGAGTTTCTTGAGCAAAACGACGAATCGATCCAGACATTTAAAAAGACGCAGCAGGACGCTTTTGAAGAGGAGCGTCAGATGTGGGAACGCACCGGTCTTGCTAACTTTAGGACAGAGAGTGCTGACGTTGAGAAACAGAATATGGAGCATATCGAGATCGGCGAGAACGCCGAAGCGGTCGAATCTCCTGTTCAGGGGAGTCTATGGAAAGTGATGTGTAAGCTGGGCGACGTGGTAGAGGAGGGCGAAGTCCTTGCGATCGCGGAATCGATGAAGATGGAAGTCGACATCGAAGCGCCGGAGCACGGAAAGATCACTCAGGTTCTTTGTCATGAAGGCGAAAATATCCAAGCCGGCAAGATGCTTTTCGTTATCGAGCCGCTGTAAAAGAGGATCAGATGCGACTTGTTAACTTTAAGACGATGTGGGGTTTTGAGGGTAATTTTGAGACTGCCTGCAAAGAGGCCAAAGAGGCTGGATTTGAAGGGCTAGAAGGAAAAGCACCTCAGAACAAGGATGAGAGAGAACATTATAAAACATATCTGGAAAAATATGATCTTGCTTATATAGCAGAGGTAGTGACGGGAGGCGATTATGTACCTGCCCGTCATCTTACTCTGCAAGATCACATTGATGATGTCAAGAGAGGAATACAGGAGTCTTTGGAACTGAATCCCAGTTTTGTGACTTGTATAGGCGGATGCGATGCATGGAGCCAAGAGGAGAGTATAGAGTTTTTTCAAAGCTCTATGGATCTGGCAAAAAAGTATAATACAGATATCTCTTTTGAGACACACCGCAGCAGATCTCTGTTTACGCCATGGGTGACGAAACGTATTGTAGAAGCGATCCTTGAGATAAAATTGACTCTCGATATGAGCCACTGGTGTGTCGTCTGTGAACGTCTGATGAGTACGGAACTGGAAGTAATGAAAGCTATCGCAGGAAATGTGCACCATATCCATTCCCGTGTGGGCTATGCGCAAGGGCCTCAAGTGCCTCATCCTGCAGCACCCGAGTATAAAGAAGCTTTACTTTCTCATCAAGAGATATGGGAGATCGTATGGGACGCGCAAAATGCAAAAGAGATGCAGATCGCGACGATGACACCGGAGTTCGGTCCGGACGGATATATGCATACTCTTCCTTTTACAAATGTCCCGATAGCCGATCTGTGGGAGATTAACTGCTGGATGGCGGAGACCGAGAAAAAACATTTTAATGCATACGCTGAAAAAAAAGGACTATAATGAGAGCACATCTACCTGTCTTTGTACTGCTTGGAGCATCTATACTCTGGGGACTTACATGGCTACCGCTTAAAGCTATAAACGAAATGGGTGTTGATGGCATAGGGCTTATCTTTTTAGCTTACGGTATGCTGGCTTTGGCTTTAAGTCCACTGCTTTTTAAACAGTTTTTCATATGGAAAGGGCATAAAAGGACAATGCTTCTGATCGCACTTTTTGGCGGCGGGGCTAACCTTGCTTTTACCTATGCCCTTATCAACGGTGAAGTGATCCGTGTGATGGTGCTTTTTTATCTGCTGCCTGTATGGGGAGTCGCGGGAGGACGTTTCTTTTTAAAAGAGGAGATCGACCGCTGGCGTTATCTGGGTGTCTTTTTGGCGATAAGCGGAGCTTTTTTGATCCTCGGCGGATTTGACGTATTTGACTCTGCGCCCTCATGGATCGATCTTATCGCTTTGGCATCGGGTCTTTTCTTTGCTATGAACAACCTGCTTTTTCGTGCGGTACAGGCTGTACCTGTGAGCTCAAAGATAGGAAGTATGTTCTTTGGCTGTTTCGTACTCGCCGGTGCGTTCTTACTCGGCGGGGCAGAGCAGTTTCCCCAAGTGATCACTCCAAACGCATGGCTGATGCTGGCACTGTATGCTCTTGTCTGGCTACTTTTGGCAAATATCGGTTCTCAATGGGGAGTGACCCATATGGAAGCAGGGCGTTCATCGATCATTATTATCTTAGAACTTATCACTGCGGTTATCTCGGCGACATTGATCGCTGGTGAGACGATGTCGGCTATCGAGTGGATGGGCGGAGCTCTTATCCTGATGGCGGCTTTTATCGAAGCGTTTCGTACAAAAGATGACGAAATACCTCTAACAACTATTGACTAAAGGAAAACAGATGAATATCTCTGATCTAAAAAAATCATATATAAATAAAACACTTATTCCAAGAGAGCTGATGACACAGATAAAAAAGCGCATAGAAGAACACAGCGCAAATCCGATCTGGATACATATCCTCAGTGACGATGAACTCGAACCCTATCTTAAAAGACTAGAAGCGTGCGAACCATCCTCATTGCCTCTGTACGGGATCCCATTTTCTATAAAAGACAATATTGATCTTGCGGGTGTACCGACAACGGCAGGCTGTCTTGATTACAGCTATATGCCGGCAAAGTCGGCTTTTGCAGTAGAGGCTCTTATCAAAGCGGGAGCTATACCTGTCGGAAAGACGACACTTGACCAGTTCGCGACTGGGCTTGTTGGGACACGCTCTCCTTTTGGTGCTTGTCAAAACAGCATCGATCCTAAGTATATCTCCGGCGGTTCGAGTTCGGGAAGTGCGGTAAGCGTGGCTTTAGAGATGGCGGCATTCTCGCTTGGTACGGATACGGCAGGTTCAGGCCGCGTACCGGCTGCCTTTAACAACCTTGTAGGACTCAAACCCTCTAAAGGAGTGCTCAGCACTTCAGGTGTGGTCCCTGCATGTAGAAGTCTTGACTGTATCTCGATCTTTGCAAACAGCACGGAGGATGCCCAAAAGGTGTTTGACGTGGCGGCCTCTTTTGATGAAGCAGACCCATATAGCCGTAAGATGCCAGAGACACAAAAAAGTGTTCCTTCAAGCTTTCGTTTTGCAGTTCCAAGAGCAGATCAGCTGAAGTTTTTCGGCGACGTTGAAGCGGAAGAACTTTTCTATAAAGCGGTTCAAAGCTTTGAAGAGATGGGCGGAACTGCGGTCCAGACCGATTTCTCACCTATGCTTGAAGCGGCAAACCTGCTTTACTACGGACCTTGGGTGGCTGAACGCTACGTAGCAGTAAAGGATATGATAGAGAACTCTCCTGCAAGTCTTCTAGATGTCACTCGTACGATCATAGAATCTGGAAAAAGTAAAACCGCAGAGGATTACTTTAATGCTGAGTATAAGCTAAAGGCCTACAGACGTAAAGCGGATATAGTGATGGAAGATATCGATTTTGCATTGACTCCGACGACGGGTACCATCTACACCATAGAAGAGGTAAACGCCGATCCGATACAGCTCAATACGAATCTCGGGTATTACACAAACTTTATGAACCTTCTGGATTTTTCGGCTTATGCGGTTCCTGCTGGTTTTAGAAAAAACGGTCTGCCGTTTGGCATCACGCTGTTTGCAGAGGCTTTTGAAGATAGAAAACTGTTACAGATAGGTGAACGCTACATGCAAAGGAATAATGATGTCTAAAATAATTAAGATTGCCGTATGCGGCGCACACATGAGCGGATTGCCGCTTAATCACCAGCTTACAGAACTTGACGCGAATTTTCTTGAGAAAACATCAACTGCTAAAGGCTATCGCCTTTACAATGTACCTGAAAAAGTACCGCCTCGCCCGGGAATGGTGCGTGATGAAACAAGCGATGCATCATTGGAGCTTGAAGTATGGGAGATGCCTTTGGAGAACTTCGGTGCTTTTATGGTGCAGATAGCATCACCGCTTTGTATCGGGACGGTCTTTTTAAAAGATGGAAGCAATGTTTACGGATTTTTGTGTGAGAACAATGCCCTACAAGGCGCTGAAGAGATCACACAATATGGAGGCTGGAGAGATTATCTGGCAAGATAGATTTGGGTAGAAAATAACTTTACATGTAAAGCGCTTACATGTAAGGTCTACAGAGTTTAAAGATTAAACATCATAAGCGATTGAAGCGGCTTTTTCTTTATATGTCTGAAACGGCTCTTTTTCTCTGGTCTTTATTTGTAAAAGACTTGTGAGCTCTTCATTTCTTGCTTTGAGTATCTCTTCAAATTCGTTGTTTGTCACAGGTTTGTCGTCTTCAAATTTATCAAGCAGGATATTTTCATTTCCCGATAAGACAAGATAACTCAGGTTGCCGTAATCTACCATTATCACTTTATTGACCTGATCGATCTGTTTTGAAAAACGGATATGTATATCCTCTTGCGTATCATCTTTGGTATTAAACAACCAAGACTTTCTTGCAGGTTTTGTCATAGAGCTATTTTTTCTTGGATTTGTAACATTCACTATTTTTTTCTTCAGATAAAACACAAAACCAAGTGCAACTATCAAGATAGCGACAACGACATAGTAACCTGAAGATATTTGAATATCCTGTTTTGTCGGCAGAGCCTGTGTCGCGCTAGGTGTTGTTTGTACCGATGGTACAGGTTTGCTGAATCTTAAGCGAAGTCCGTACGCATCGGAAGTCTTTGAGGCTTGGAGCTTCACGTCCGAGGGGATATATGCGGTTATTTGAGTATATGTCGATATGGGCGTGATCGCGATCTGTGTCAGGTATGGCGATGTCAGTTGTTTGCTCTTTGGTGATTCGATCGTCGCATCTTCAAGCTTGATGATTATTTTTGAGTTTTGGGTCTGTTGGCTGATGATACCGTCATAGGGTGTGTCAAAGGTAAACATGACATCGACTCTGTCGCTTCTGTCATAGACGTTGTAGCTTAGTATTTTTGATGCAAAAAGTACAAATGGGATAAAGAGTAAAAAGAGTATCTTTTTCATAGTCTTTCCTTTGAAAAATGATATAAAACGGCACTGGAATTTAAAATCTCATTTATACGGATAGCAAGGTTCTTTTCGTAGACCATTACCTCGCCTTTGCCTAAGATACGGCCATTGACATAAGATTCCACGCTCTCTCCCGCAGGTTTTTTAAGATCGATAACCGAGCCTTTTTCAAGTTGCAGTATCTCTTTGATAGTCAGTTCTGTCTCACCTAAATCTGCAACGAATTCGACTTCCATATCAAGCAGACCTTCATAGTTCATCCATGAAAGCTCTTTTTGTGAATCAAATTCTGTTTCGTCACTATGCGGCATCGTTTTCCTTAATCGCTACTAGTATATTGCTATTGTCAATATTGATATTGACTCCACAATCATGAGGATAGTCAAAATCAGTGATATCTAAAAATTGAGGCATTCTTATATCAAAAGCTTTTGAACTGTTTTGTTCTTGTGCTATCACTTTTGCGCTTCCTACTATCATATTTGTAGTCTCTAACAACATATCTTTAAGAGTTTCCTCATCACAATCTTCTTCAAAAAGAAAGATCTCGCACAGTGTTTGAAGCAGTCCTTCGGATGCTCCTATGTATACTATATGAGTATTATTATTCTCCATGATATTGATAGAAGCAATAAACATTCTCATTTTTGGCATATCGTCTGTTAATATATAGGGTTTTCTAATTTGATGTTCACAAAAATTGGTAGCTGCTTTAGTGATAATAGATAACATTATTTAATCCAATAAACAAAATTTAGTAGATTATACGTTATACAAACCTAAAAATAAATTAATACAGATATTCTATATGTGTCTTCGTAAGCAATTCTTCGATATAATCGGGCGAAATTAGAACCATAAAGAGTGTGGATGTTCGAACTTGTTTTACTGGGTGGCTTTGTTGGATTCTTATCCGGTTTCTTTGGAATCGGAGGCGGTACTATTTTAGTACCGTTGCTTCTATTTTACGGATTTGATATGAAGACTTCTATAGGTATCTCCGTTGTTCAGATGGTCTTTAGTTCCATTTACGGCAGTTATTTGAACCTGAAACAGGGTACTTTGGATGTGAAGATGGTCCTGACAATAGGTGCCGGAGGCTTCATCGGAGCGCTCTTTAGTGGAATGATAGTTGCAAATGTAGACGCAAAGGTGCTTCAAGCAGTATTTTTGGCTTTTACGGTTTTTGCACTTTTAAGACTCTTTTTCAAAGTCAAAGAACATAGAAGCCAAAAAACACTCAATCCGGTCATACTTTTCATCATAGGTTTTTTTCTAGGGATGTTTAGTGTTTCCATCGGCGTCGGCGGCTCGTTGTTGCTGGTTCCTATCTTGGTCGGTTTTTTACATGTAAAGATGAAAAACGCGACATCGGCGGGATTGTTTTTTGTTGTGTTTTCTTCAATATCCGGTTTTATATCCCAAAGTCTTCATGAAGTCATAGATTTTCATAGCGGACTTATCATCGGGGCGGCATCACTTTTTGGTGTATATTTCGGTGTAATGATAAAACATTCTACCAGTGAACATCTGCAAAGAAATCTACTTGTACTCTTTTATGTAGGTGTGGTTAGCTATTTGACATATAGAACATTTTTTTTAATAGGATAAATTATGATAAAAATTTTTGGTGCACGTGAAAACAATTTAAAAAATATCTCTTTAGAGATACCGAAAAACAAGCTTGTAGTCTGTACTGGACTGAGCGGAAGCGGTAAATCTACACTGGCGTTTGATACACTTTATGCAGAGGGACAACGCAGATATATAGAATCTCTTTCCTCTTATGCAAGACAGTTCCTTGATCGCATAGGCAAGCCTGATATCGACAAGATAGAGGGGCTTACTCCGGCTATCGCCATAGATCAAAAGACGACATCCAAAAACCCGCGTTCGACTGTGGGAACGATAACCGAGATATATGATTATCTGCGTCTTTTATATGCACGTGTAGGTGTGCAGCATTGTCATAAATGCGGTAAAAAGATAACCCACATGAGTGCCGAAGATATCATCAACGAAGTGTTGAAACTTCCAGAGGGTGCGAAAGTCGTCATACTCGCACCGCTTGTAAATGAGAAAAAAGGCTCATTCAACGAGATGATAGAGTCTTTGGTGCAAAAGGGCTATGTAAGAGCGATGATAGACGGTGTTATGACAAGACTTGATGAGGAAATAGAACTCTCTAAGACAAAAAAACACACCATCAAAGTAGTCATAGACCGTTTGGTCATAAGTGAGGAAAACAAAGACAGAATAGCCCAAGATGTCGAGAAGGCGTTGAAGCAAAGCTACGGCGAACTTGAAGTAGATATCTTGAACCATGAAGAATTGGGGATGAAAGAGTCTACTATCCATTACAGCGAACACAATGCATGTTTTGACTGTAAGATAAGTTTTGACGAGCTTGAACCCCTCTCTTTCTCTTTTAACTCTCCAAAGGGAGCATGTCCTGAATGTGACGGTCTGGGTGTGCGCTATGCACTGGATCATGACAAGATAATAGACAAAGACCTTACTATAGAGACAGGTGCTGTTAAGATCGTTTACGGATTTAACAAAGGGTACTACTTTACATTCTTAAAAGGTTTTTGTACAGAAAACGACATCAATATGAAAGTACCCTTTTCGGAACTCGAAGAGTATCAGAAAAAAGCGATCCTTCACGGCGGTATCGATGAAGTGACATTTCTTTGGAAAGGTCATCCGGTCAAGCGTGCATGGCCTGGGATCATCAAAATAGCATACGATATGTTCAAAGATGAGAAAGAACTGGCTGATTATATGAGCGAGAAGGTGTGTAATGTCTGTAACTCATATCGTCTAAGACCGGAAAGCTTAGCAGTAAAAGTCTCGGATCAGGGAATAGCGTCCATTTTAGATATGCCTATCAATAAAAGCTATGAATGGTTCAAGTCAGATGAGAACTTCTCTCATCTCAACGATCAAGGCAAGATGATAGCAGCTCCGATACTAAACGAGATCCGTGAGCGTCTTTATTTCCTGTTTGACGTTGGTCTTGGATATATTACATTAGGGCGCGATGCAAGAACGATAAGCGGCGGGGAAGCGCAGCGTATTCGTATCGCTTCACAGATCGGAAGCGGACTTACGGGAGTGATGTATGTTCTTGATGAGCCAAGCATCGGACTTCACGAGCGTGACACTTTAAAGCTGATTCGTACACTTCGTTCACTTCAGGAAAAGGGAAACAGCGTTATAGTCGTCGAGCATGACAAAGAGACCATAGAGCAAGCCGACTTCATCGTAGATATCGGTCCGGGTGCAGGAAAGTTCGGTGGAGAGGTCGTTTTTGCAGGGACATTCGAGGAGCTCAAAAAAGCAAATACTTTGACGGCCGATTATATAGTGGGACGTAAGAAGATAGAGTATTTCTACAGACGTCCTCAAGAGAACTTCATCGAGATAAAGAACGTGACGCTCAACAACATCAACGATCTGAGCGCAAAGATACCTTTGAACAACTTTACATGTATCACGGGAGTAAGCGGAAGCGGTAAGAGTTCTCTTATCCTTCAGACACTTTTGCCGACAGCTCGTGAGATACTTAACCACGCAAGAAAAGTGAAAAAAGTCGCAGGTGTAGAGATAGAGGGACTTGAACATGTCGATAAGGTGATCTACTTAGATCAAAGTCCGATAGGAAGGACTCCAAGAAGCAATCCTGCTACATATACGGGTGTCATGGATGAGATACGTGCGCTCTTTGCTAAGACCAAAGAGGCGAATATCCGCGGATACAGCTCTTCAAGATTCAGCTTTAACGTCAAAGGCGGACGCTGTGAGAAGTGTCAGGGTGAGGGCGAGATAAAGATTGAGATGCACTTCTTGCCGGATATCATGGTGAAGTGTGACTCATGTAAAGGAACTCGTTACAATGCTCAGACTTTAGAAGTGCATTACAAAGGCAAAAGTATTTCGGATGTCTTAAACATGAGCGTGGGAGAGGCATTGGAGTTTTTCGATCCGATCCCTAAGATAAAGATAAAGATACAAACACTTTTTGATGTGGGTCTTGGATATATTACGCTCGGTCAAAACGCGACTACGCTTTCAGGCGGTGAGGCGCAGCGTATCAAACTTAGCAAAGAGCTGAGCCGTAAAGATACGGGCAAGACTCTTTATATCCTCGATGAACCGACGACGGGACTTCATTTTGACGATGTCAACCGTCTGACAAAAGTCCTGCATAACTTTGTAGAACTTGGAAACAGCGTTTTATTCATCGAGCATAACCTCGATATGATAAAAAATGCCGACTATATCATAGACATGGGACCAGAAGGCGGAAGCGGCGGCGGAAATATCATCGCGGTGGGGACTCCTGAAGAGCTTGCACGTGACCATAAAAAAACAGGAAGCTATACGGGTCTGTATCTTAAAAAAGAGTTGGAAAGAGCTTGATGAGATACTTTATACCTATTGTCGTTTTGTTTCTTTTTAGTGGATGTACTTACAAAGTCGCAGTGACTGCAATGCCCGATACTAGTTTGAAAAAAGCATATTTTTCAGACCTGAAAGGTTTTAACAGTGAAAATTTCGATGAGGTCGTAGATGGTTTTCTCAGAAGCTGTCAGACGAAAAAAGCACAAGATCTCTATGGAAGACTTTGCCAAAAAGCCTTACATGCAGAGAATAAAAAAGAGTTTATAAAAGATAATTTCAAAGTTCTTAAAGTCATGGACAATGAGAGTGATATGGGGACTTTAACAGGGTACTATGAACCCGAGTTACGCGGTTCTTTGACAAAACACGACAGCTATATCTATCCGCTTTATCAAAAGCCTGATGATATGTATGAGGTTGATTTTAGCAGTGCATACCCGGAGCTGAAAAAATATAATCTCAGCGGCAGGATAGAGGGAAACAAAGTAGTTCCATACTATACAAGAGCGGAGTATCGGGATCTCAATGCTTCGGCTATCTGTTATGTGGATGATAAAATAGATGAGTATTTTTTGGAGATCCAAGGTTCAGGCAGAGTCGTACTTGATACAAATGAGACTATGTATGTGGGATATGGCGGAAATAATGGACATAAATACACCTCGATGGGAAAATATCTTATTGACAGCGGTGAGATGGACATCAAGAATATGTCGCTCAAAAAGATAAAAGAGTGGGCTGCAAACAATCCTGAAAAAGTTGACCATGTCTTAAATCAGAATGCAAGGGTCATCTATTTTAAAAAACGAAACGGTGATGTCAAGGGAGCACTCGGCATCGCTCTTACACCGATGCGTTCAGTCGCGGTTGACAGTAAATATATACCGCTTGGAAGTATGCTTTTTATAGATGCCAAAGATGCCCATCATTCAATAAACAGCGTAGTATTTGCCCAAGACAGAGGCTCTGCCATCAAGTCGGCTATCAGAGCCGATCTCTTTACGGGTTTTGGCGATGATGCACTTGATATCGCCGGAAATCTCAAAGCAAAATTGAAAATATGGGTATTTTTACCTAAAGTCGATGTCAGATGAAAAGATCGCTGGAAAAATTTAATCGTCTTGTGGAGTGTTTGGAAGAACTGCCGACCATAGGCAGAAAATCTGCGGTAAGACTGGCCTATCATATGGTTATGAAAGACAGTTTCAGTGCCATCAAATTGGCACATGCCATAGAAAATGCGGTCGGGAGTCTAAAAAAATGTATCTCTTGCGGGGGGATGAGCGAAGATGAGTTGTGTGCGATATGCAGTGACACTTCCAGAAATATCGAGGTGTTATGTATCGTCGAAAATGCAAAAGATATCTTGACATTTGAAGAAAACGGACTCTTTGATGGCAGATATTTTGTCCTTGATTCATTAGAACAACTTGATGTCTCACATCTGCAAGACATGGTCTCAAGCGGAGTCAGCGAAGTGATCTTTGCACTGACTCCATCGATCCAAAATGATGCCGTCATTCTGTATATAGAGGATAAGCTATCCGATTACGATGTACGGTTCACTAAAATAGCCCAAGGTGTTCCAACGGGGGTAAGCTTGGAAAATATAGATATTCTCTCTTTGACAAGGGCATTGGAAGACAGAGTAAAGGTATAAAAAGAGAGTAGATTTAACTATTTATATTTTTTTTCGTATTTCTTAGGTAATATAGTAGAAAGTAATATTTGAAAGATGCCTGATGAAAAGTCTATTGAGTTTTTTAAGCGAAAAAAGATTGATCTCACTGATTACATACGGTCCGTTTATCTTTATACCGTTCATCATAACAATGGTCTCTTTTTTTACTCTGCATGTAAGCAAGTTGCAGTATGAAGACTCATTGGATGATATGCAGACCGTCTATGTGGAAGCTCAAAAAAACAGAGTTATTTCAAAAGTCGATATCGCCGCAAAACTCCTTCAATATAAAGAATCCATGACAAAAGAGATGCTCAAGGAAAAAGTAAAAAACAGAGTAGACACCGCTTATGCGATCGCAAAAAATCTTTATCAGCAAAATATAGATACGCATACGAGAAAAGAGGTTCAAAAGATAATCATCGATTCATTACGGCCTTTGACTTGGAATGACGGGGAAAGTTTTATCTTTATCGTCGACTTTAACGGCGTGGCTCATCTTTCTCCAAGCTATCTGAGACATTTTGAAGGCAGAGATATCTTAGATCTTAAAGATGCAGATAAAAGATATATCATAAAAGAAGAGATAGCGCTTGCAAAAGAGAAAGGCTATGGATATCTGTGGGATACTTTTATGCGTGAAGATCATGATTCTTCAAAACAGTACTCACAGCTTGCATATATCAAAAAATTCGATGATTTCAATTGGTATCTAGGTTCTGCCGAGTATTTGGACACGGCAATGGAAGAGATGCAAAAGCATGCTTTAGATATTTTGCAAAATATGTTTCTACATCAGAGTGAGTATTTTTTTGTCATCGACAAATATGGAAACAACATTATGAACGGTCAAAATCTATTCCCTAAAAACACAAATGTGCTCGCTTTAAAAGATGTGGATGGAAAAGAGCTGATAAAAGAGCTTATAAAAAGTTCAAATTCCATAAAACCCTATTTTGTATCGTATAAATTAAGAAATCCCGTTACAAATAAGATAGAAGAGAAGTTTTCCTATGTCAAAAAAGTAGAAGGGAGCGACTGGATAGTCGGAAGCGGATTTTATTATAATGAATACAATAAAAAGCTGGAGGAAAAAGTCTTAGTATTGCAAGAGATGTATAAAAAACAGTATAAGACGATTTTGACTTTCTCATTTTTTCTTATAGTTTTATCTTTATTCGCATCATACTATTTATCGATCGCACTTAAAAAAAGGTTTATGCTTTATTCCAAAGAGATAAGAGACAAAAATAATGAATTAATGAATCTCAATGCATCTTTAGAACAAATAGTGCTGCAGAGGACAGAAGAACTCAATCAGGCTTATGAAGATATGAAAGAGATAGCGATCAAAGACAGTCTCACCCAAGTGTACAATCGATACTATTTTAATGATGCACTTCTCAGTGAGATTCATAGATCAGATAGATACAACCTGACATTTTCTTTGTGCATGTTCGATCTGGACCATTTTAAAGAGGTAAACGATACCTACGGTCATGATGTCGGTGATATGGTGCTCAAATCTATCGCAGAAGTAGTAAAAAAATATCTGCGAAAGAGTGATGTATTTGCCAGAGTAGGTGGTGAAGAGTTTATGATCATCATGCCCAAGACAACGATAAGGACATCATCAAAGATCATCAATAGAATACTGATCGGTGTAGAGGAACATATTTTTGAAAAGATAGAGCATCTTACTATCAGTGCAGGTTTAGTAACATACAAGGCAAAAGAAGATAAAGATGAACTGATAAAAAGAGTCGATCTGGCATTGTACAATGCCAAGAAGAATGGCAGAAATACCATTGTCCTCGGAGATGACTAAAGAGAGTTTGACACTTCGTTCTCTGCGGCTGCTATGGCTTTATCGATATGGTCAAACACATTTTCTTCGCCGATCATGGCATAAAATCCAAATTTTTTAAGCATACTTTCCAAATTCGGATTGACTCCGGAGAGGATAAATCTTGTATTTTGTTTTTTGCATCGTGCGTAGAACTCTTCTAGTGCATGCATCCCTGTTGCATCGATAACGGGGACTTTACGCATTCTAAGTATAAAGACTTTTGGTGTGTAGCCAAGGGTCTCTAAAACTCTTTTGAGGCTGTCTGCAACACCAAAGAAAAAGGGTCCGTCGATCTCATATATCTCGGTGTTTTCAGGAATGGTCTTTTTTGTAAGCATATCGGGATCGTCGAGATTTTCTTCTGAGTTGGTCTCAAATCCGCTCAGTTTAAACTTGCTGTTTTGCACCTGAGTGACTTCAATGACACGTTTGATAAACAGCAGTGAAGCGAGCACTACACCCACTTGTACGGCAACAGTCAAATCCACTAAAACAGTAAGAATAAATGTCGTGACCAAGACCATGGCATCACTTTTTGGACCTTGGAGGATATGTCTGAAGTGATGTATTTCACTCATATTCCATGCGATAATCATAAGAATCGCCGCCATGACTGCCATCGGTACTTTTACGATCCATTCGGCAAAGGTAAACATGAAAAGAGCTATTACGATACCGTGGATGATTCCGGCAAGAGGTGTTTTTGCCCCTGATTTTATATTTGTCGCCGTTCTTGCGATCGCTCCCGTGGCAGGAATGCCTCCAAAAAAAACAGAACCGATATTTGCAGCCCCCTGCGCGATAAGCTCGGTGTCGGACTTATGGGTACGTCCGGTCATACCGTCTGCGACAACGGCACTGAGAAGTGATTCTATAGCTGCAAGCAGAGCGATGGTCAGTGCATCGGGAATCAAAGACTTGATGAGTGCAAAATCAAAGACAGGCAGCGAGGGAGAGGGAAGTGTCCTCGGGAGTTCTCCAAAACGAGATTCAATGGTATCGACGGGAATATTGAATATAGAAACGATGAGTGCACCGAAGACTACGGCGATGATGGGACCAGGCACCCTTGGAATATAGCGTTTGATGAGCAGAATAATCGCGATCGAGATAAGTGCGAGCGATACGTTAAAGAGATTGGTATCGCTTATATATGAAAAGTAGCTTTCCCACTTTAAAAGAAAATCCGATGGCAGTTTTTGTATGTTAAGACCCAAAAAATCATTGACTTGGGATGTAAAAATGATAAGCGCGATCCCGCTTGTAAATCCCGTGATAACAGGGTAGGGAATGAATTTGATAATAGCACCGAAGCGAAGCAGTCCCATTACGATGAGAAGCAATCCGGCCATTAAAGTCGCAACTGCCAATCCTTCATAACCGTGACGCATCACGATATCGTAGATGATGACGACAAAAGCGCCTGTCGGACCTCCGATCTGAAAACGGCTACCGCCCAGCAGAGAGATAAGTATACCAGCAACTATAGCAGTATAGAGTCCTTTCTCAGGTCCCAGTCCGCTAGCAATTGCAAAAGCCATAGCAAGGGGAAGGGCGACAACTCCGACAGTGAGACCGGCGATGAGATCTGGCATAAAATATGAGGACTTATACCCCTCTTTTAATACGATGTATGATTTTGGAGAGAATATCTCAAAAAAGTTTTTCATAGGTTCAGCATCCTTTTGCTGATGAAAGATAGTACTTAAACAGTTTTAGAAGTATACATCAAATTTTTTTACATGCATACTCGATTGCGGCCGCTGTTTTTAGCTTTATAGAGTGCCCTATCAACAGACAGCATCAACTTTTTCGCTGTAATACCTTTGGTACTTGTGGCAACACCGATACTTGTCGTCACATGGATCGTTTCATTTTCTGCGATTTGTATGGGCTCTGCTTCGAGAGTCTTTCTTATTCTTTCTGCCAGTTCAAAAGCTTTTGTACTTTCTGTTTCGGGAAGGATGACCATAAACTCTTCTCCTCCAAAACGAGCAGCATAGTCACTGCCGCGTACGGATCTTTTTATGATATGCGCGATCTCTTTGAGTACATCATCGCCCGCTTGATGTCCGTAGGTGTCGTTCACTTTTTTAAAGAAATCTATATCAAACATTAAGAGCGACAGGTTTCTATGGTATCTATGCGCGCGTGAGAGTTCATAATCCAGTTTTTCATCAAAACTTCCACGGTTGTACAGTCCGGTCAATTTATCGTGCAGAGCAAGGTCGGAGAGCTGTTTTTCGAGTGCTTTTCGTTCTGTGATATCTCGAAAAATGACGACAGCACCCGATGTGTCGTGATTTACATTGATCGGTGCGGCTGTAATGGACACAGGAAAGATCTCACCGTTTTTGCGTTGAAAAAAGTCATCTTCCGAATGATTTTTTTCACCCTCCTGATACGCTTTTTTTACGATACACTCACTAGCATCTTCATCTAAATGTATATGAATTAGATTATGCAGATTAGTGTTTTTTGCCTCTTCAAAACTCCATCCCAATATATGTTCCGCTTCTGCATTCATAAACTCCAAATTACCCTCTTTGTCTATGACGAAAATACCTTCTCCCATACTTGAAGTGAT
Organism: bacterium; assembly: GCA_018824305.1. GTDB lineage: Bacteria > Campylobacterota > Campylobacteria > Campylobacterales > Sulfurimonadaceae > Hydrocurvibacter. Next base: position 25,546 of record JAHJGM010000009.1, read on the forward strand.
ATCTTTCAGGCGCTGTTTTGAGTTGGAAAGATGCTTGAACGAGATCAGCTTCTCTGCTTGAATATTTCTAAAGTTTATAGAGGAGACACTCAGAACAAGCATAAAAAAAAGTATCATTACGCCCATAAAATGATGATATGGATCACTCTGCAAAAAATAATATACCGTAGGAAAAAGCAGCATAGGGATCATAAATGCCAGATAGTTCCATCTGATAAATGTCGCCGTGACGATCGAACCAACAGCCATAGCACCGAGTATGAACACTTCAAATCCCTGATGTGCTTCAGCAAGATAGATCTCGATAATAAGTCCTATCAATCCCCACGTGATACCCGAAAAAAATGATGTGGCAAGAAAATAGATGTTCCACTGCCCTATCGTCTCGATGCTTGATTTTTTGTAGGTCAAATATAAAAGAAATCTGAGTAATAACGAGAGAATCAGCAGTACTACCCAGCCAAAAAGAAATCTATAGGGAACACTGCTCCAGATCATGATGATGGAGATGGTACCGATAAACATATTCATAAAAATAATAACGGGTAACTTTTCTCCGGCTGCAAGCAATTGATCGAGCTCAATAGCTTTGTAGTCTAAGTTGAAATTATATTTAAATATATTTAGTATGGATTTGAAAAATTGCAAACGGAATATACCTCTTTGATTTTTTTTGATCGGTTTTACATATTATACAAATCTTGTCATTTGATTGCAACAAAGCATTTGCAGTTAGGAATATTTTTTAAAGAGCAAAGCTTTTTTGCATTATCTTCGCGGTAGTATTGAGGTCAAACTTTTTGTCGCAAAAAAGATGGTTTGCCAGCACTCCTTGATATAAAAGCATATCGGCACCGTCTTTAGAAGTTATACCCTTGTCTTGTGCAAGTCGCAAAAACGGCGTCACTTTACCGTAGATAGCATCTGCAACGTATGACGTATGAGAAAGTATCTCTTCTATCATCTCTTTTGGAGCAGGGTAGGCATCATCTTTAAGTCCCGCACTTGTAGTGTTGACGACAAGGTCGTAATCTTCACAGATGAAGTTTTCCCAGCTCTTACATGTAAGCCCCAGCTCTTTAAAATATTCAAGTCTGTTTGCGCTTCTATTTAAAATGCTTACATGTAGAGCGTCTTGAAGAAATCTGTTAGACAGAGCTTTTGCCGTTCCTCCGGCTCCTAAAATGAGAACTTTTTTTATTTTGCCGAATGGTTTGATCGCTTCCATGAACCCATCGGCATCCGTGTTGTAGCCAATGAGTTTTCCATCTTCAAAAACAATGGTATTTACAACCCCTATGCTTTTTGCAAAGCCTCGTATCTCATCGCAGGCTTCATAAGCGGCTTCCTTATGGGGAACGGTGATATTTGCACCGCTAAGACCGAGATTTAAAAATGTCTCTTTGAGTTTTGAGCCCTCTGTCAAATGTATTCTCGTGTAACATGCGTTTACATGTAGAGCTTTAAAAAGGGAGTTGTGCATAAGCGGAGAACGCGAGTGCGAAACCGGATCTCCAAAAATAGCGAAGAGTTTTGTCATCAATCCAGATCTTTTAGCGAACTCATAAGAGCACCTAATTTGTTTGTTACCTCTAAATATTCAAGTTCATTGACTGAGTCTGCAACGATGCCTGCACCCGCTTGAAGAACAATACCGGTCGGTTTGAGCATAGCGGTACGGATAGTGATCGCACTGTCCATGTTCCCGTCAAACCCGAAGTATCCAATACTTCCGCTGTAAAATCCGCGTTTTAGACCTTCATACTGGGCTATAAGTTCCATTGCTCTTATCTTTGGTGCTCCCGTCATAGTTCCTGCGGTGAATGTCGACATAAACAGATCGAACATATCTTTATCTTCACGCAGTGTAGCTACAACATCGGAGACTATATGCATAACGTGAGAGAAACGCTCTATGTGCATCATATCTTCGACTTTGACACTTCCCGTACTGGCAACCCGTCCGACATCATTGCGTCCCAGATCAATGAGCATAAGATGTTCTGCAAGCTCTTTAGGATCTGCCAAAAGTTCGTTTTCAAGCTCTTTGTCACGCTGTTTTGTATCGCCGCGTTTTCTTGTTCCAGCAATGGGACGGAGAAGTATCTCTCCATCACGAAGTCTTACCATTACTTCCGGTGAACTGCCTACGATGTTGAAATTTTCATATTCCATCAAAAACATATAGGGTGAAGGGTTTTTCGTTCGAAGCACGCGGTAAAAACTAAACGGGTCTACTTTGATCTTTCTCGTAAAACGGTTTGTCATAAGTATTTGAAAGACATCGCCGCTTCTAATCATCTCTTTTGACTGTTCGACCATAGAAAAAAACTTTTCTTTGGAAAAAGCAAAAGAACCTTCGTCCTCTCCGCTATTTTTAACCATAGGGATATAGTTATATGAACCTTTTAAAGATGCTTCAAGAAAGGCAAATTTTTCTTTCATCTCGTCAAGTACGGAGACCAAGGATATCTTATTGTTTTTATGAGAATATGCGACTACGAGTTTTGGCAGGATAAGATCCAGATCAGGAGTCTCTAACTCATCTTTTAGATTTTCCATGGCATGTTTTAACTTTGGTTCAAACACCTTGACCATATCATATCCGATATAGCCGATAAAGCCGTCGACGTAGCCAATATCCAACTCTTTACATGTAGACTTGTATATGGCAGTATCGATTTTTTTATAGTACTCTTTTAAAAACTGGAAAGGAGAGATCTCTTTTATCTCTTTTTCGCCCAAAGCATTTGTGTAGATAGTCACATTATCTTTGTACTGCAGTCTTTCTCTCGCACCGATCATTATGAAGCTGTAATTGCCTTCACTTTGTCCTGCACTTTCAAAGAGGTAGTTTATTTCGCCGGAAAATATCTCTTTGAGTTTATGATAAACAGCGATCGGCGCAAATTGATCAAGTATAAATTGTGTATGGTGAATCAAGAAAAAACCTTATATAAACTTTTACCTATTTTTTTGTTACAAAAGCACCCGGCTCTACATTTTTACGTATATCTTTTAAAGCGCTTCTTGCAGCTGATTCATTTGCAAACGGTCCGACTAAAACTTTATTGATCGTTTTGCCGTTACTTTTTACTTTATGATATGCATAATCGTAACCAAGAGTTTTAATAGAACTTAGAAACTTTTTATCCGGCTCATATTTTGCAAATGAACCGACTTGAATATAGAGCTTTTTACCACTTGTCGTATGAATAGTCTCATGTTTAGCCACAGGCGCTTTTTTAACAACAGGTTCTTTAACAGCAGGCTCCGGTTTGACATCCGGCTCTACGACTTCACTGTTTGCAGTCGGAGTCAACGGCAGTTTCTCTGCATCCGGTTCAGGATTCGTATAGTCTTGTGCCAGACTCTCCTGTTTGAGTTTTTTAGCTATTTTATCAAGGTCCTCATCACCTTTTTTGTCTTCCTTTACAATCTCGACAGGTTCAAAAAGTGAATTGTTTTGTTGCCCGTCAGCTTGTGGTATCGGTGGTTCCGGAGGCAGATTTGTTTTTGTTGCATCTTGAGCTTGCGGAAGATTTTCTACACTGCTCGCGCCTGAATTTTTCATAATCATTACTACAACTATTAAAATAATCGTCAATATTGCAACAGCAAGGATAATTTTCCTGCTTGAACCTGCTGCATCATTGCCTTTATTTAGGATAATGTCGTTTAATTCGTTTCTCTCTTCCACAATAACTCCTTTTAGTATATTCCTTTTAGAAAACAAACTTTGTATGCTTTCTAAAGAAACATGTTACATATGTTTTGACCAAGATGCACCACGCTCTTTGGCATAAAGTTCATATGGCAGCGTTAGTATATTATATTCCGGCGGTAATTCGTCACTAGGAAACATTTTCCACTGTTTTGGCTGTTTGGCTGCTAGTTTCATAGAAATCATTTTACCAAGTTGTATAGCCTCTTGTAAAGTTGTATGTCCCTTGTGTATATAAACATGTATATGCCCTTCAGTCTTTGTTTTAAAAGCTGTAAAGTTTATATACCCCTCTTCACGTAACAACAGTTGAGTCTTATGATAAAATCTCTCAGGATCGCGGCCATTGTAATCAATGACGATGTTCTCTACGATACCTCTATCATTTACAAGCGAATGGGCAACAGTAATATCGCCCTTTAGATGCTCATTGATTACAGACTGAGTCAATGTTTTGTTGATCTTTTCAAATTTATTGAAAAAAGTCCTACCCTTAAAACTTATTTTATCAACGACACTATCGCATTTTTGCCAGTAGTGTGTTGTTACCATCTTGATAAGTTTTAAATCCATTGCAGTCATAATCTAGCTATCCTTAATCTCTTAGTATGTCGGTTGGTTGTAAATAACAAAGTTTTGAGCTAACGCTTTGAGCTCTTGTTTTATCTCTGCCTGACGTGTTTCATTGTTGATATCGTCAAGAACATCTGCGATACGGTTTGCAATCAGTTCAAACTCAGCATCTTTCATTCCACGTGAAGTAAGAGCAGGGCTTCCTATACGTAAACCTGAAGTCACGAACGGACTTCTTGTCTCACCGGGGACAGTATTTTTATTGACTGTGATACCTGCACGTCCAAGAGCAGCATCTGCATCTTTACCGCTGAAATCTTTGTTGATAAAGCTTACAAGTACCAAGTGATTGTCAGTCCCGCCGCTTACGACATCGTATCCGCGTTTCATTAAAACATCGGCTAAAATAGAAGCATTTTTCTTAACTTGAACAGCATACTCTTTCCAAGCAGGTGAAAGATTGTGTTTAAATCCGACAGCTTTTGCAGCGATCACATGTACAAGCGGTCCGCCTTGAAGAGCAGGGAAGATAGCAGAGTTGATCTTTTTAGCGATCTCTTCATCATTTGTCATGATCATACCCCCGCGTGGTCCTGCAAGAGTCTTATGCGTCGTAGTCGTTACGACATCAGCGTAAGGGAACGGACTTGGATGCTCATTCGCAGCTACAAGACCTGCGATGTGTGCGATATCTGCAAAAAGGATAGCTCCCACAGCATCAGCGATCTCACGGAATTTTTTGAAGTCGATCTCACGAGCGTAAGCAGATGCACCACATACGATGATCTTCGGTTGGACGATCTTAGCGATATCCATAACACGCTCATAGTTGATACGGCCGTCAAGCTCTACACCGTAAGTAAACGAGTGGTAGTTTTTACCTGAAAAACTTACTTTTGAACCGTGAGTAAGGTGTCCTCCGTGGCTTAGATCCATACCAAGAAGTTTATCGCCTGCTTGAAGAAGTGCCGCATAAACAGCACCGTTTGCCTGACTTCCGGAGTGTGGCTGTACATTTGCAAAGTTACATCCAAAAAGCTCACATGCTCTGTCGATCGCAAGTTGTTCAACGCCATCGGCAAATTCACATCCGCCGTAGTAGCGTTTTTGCGGGTAACCCTCTGCATATTTGTTTGTAAAAACACTCCCCATAGCTTCCATAACTGCAGGAAGCGTGAAGTTCTCACTCGCGATCATCTCTAAGTGGTCAGTTTGACGCTCTAGCTCTTTTTCACATAACTCATATATATCGTTATCAAACTCTTTTAAAAAACTCATTTTTTAGGTCCTTTTCTTTAATTTAAATTTATTCTTCTTCTTCTTGAGAGTCATCACTCTCTTTTATCTCATTATGGATAGGTTTCATTGCCGGGAATAATAGCACATCTCTAATTGAATGTTCATTAGTCAAAAGCATTACAAGCCTGTCTATACCGATGCCTTGACCCGCGGTCGGAGCCATCCCATAACTAAGTGCGTTGACAAAATCCACGTCCATTTCATGTGCTTCATCATCACCCGCATCTTTTGCGCTCATCTGTGCTTCAAAACGGCCAAGCTGATCGACCGGATCGTTTAACTCACTGAATGCATTTGCTATTTCGCGACCAGCGATAAATAGCTCAAATCTCTCAGTTATCTCAGGATGTTCGTCACTTCTGCGTGCTAGAGGAGAGATGTCGACAGGATACTCGGTGATAAATGTCGGGTTTATCAATTTTGCTTCGACAAATTCGTCAAAAAGCTCTCCTTGAAGCTGTCCTAAACTCATAGTACTTTTTGCTTCAAGGTTGTTTGCTCTTAAAAATTCCAATATCTTCTCTTTATCGTTGACGATCTCTTGCGGAACTCCACCGATCTCATGCAGTGACGTAATAAGCGGTATCTCTGTAAAATTACCGAAATCTACTTTCAACTCTCCATACGGAAGAACAGTCGGTAGATTTAAGTGGTCAAAAAGGTATTTGAAATACTCTTTTGTGATCTTGATCAGGTCTTTATATGTCTTATAAGCCCAGTAAAATTCGATCGATGTAAACTCAGGATTATGCGTCGCATCCATCCCTTCGTTTCTAAAGTTGCGGTTGATCTCAAATACAGCTTCAAATCCTCCCACGATCAGTCTTTTTAAGTAAAGTTCAGGGGCGATACGAAGATATCTGTCGATTCCAAGAGCATTATGATGCGTAACGAACGGTTTTGCATTTGCTCCACCGGCGATAGGGTGCATCATCGGTGTCTCGACCTCTAAAAACCCTTTGTCCTCAAAAAATCTACGTGTGAGTGAAATGATCTTAGAACGAGTCTGGAAAGTTTTTCTGATCTCACTGTTCATGATAAGGTCAAGATAGCGTTGACGGTATCTGATCTCTTTATCCGTAACACCGTGAAATTTTTCAGGCAGCGGAGAGATCGCTTTTGTTAAAAGTTTCAAAGAGTCTACATGTAAAGAGAGCTCGCCTTGATTTGTGACAAACGGATATCCGCTGACTTCGATGATATCACCGACTTCGATAAGCTTTTTAAACACATCATTATAGTAGCCCTCAGGAAGATTGTCACGTGATACGTAGATTTGAAGCATGCCGCTTTCATCTTCTATCTTCAAAAAGCTCGCTTTACCCATGATACGGAAAAACTTGATACGTCCACTGAGAGTGTAGTTGCGGTTTTCATCGCGTTTGTTCTCTAAATGCTCAACATCAGAGTTTACATTTGTATATTTTGAGATTGTCGTGTTTCTGTGTGATTCGTTTGAGTAAGGATTGTATCCCAATTCTTTTAATTGATTTGCTTTTTCTATACGTTGTTGAATATATTTATTTCTAAATGGCAATTATCTTTCCTTCTAAAGTTATTATTGGCAGTTTTTGCAGATACCGTATATTTGCATCGAATGGTCTGTCATCTTAAAACCAAGCTCTTTTGAGATGGCTTGTTGTCTTTTTTCTATCTCTTCGTCTACAAACTCTGCGATGTGTCCGCACTTTGTACATATCATATGGTCATGGTGCTCTTTTGCACCAAGCTCATATTTTTTGCCTTGTGAGCCGAATGACAAAGATGTGACGATATCAGACTCCTCTAAAAGAGTGAGAGTACGGTAGATTGTCGCTATCCCGGTGTTTAACTGAGGAAACTTCTCTTGAATAAGGTTATAAAGAGATTCAGGAGAAAGGTGCTCATCAGAGTTATAAAGTGTCTCTAAGATCACTTCACGCTGGATAGTGAATTTTAGATGATTTTTTTTGAGTAGATTTTTAAAATCGTTAAGTAATTTTTCGTACTCTACCGTTCTTTCACTAAAATCTGTTGTCGTGTTCATACTCTTAGTTGACCTTCTTTTTTATATCTTCAGGTAAAGCATCTTTTATCTTGTTCTTTATATCATCACTCATATTCTGTTCATTTTTTTGAATCTGCTGGGACACTTCGTCCAAAACTCTCTCTTTATTCTCCGCTATTGCAGTTTCGATCTGGTTTTGCATCTCCGCTTGTTTTTTTGTTACGGTCTCGTTGATATCTTTTGATATTTGAGTGGTGTCAAGTTTCATGATAAAACCGCCGGTTTCGACTAAAACAGGAAATAAAATACTTGTCTTCATCGTGTCTTGCATATTTGATCTGATGATCTTAATATTATAAATTGCATAAGCGACGACTGCGACGATAAGAAAAAATTTACCTGCACCGACTACAAAGCCCATTATTTTGTCAACAGGTCCCAAGCCGCTTATTTTGCTTAGTTTTTTGAATGTATATCCGATAGCGATCATCGCTAGCCAAAAAACAGCCAAAGTCACAAGAAATCCCGTAAAGTTTATGGCAGTTTGATTCTGGATATGCAGCAGGGCGTCACTGATCATTTGACCGACACTGTTTCCCACGCGTGATGCCACAAAAACACCGCCGATAATACCGATAAGACCAAAAAGCTCTTTAAAAAATCCGTTGAGGATACCTTTTAAACCAAGGAGCAGGATTATCGCTCCGACTACAATGTCAAAATAACTAATTTCCATCTGTATCATCCATTATTGCTTTATTTTTTCCACTCTGTTTTGCTGTATACAGAGCCTTGTCGGCCCTTGCAACAAAAGTGTCGGGAGTGTCGCCATCAACTAACGTCGTTGCACCCAGACTTACCGTTACGTTTATGTTGAGCTCTTTATAGATAAGCTTGTTCGTTCGCATCAAAGAAACGATTCTGTTTGCGACTTTGAGACACTCGTCTTTTTTGATCCTGTTTAAAACTACAATAAACTCTTCGCCGCCGTATCTATATACTTTGTCGCCGTCTCGGAGTGTTTTTCTGAGGATATTTGCCAAAAATATCAAGACCTTGTCTCCGACGACATGTCCGTATGTATCGTTGATAACTTTAAAGTCATCTATATCGATCATAAACAGATGAATATCTTTTGTAAAATTCAGATGTTTGCAGATAGCTGCAAGATGTTCGGACAGCACTTTGCGATTGTATACTTTTGTCAAATGGTCAAGCTGGGAGGTCTTTTCCAGTTTTTCGACTTTGTGTGTCAGATCCGCGATCATGCTGTTGGCTTTATGTACTTCATCAAGCATATGGTTTTGAATGACATTGAATTTGTCTGTTATCTCATTTATGTCTATCAGAGGATTTTTACATTCAATGATGGTCTGTTTTTGTTTGGATGCAAGCTCTTCGAATTTTTTATTTGTGTTGTCATACTGGATGATACTCTCTTGCGCGAGATCTTTAAAAGCGTCATCAAGGGTTTTTTTTAAGTTTTCTAGAGAGTTGGGAAGTTCAAAATCCAAACTGGAGATATTGTCTATCATCGTTCTCATTAAATCAAGAAGATTGTCTTGAGACAGAGCGCCTTCATGGCTGTCGATCTTGACATTGATGCCATTATATAGCTCTTCTAATATTTTTTTTGCATTAGATTTTTCCATCTCGTTTAACTTTCATGATTAATAGGTGCGATATTATACATTTTTTAAGCATAAAAATATCTTTTAGAAGATTTCTAAGTGCAATAATTTTTAGGTATAAATATGATATCAGAGCTATTTTAGGAATAATTTAGTAGAATCACGAAATTTGTTATAACAGTATTATAAAAGTATATTCTAAATAAGGTTTATAAAATGAGTAATTGGAACCCATCAAGCTGGAGAGAAAAACCGGTCTTACAACAACCTGCATATCCGGACCAAGAACATTTAAATCGTGTATTAAGCGAACTTAAGAGATATCCGCCGCTTGTTTTTGCAGGAGAAGCACGTTCATTAAAAGCACAACTAGCAGAAGTTGCAAACGGCCGTGCATTTTTGCTTCAAGGCGGGGACTGTGCGGAGAGTTTCTCAGAGTTTCATGCACAAAACATCAGAGATACTTTTAAAGTCATACTTCAGATGTCTGTGGTTATGACCTATGCAGGCGGATTGCCTGTGGTTAAAGTCGGACGTTTAGGCGGGCAATTCGCAAAACCTCGTTCAAGCGATACAGAGACGATAGACGGCATTACACTAGACTCTTATAGAGGTGACATTATCAACGGTGTTGATTTTACTGCTGCTGCTCGTATTCCAGATCCTGAGAGAATGATAAAAGCATATAATCAGTCAGCAGCGACATTGAACCTGCTTCGTGCATTTGCATCGGGCGGATTAGCTGATCTTCATCAGGTCCATAAATGGACGCTAGGTTTTGCACAACAAAATGAAATAAGTAAAAAGTATGAGGAATTGGCAGAAGATATCGGTACCTCTTTAAAATTCATGGAAGCATGTGGGATCACATCTGCTACATACAGAACTTTAAGAGAGACAGATTTTTATACATCTCACGAAGCACTGCTGCTTCCGTATGAAGAAGCGTTTACAAGACAAGACTCTCTTACGGGTGATTGGTATGATACATCTGCACATATGCTTTGGATAGGTGACAGAACACGTCAGCTTGACGGTGCTCATATAGAGTATATGAAAGGGATTAAAAATCCTATCGGTGTAAAAGCAGGGCCGTCAATGGACCCTGATGATCTTGTAAGACTTGTCAATGCATTAAACCCTGAAAATGAAGCTGGACGCCTAAACATCATTGTTAGAATGGGTGCAGATAAAGTGGGTGACGGTATGCCAAAACTGATTCGTGCAATCGAGCGTGAGGGTATGAAAGTGGTTTGGAGCTGTGATCCGATGCACGGCAACACCATTAAATCATCCAATAACTTTAAAACTCGTCCTGTTGATTCGATCCTGACAGAGATGAAACAGTTTTTTCAAGTTCATAAAGCTGAAGGTACTTTTGCCGGCGGCGTACATTTGGAGATGACAGGTAAAAATGTCACCGAATGTATAGGCGGTTCTTTTGTTGTGACTGAAGAGGACTTAAGTTCTCGTTATCATACACACTGTGACCCTCGTTTAAATGCAGATCAAGCTCTTGAACTTGCATTTTTAATCGCAGATACGCTCAAAGAAGCACAAAAATAGATGAAAGGAGCAAAAGCTCCTTGATCTAGTATAGTTTACAACCCTTCAATCATATTTATCAGCTCTTCAGGACGATTTGAATAAGCGATAGCATTCTCTTTTGAAATAATTTTCTTCTTTAAAAACTCGATGATCTCTTGAGTCTGTGTACTCATACTTGTGGCTTGTTGGTTGAGCTGCATTTGAGAGTAGAGTTGATGGACTTTATCTTCGCGAATAAGGTTTGCGATCGCAGGGTTTGTGATCAAAAGTTCTTGAGCTGCGATACGTCCGCCGCCGATACGAGGGATAAGCGCTTGGGAAATGACGGCTATAAGAGAGGTTGAGAGCTGCGCTCTGACTTGTGGCTGTTCATCTCCTCCAAATACATCGATGATACGGTTAATAGTCTGCGGTGCAGAGTTTGTGTGGAGTGTTCCAAAAACAAGGTGTCCCGTTTCTGCAGCGGTAAGCGCCGCACTTATAGTCTCTTTGTCACGCATCTCCCCGATCAGGATGATATCGGGATCCTGACGTAAAGCATACTTTAATGCGGTACTGAATGCATCCGTATCCGTTCCGACATTTCTTTGAGAGAAGAGACATTTTTTATTTTTATGGACGAACTCGACCGGGTCTTCGACAGTGATGATGTGTTTTTTCTCCGTCTCATTGATCTCATTAAGCATAGCCGCAAGTGTCGTCGATTTACCGCTACCTGTAGGCCCTGTGACCAAGATAAGCCCTTTTTCACGCTTGACTAGCTCTTTGAATATCTTTTTGGCATTTAGCTGATCTAAAGAGGGTATATCTGTAGGAATGATACGAAACGCACAGGCTATATCACCCATCGTCTTATAGTAGTTACAACGAAAACGCCCGACATCGGGGATCATGATCGCAAAATCGAGTTCGTTGTGTTCTTCAAAATCTTTTTTCTGTTTTTCGGCGAGTAGTGCGTAAGACATATCAGTGATCATATCACCGTCTAAGATAGGCAGATTTAATGCTACAAGTCTACCGTCTCTGCGTATTTGGGGTTCTGAATTGGCAACGAGGTGTAGATCGGAAGCCTTGTAGGCAACAACACTTTTTAAAAGTTTTTTTATGTCTAGTTTTTGAACTTCTTGACTCATAGAAACTCCATTTCGTATAACTCTTTATCGTATCCGATTATTATACCATTGTCATATTGTATTACAGGTCTTTTTATAAGCAGATTTTCTTTGCAAAGCCAATCTGCTTTTTTGCTATCGTCTAAGTTTAGCTCTTTTAAGTTTAATTTTCTATATGTGGTGCCTTTGGTATTAAAAAGCTTATTGATGTCTGAGCGTTGCAGCCACTTTTTTATCTCATCACAGTCTACACCATCTGTTTTAAAATCTCTAAAACTATATTCGATACTGTTTTCTTTTAGAAAACTGATGGCTTTTTTGACGCTGTCACAATTTTTTATACCGTTTACGACAACCATATCGAACTTACTCGATGATCTTTGGAACAATGAAGAAGTGGTCTTGGCTGTCGGGTGCGTGTTTTAAGATATCGTCATTGATAGTGCGGTTACAGTTTTCGCTGTCTTCACGTGTATATGTTGCTTGATCGGTCATAGAAAACTTGTCATCGACATTGTCGGTATTGAGTTCATTCAGATTGTCTACGAATGAGACTATCTCTGAAAGTTGAGCGATTATCTCCTCTCTTTTATCATCAGATACTTTTAAATATGATAGTTTTTCTAAACGTGTTAAAAGTGCATTATCGACTTGCATTAAACTCCCTTGGAATTGTGTTTTGGTATAAGGATTGTAACAAAAAAAATCTATTTCACAAAACTTTAACAATCTATTTGCTATCATTATTGACAATTTAAATAGATGGAGATAATTTTTGAGTTTAAAAGATAATATATCAATGGTAAAAGATGAATTAAATGCTGAAGAAAAATTTTTTGAAAATGCTGTAAGGACTGAACGTTTTGTAAAAAAATATAAAACAAAACTTATCGGTATAGCTGCAATTGCTATCTTTGTGGTCGGAGCAAACGGTGTATATGAGTATGTGAAAAACTCTAAAGCAGAGGCTTCAAACATTGCCCTTTTAAGTTTGCAGCAAAACGGTGAAGACAAGGCTGCACTAGCTGTATTAAAAGAGCAAAATCCTAAGCTTTATGACCTTTATATGCTCTCTAGAGCGATAGATAAGGGCGATATAGCGATGCTCAAAGAGTTGAGCTCGTCAAAAGCTTTGGCAGTAGCCGATCTTGCATCGTATCAAGTGGCGTCATTAGAGAAAAAATTGAATGATCTAAACAATTATGCAAACACGGAAGATGCTATATACAAAGATATGGCTGTAGTTCAAAGTGCCGTATTGTTGATGCAAGAAAATAAAATGGATCAAGCTCATAGAAAATTGGCTTTAGTTCAGTCCTCTTCGCCTGTTTATACGATAGCGATGTCATTGATGCATTACGGTGTGAAATAAGACGTGAAAATATTTTTTTATTTTATAGCTGTTTTTGGCTTATTGATATTTAGCGGATGTAGTACAAAGCAGGTGTTCAAACCTGCAAAAGATACTCTTGGTTCATGGAAATATGAGGATGACCTCAATGAATCGATAGTCGATGTCACTACAAACGGTGCACTTCTAGAAGATGGCAGTGTCTTGATCAAAGACAATGTGGTGGATCTCAATATCTCGGTTGAGAATGAAAGACTCGTAGGAATAAGTGATAAATGGATCATCACGTCCGAGATCGATGGAAACACCACTCTTATCTCAAGAGATGACAGATCGTTAAGAGAAAAGTTTGATCTTAAAAAAACTGTTGCGGCAGCGAGTGTAAAAGATGACATGTTAGCTGTGGTTTTTGCCAGTAATGAGCTAGCGATCTATTCTTTAGAGACAAAGAAAATCCTTTTTCACTCTCAGGGAAATGCCCCTTTAATCGTCGATTCAAAAATCGTCAATCCATATTTTTTAGATGATCTTGTCTTGTTTTTAACACTTGACGGTAAGATCGTTATCGTGAACTCTAAAGAGAAAAAAATACTTAGGTCTATTATCGTAAGCAGTGCGGAGAATTTCAATAATATCACGGCATTTAGCGTAGTGGATGATGACCTTGTCGCAGCGACAGGCTATAAACTTCTTTCTTTGGCGAACAAAGAGATACGCGAACCTTATGAGATACGCGATATGAAGTATGACAAAGACGGTATATATATCGGAACAAAGCAGGGTGAAGTGATCAATCTGACACCCTCTCTTCAGGTCAAAGCGAAGATAAAATTTCCTTTTGCACACTTTTTGGGGATGATCGTAACGGATAAAAGACTCTATCTCCTTGAAAAAGAGGGGTATATTATCTCTTTGTCAAAAGATCTTGTATCGTATGATCTCTATAAAGTCAGTGTAGATAAAGACAGCTATATCTATGTCGGAGATAAGGCTTTTTATATTGATGATGAGTATTTTTATATAAAATAATGTCAAACGAACTAGAAGCTTTTGTAGAGTATATCACTGTTACAAAGGCACTCAGTAAAAGAAGCATCGAAGCCTATAAAAACGATTTGATGCATATAGAAGAGGCTCTTAAAAAACCTCTCATAACTCTTGATTCCAATGCGGTTTTAGGCTTTTTGATCCGGTACGCAAATAAGCGTACTTTAAACCGCAAGCTTTCATCGGTAAACGCTTTTTTTGATTTTTGCTACAAAAGTCAGTTTGCGGATGAAAAGAACCATTTTAAACTCTCAAAAATACCAAAGACACTTCCAAAATTTTTATCTTTCAATGATGTTCAAAATGCTTTGTCTCTTATAGACAGGTCATCGTGGATTGGGATGCGCGATTATGCGCTAATCCTGTTCCTGTATGCAAGCGGGACAAGGATAAGCGAAGCTTTGGCACTGAGACGCGAAGATATAGAGGGTGAATGGTTACATGTAAGACACGGGAAAGGCGATAAAGAGCGAATGATCCCTATTGCCGGTGTCGCTTTAAAAGCGATAAACATATATATTGATGCGATGCCGTTTGAAAAGGATGATATCTGGCTGAACTATCAAGGTCAGCTTCTTAGCCGTATATCTGCATACAAGATAACGCAGAAGTATTTAGGTGTCTCTCCGCATGTCCTAAGACACTCTTATGCGACTTCGCTTATCATTGGCGGAGCAGATCTGAGAGTCGTTCAAGAGCTTCTGGGACATGCTTCTTTACTGACGACTCAGATATACACCCATGTACAAAAGCAAAACCTTCAGGATACGCTCAGACAGCATCATCCGCTGGCATAACTACTTTTTTGTTATGGTAAAACTATCTTTTATCTTACCCTCGTCCGTCAAGAACTTCTCAGAAAGAGTTGTCGGTGTGATCTCTAAGATAACCGAGCCGGATATCGAGTAACCTATGGGCATCTCTGGCAATTTAAAAGTTCCGCTGTCCGCTTTTGATCCTGAACCGTCGACTATATATACCGTTCCGCTGTTTGGTGTTTTAGACAAAGGTTTTGTGTATGTTGTAAGGCTGTTCTCTTTTACATGCAGGGCAGGATCAAAACTCTTGCTGTCTCCTGTATGGTTCACTAAAAGGCGACCTCTTTCATACACATGAGAGTGACCACTCATGACTAAATCGACATCATACTTGTCAAATATCGGTATAAAGTTCTCTCGCATCTCTTTCATGCGTCCGCCGCTGTCATGCGGGTGATCCGAATGATGGGAGCCGTCAGAATATGGAGGATGGTGAAAAGCTACGATCGTCCAAGGTTTTTTGTTTTGTTCCAAGTCCTTTTTCAGCCAGTTGGCCATTTCACCGTTTGCACTTCTGTCCTCTGTCTCACTGTCAAGCATCACTAGATGGAAGTTAGCCTCATCGATCGAATAGTATTTTTCGCTTTTGCTTGCTGCACCGCCTGATTCGCCCTTTGTCGGAAAGTCAAATATATGATAAAAGGCCCAGCGTCTTGCATCATGATTACCTATCACGGCCCAGACGGTTTTTTGTTTTACCAACTCTTTATATGAATTGAAAAGCTGTTTGTTGTACTGCTTTTGCGTACCGCTTTTGTATGCGTTGTCTCCCAAAAGAAGCCATAGATCTATTTTTGATAGATTGTTGTCTACATAAGAGAGCATCGACTTATAGACTTTTTTTTGATTTGTCGAGTTCTCGCCTGTATCTCCCACAACCCAGACTCTTTCAAGATCCTTTTTTGTATTTAATGTACAAAAAATTCTGTTTGTATTATCGATTATAAGTGATGTCGCATTTACTTTGTAATCGTAGCAGCTGCCCGGTTTTAATCCTGTAAGTGTAAGGGAATGGTACTTTTGAGCCTCTTTTTCGCTTACATGTAAGCCGTCTGCATAATCGACACTCCCGATCTCATACTCCGGTGTCTGCCATTTGAGAGTGATAGAGTTTTGTGTCTGCATCTGAAGGTATGGCTGTCGATCTACGAAAATATAGCTGTCATAAGTAACGACAATGAGTCTGCCTATGCCATAAAGCAGTACGACAGTAAATAAAAACAGTCCTATTCTTTTAAAAAATTTCATCTGATCTTTTCCTTGAGTTTCGAGTATAAAAAGAGGGTTGATACCGTACCAACCAGCGCACCTGCGGTGATATCACTTAAAAAATGGTCACTGTCCATCAATCTTCCGCTGGCTAAAACGATGGCGATACTAAGCCAAAGATATATATATTTTGGAAACAGTATGCAAAGATAGGTAAATGCAGCAAATACAGTCGTGGAATGACCTGAGGGAAAAGAGGTGTATGTGGTCGGTGCATCTGCCAGTGTGATGAAATGGTACTTCATCTTCTCGATAAATCCCATATCGAAATTTTGAAAAAGCAGAAATCCATACTCGTCACCGCCGTGTCTAAGACCCCAAGGGCGTATCCTGCCGAAGATGTTTTTTAGAATGATACTAAGCAGACCGGAAAAAAGATTTATATAGAGCAAAAATAAAAACCGCTGTTTGTAAAGTTCGTTATTTTTATAAAACCTGTAAAACAAAAAGCCGAGAACAGCAGTGCCTATATACCAGTAGGACTCACCGAATATACTGATAAGATCACCGATAGATTCATAGGTCTTGGCATGAGTGAGAAAGTATCCGGCGACAGTTTTATCAAGATAAAGATATGAAAATATGATGAATAAAACAGTGAGCGAAATGATGAAAAAATATCGTTTATTAATGAGGTTCATTTTAGTCCTTGATAGTTCTTACATGTAAGCAGATTAATGGTGTTTACTTTATGGTCGTTTAATAGAATATCAAAACTCTTGTCTTTTGTAACGCTTTCACATTTCATGTACTTTCCTATATCTTTATGAAAAAAATGAGTATCGATCACTATGAGGTTTTTTCCGATGGGAGAGCCTTTTTGCCAGATATCAAACTGGTCATACCTTTTGTCTATAAGGTAGAGATCACTTTTATAAGCGCTGTTATAAAAGATGGCGCGTGATGCCAGCGTCCAGTTCGTCACGGCTATTGCATCCTTGCTTGTATCTTCTACAAAACTGTTTGCCTCTTTTAGTATCTTGTCCCAGCCGTAAATATCACGGTGAAGGGATCGGTAGTCAGGTTGAGGGATTATTTTAAATCCCAGTTCGATGTATGCCAAAGTCGAGACGACGAGTCCAAACCATACTGCTATTTGTATATATTTTTTATATCCCTTTGTGCATTCAAGAATATAATATGCCCCTATAGGGATAAAAAGAAGATAAAAAAGAGCGCTCCAGTGAGGCAGGGCGGGTTTGTACAGGGATGCATAGGTAAAAAACGAGATAAGAACGATACCAAAGAGAGCTGAGAGAAAGAGTGTGTCATCTTTACTTCTTAAAGCTTTAAAAAGACCGTAAAAGGCAACGGGGAAAAGCAGTGGATTATAGGCTCCAAACTGTGCACCGATGGATGTAAAAAATCCGTTCCAATCGATGTGGTTTTCTCCTACCACATGTTCGCTTTGGTATGTAAAACTTATCCAGTCGTGGATAACATTCCAATAGATTACGGGGGAGATGATAACAAGTGCGATGATTAGAGCAGGGATGATCTTTAGATTAAAGATCATGTCCCATCGTCTTTTAATGAGAACATACAAGATGATAGGGATGATAAAAAGAACTGCCGTGTATTTTGCAAGCCCGCTAAGACCAAGCAAAACTCCTAAGATGATCCATGATGAAAGAGTATCCGTTTTTTCGATTTTAATGAGGGTCAGTATAATGGGTACGATAAATAAAAATAAAAAAGTATCGGGAAGAAGCATGATAAACAGAGCATTAAATAAAAACGAAGCATGAAGTGCAAGAAGGCTGAAAAAAGCTGTTTTTGCACTTTTGCTTATCTCATAAATAAGTTTGTATATCAACAGTGATGTGAAAAATCCGATAAGAACCGCACCGATTCTGGCACCAAACTCGTTAATACCAAAGAGTGAAGTGAAAAACGCTTCCGTCCAGCCGACTAGAGGAGGATGGTCAAAATAGCTGTAATCAAGATTTAACCCATAGAGTACATAGTGAGCTTCATCGACACCAAGACCTACATGTGAGGATAAAAGCAGCCTGAAAAAGGCTACAAAAGAGACGAAGATGAAAAGCGGAGAGTGCTCTTTATTTAGTAAGTTCATCAAGCTTGAATTTAAGAGTATTAAACACCCACTCAGGTGTGATGACTTGGATACATTGGTTGTCGGTACACGGTGTTTTTCTATGGTTTGCCGCACTTACACACGGACTGCATGCCATACCCGCAAAGATCGGAGTCGTAGGTCCTAGTGAGCCGTAAAGAGCCGGAGTCTCAGGTCCGAATATTACGAATGTATGCATATCGGTAACAGATGCAAAATGGGCAGGTCCTGAGTCATTTGTGAGCATAAATGCGCTTAGAGAGTA
Organism: bacterium; assembly: GCA_018824305.1. GTDB lineage: Bacteria > Campylobacterota > Campylobacteria > Campylobacterales > Sulfurimonadaceae > Hydrocurvibacter. Next base: position 44,247 of record JAHJGM010000009.1, read on the forward strand.
TAGAGTCGGAAGCTGTAAAAATTTTACACCGCCTGCAAAGTTGATACATCTTTTGTCATTCACGCAGTCCGCGAGTGCTTGAGCGCCTTCGGATTCTGCCGGAGCACCCGTTAAAAGTATGACTGCTTTGTCGTTGTATGCAAGGATCTTTTTGATCACTTCACAGTAGTTTGCTCTGTCCCATCTGCGTTGAGGAAGAAGATCGGATGCATTTGAATTGACCAGGATGACAGGGTTCACATCTTTGTCAAATCCCTTATACATCTCAGATATTGTCTCCAGTACCTCTCTTTGGTCAGTCTCATCTATTACGGCTTTTGCTATCTGGATCTCTTCATCGGGGATGATGCGTTTTGTAAAAGGGATCTCATCTTTTTCGCTAAGAAGTGCATCTACGAGGGCGACAAAGCTTTTTGCGATGTGCTGATGCGGATTATAGGCTACTTTTTTGTTTAAGAAGTCACCGCGGTAAAGTCCTTCATTATGAAAACTGTGAAAGCCGACACGGTTCTTTGCACCGCTTACGAATGAAAGAAGTGCCGTGACTCTTGAGAAGAGTTCGAGGTCTATGGTTGAGTCGATCCTGTTCTTTCTGCACCAAAATATAAACTTGAATGCACTGACGATGAGTGAGAACATATTGCTTTCATCGAGCATGTAGACATTTTCGCTTTTTACAGTTCCAAGAAGGTCTAGACTTACCTTGTTTTTGCTAAAGATGACAAAATAGAGTTCGCCGTCGATGTTTGCTTTGAGTTTTCTCATAGCCGGATCGACGATGATTGCACTTCCCATCTCTGAAAGTTCGATCAACAGGACATTTTTCGGTGTAACTCTTTTGTTTGAGCTGAAAATTTTTATACCCTTGTCGATAATCGTACCGACAAATGTCAGTGGGACGCCTACATAATAATCTATCTTTCTCATTAAATCAACATTCATAATTTATCCTGTTCAGTAGTTTTTTTATTTTTGTTAGAGATACCTTTTATCCAAAAGTATGAACCCGGCAGTGCACTGATGATCAGTAAAAGTCCGTAGAGGATCGAGATAGCGAGTATCTTTGTCTTGTCTTCATACACAAGCATCAGTATTCCCACCATCGCACCCTCTCTAATTCCCCATCCAGCAAGAGAGAGCGGTACTATCATAAGCAAAAATACGGGAGGGATGGCAATAAGAAATATCTGAAAATCAAGTTTCACGTCTATGCTTAATGCTATGGCAAAGATCGAGATCACGGTTAAAAGATGAACGATCACGGATATGCTAATATGTTTGATTAAAACAGTTCTGTCTTTATAAAGAGAGTTCAATCTATTGGCTAATCTGTAAAAGAGATTCAGAAATTTATATTTTTGTAAAAAATCTATTTTATTGAGGAAAAACAGTAGTGAAAAACCCGTGATCCCGGCAAGAGAGATAAAGATGATCAAATACGAGAAACTTTCTTGAAATGTCCCGAAAAAGAAGATCGATGCAAAAAGATTGAGTACTAAAAGACCGACAAGACCGACGACTCTATCTACAAATACACCGTAAAAAGCCTCTTTTTTATCATATCCTCTGACTGTCAGATCTAAAACACGTACGGCATCGCCGCCGATGCTGCTTGGAAGGACTTGGTTGAAAAAACTGCCTTTAAAATAGCTTTTCACGTAAAATGAAAGAGGTTCGTTAAACACGAGAGGTTTGCTGATCGCTCTCCATCTGTAAGCTGCGAGGTAGGTACTTCCAAGCTGAAAGATAAGAGCGATGAGGATATCTCCGCCATGACTTTTTGCAAGGACTGCCATGAGCGCATAAAAATCTATATACTGAAACAGATAGTAAAAAATAGCGATAGTAATAAGGAGTTTTAAGACATTTTTCATCAATAACCAAAATTTAAAATAGGTGGATATTCTACCTAAAAAAATATTAATTATTTATCATATATGCTTTTTGACGCGATAAATATGGAATGTTTTTGTACTTTTCAATCCATTTTTTACGGTCAGTGTATCAACGAGTTTTACATCTTTGTATACTTTGTGTAATCTTTTCTCTTCAGGCTCTCTTGTGAGTACCAGTCCATCTTTTAATGGATCTTTTTTTCTCCACATGTCATATTGGCTGAAACGTGATGGCAATGCAAGGTCTGCATCGGGATGATTTGGCAGATAGTAGGTCAAATAAGCGGCAGTCGTAAGATGGTCACCGTAGAAACTGTCACCCTCTTTTGCATATTCGGCAAGAAGTTTTACGGCTTCTTTATTTCCATACATCCTCTCTTGGACAATAGGAAGAAAAAACAGAAATGCGACCCTTCCTATAAGGGTAAACGTCAAGGCGATGAGAAGACCGATTTTGAATATCTTTTTCAGTTCATATTTGGAGATGATGAGAGCTAAAAGAACAGCAGCACCGATATAAGCCGGTGCACCGTAATTGAGAGCCATTCTGAGATAAAAGCTTTTGTACATAAAAAATAAAAGTGTCACAACGATGCTAAGAGATATGAAAAAAAGTTTTTCATCTTTGAAATAGAGTCTGTTTTTTATCAAGAAGAAAAATAAAACACCGGCAAAAACAGGAGAAAATATGCCAAACTGTCCCCCTAAAAACTCAAAAAACAGGTTTGGGTGAATAGTGGGAGTATCGCTTGAACCATGATTTAGTTGAAAGGTAAAGCTGATCCAATCGTGCTGATAGTTCCATAGCAGCATAGGTGATACGACAATGCTCGCTATAAGAGCAGCTGTATACATGTAAGGATTTAAGAAAAGGTCACGTCTTTTTAATGCCATAAATATCACAACTCCTGCGATATAAAGGATGGCAGTATATTTGCTGAGCATCAAAAGACCTAAAAAAAGACCTGTAAGAATAAAATCTTTTTTATCACCGATAAAGATCGCACGGTATGTGTAATAAAGTGAAAGACTCCAAAAAAGTATAAGAGGAGAATCAGGAGTCGTTATGATGTAGCCTGCATGGGTAATGATGGCAGATGAAAAAATGATGACTGAATTGAGTGCTGTTCTTTCATCGGACATAAGCTTTGTCAGCTTAAATATATAGACAGCAGCAACACTCATGCTGATTACATTGACTAATCTGACCCCCCATTCACTCTCTGAGACAAAATTCGTCAGATAGATCAAAAAAGCGATCATCGGAGGATGGTCATAATATCCTGCTTGAAGATGTTTGCTCCATAGCCAATAGTACGCTTCATCCCCGTGTAAAGGTAAAAAAGCATTGTAAACGGCACTAAAGAGAGCCAAAAGAATTATGAGAGTGTAAGCAGTTTTAGTAGGATTATTATATAGTGATATATTCATAGGTACTTATTCTATCCATTTTAGTTGTGTCGTCGTTTGAGAATTTTTCAAAATTATACTTAAAAATCGGTTGATTAATGTCGTAGCTAATAAAAGTTGTGGTATCATAACCCAAAAATATATATTAAGTAAATTTACACGGTAAACTTAATTTTAAGGCTTGTTGAATGGTTTTGTATACTTATATTAAGGTGAGTGAATGGATTTAGGTACGGTCATAGGTTTAGTTTTAACCTTAGCACTTCTTTTTGGTGCTATGGCTATGGGTGTTGGTATAGGTGCCTATATAGATATTCCTTCAGTCTTAATAGTCATCGGTGGTTCTATGGGTGCGCTTTTGGTGTCATTCAAAATAGAACAGATGAAAAACTTTGTCAAGATATTCATGATCGCAGTGAAACCTCCGCAACAAAATGTTCCAGACCTCATAAAAAAACTTGTCGAATATGCTACTCAAGCTCGTAGAGACGGTATATTGGCATTGGAAAGTGCAGCTAACAACGAAGAGAACGAATTTTTGAAAAAAGGTCTCTCCATGGCAGTCGATGGAAATGAACCAGATACCATACGTGATCTTTTAGAGATAGAGATGGAGCAGACAAGCAGTCGTCATAAAAGTAACTCTGCCATCTTTAGTCAATGGTCCGGCCTTGCGGGCGCTATGGGGATGATCGGTACGCTTATCGGTCTGGTCGCGATGCTTTTAAATATGGCCGATCCATCGGCGATCGGTCCATCTATGGCGGTTGCTTTGCTAACGACTATGTACGGTGCGATGATAGGAAATATCTTCGGCGGACCGATCTCGAATATCTTAAATATCCGTAATGATGACGAGATACTTGTAATGCAGATGATCGTAGAAGGGATCATGTCTATTCAAGCGGGTGACAATCCTAGAACTTTGGAGGGGAAACTGCTCAGTTATCTGCCTCCTTCACATCGTGAAAGCCAGTTCGACTAATGGCCAAAAATAAATGTCCTGACTGTCCTGAATGTATGCCCGCCTGGCTGGCTGCATTTGGAGACTTAATGAGTCTTTTGCTTTGTTTCTTCGTACTTTTGCTTTCAATGTCAAGTATGGATGCCAAAAAAGTCTCAGAAGCTATCGGTTCACTTTCAGGTGCGATGAGTGTTCTTGAAGGCGGCGCAAAAACCGAGATATCAAAACTACGTATTCAGGAATCGACACCTATTGAAAGTCAAACTGAAACAAGCGAAGCGGTAAATAGAATCAGTCAGGCTGTTTTAGATGCAAATGAGATGATGGAAAAAGGGCATGGACCTGCGATCTCGGTTGAAGAAGCAGAAGAGGGTTTTGTCATAAATCTTCCCTCATCTCTTTTATTTAAAGTAGGAAGTGCAACAATTGAAAATGAAGATGCTTTATTGTTCTTAAAGCGTATCGCGTTGATCATTGAACAGTTGCCAAATGAGATGGATATCATGGTAAAAGGGCATACAGACAATGCTCCTCTTGGTAAAAATTCACCATATAAAGATAACTGGGAACTCTCTTCATCACGGGCGATCGCAGTTTTAAAAGAATTGATAAATGATGGAGTCAAACCCGATAGAATAAGCGCTGCAGGCTATGCAGAATTTAGTCCCATAGCAACAAATGCCACAGCAGAGGGTCGTGAACGAAACAGGCGTGTCGAAATCAGTTTTTATGGACGTAAATCATCCAAAGAGGCGGGAGATAAAAAAAGTATATTAGATAAGGCAGCTGTCGCTAAATGATAAGAGCTGTCATAGTTTTATTCCTATTTATCTCTTCTCTACATGCGGAAAACATCGCAATTCCTACGATGAATTTTTCCCTTTCTGCACCGGATACTCCACAACAGTTAGTGAGTTCTTTAAATGTTTTAGTGGCTTTGACCATACTGTTCTTAGCTCCGAGCATCGTCCTTGTTATGACGACATTCACGAGATTTGTCATCGTATTTGGTTTTTTGCGTCAGGCACTTGGAACACAGCAGGTCCCGCCTACGCAGTTGATGGTGATGCTTGCACTGATATTGACGATCTTTGTCATGGAGCCTGTAGGACAAAAAGCCTATGACAACGGTATAAAACCCTATTTGGAAAAGAAGATAGGTTACGAGGAAGCATTTACAAAAACAGCACAGCCGTTTAAAAATTTCATGATCAGAAATACGAGAGAAAAAGATTTGGCTCTTTTTGTCCGCATACGTCATCTTCAAAACCCAAAAAGTATTGAAGAAGTGCCCCTTTCCGTGGTAGTTCCTGCATTTGTGATCAGTGAACTCAAAACTGCATTTGAGATAGGGTTTTTGATATTTCTACCCTTTTTGATCATAGATATGGTCGTGGCTTCTATCTTGATGTCTATGGGTATGATGATGCTTCCTCCCGTTATGATATCTTTGCCTTTTAAGATACTTGTCTTTGTTCTCATAGACGGTTGGAACCTTTTAATCGGAAATCTGATCGCCAGTATCAAATAGGAGAAAGTTTATGAGACTTCTTTTTATTGTTTTTATCTCTCTTTTTGTCATCGGCTGTGAGTCAAAAAAAGATGATAGATTGATTATTTCATGTAACTCTTGGATCGGTTATTCTCCTTTTTATTATGCAAAAGAAAAAGGATGGCTGGACCAACTCAATATAAAACTTATAAACGTCGTCTCACTCGGTGAAAATATGAGTCTCTATGATGTCGGAAAATCCGATGCTTTTACGGGTACCCAGTATGAATATTCGATGATGCACACTAAAGATAAAGAGCTTGTTCCGATCATGCTTTTGGACAGGTCATACGGCGGCGATATGATATTTAGCAATAAAACGATCGAAGAGCTACAGAGTTCAAATGAAAAAATTGATGCTTATCTTGAGATGGGTTCTATAAACAGTCTCTTGTTGAAATATTTTATAGAAAAATACAATATCGATAAGAGCAGAATAAACTATATCAATAAAGATCAATCGATCATAGAAAACCTTATAAGTAAAAAGTTTGCTTCAAAGGCAGTATTGCTGGTAACATACAGTCCTTATGACATCAAGTTGATTAAAAATGGTTTTCATGAAGTCGCCTGTACGAAAGACGGCCTTACATTGGTTGTCATCGATGCATTGTATGTAAATAAAAATATATATAAAACTCATGAAAAGCAGTTCTTGGAACTAAAAAAAGTGATAGACGACGCGATCGATGTTATGCAAAGATCGCCAAAAGAGTATTATGAAACAGTGAAACCATATTTAAAAGGTTATTCTTATGAAGATTTTGTTGTGTCTCTAAATCAAGTACAATGGATAAATAAAGATTTATCAAAAGATTTGGAAGAAAAGCTTGTCTCAATAGAGTTCCCTGTAAAAAGTATTATGAAATGAAACTGTCCATTAAAGCGTTTATGTTGTTATTATATGCGATCATCGTATTGTTTTTTACATCCATATCAGTTTACATGTACATATCTCAAAGAGATAAGATGGTTGACTTAATAGCCAGTGATGTGCAAAAGAATCTTTTGGAAGTAAGTTATTATGCTTCAAAGGTCATAGACAATGTCAATAACGTATCGGTCGTAAAACCTATGATAGACCGCAGGATAGCATCCAATGAGATTGTCGACAGATTTTTGATCTTTCATAATGAAAAGCTGCTTTTTAACAGCAGCCTTGTGAATTCTGATATTTCAGGCAAAAACGGCATATCTGGCAATTTAAAAAATATTTCATTTTATGATCTGCTTCATAAACAGGGGTTTGCAACAAATATATATATTTATCAGCAAGACCAGCAGATCAGATTAAATCTTGTGCTTATATTAAACCATAAATTATTGCAACAAAATTTTTCAGATCTAAAAATAAATTTTTTGGTCATCTATTGTGTGATCTTTATATTTGTATATCTGTTCTTATGGAAACTCATTGATAAATATCTCATATATACGCTTGAAAAGTTGCGTCAGTATGCTTATTACAACTCATCTATCCCGCCTGTAATGATGATAAAAGAGTTGGAATATATACGCTCCTCTATGCTTCAGACATTTACGCGATTGGAAGTAGAAAAAGAGAAATTATACAAAGCTTCCATAACCGATGAATTAAGCGGACTCTCAAATAAAAATCATCTTGAGGAGAGACTGGGAAGACTGATATCAAGGTCAAGAAGAGATAAAAAAGAGTTTGCTTTTGTATTTATGGATATCGATCATTTTAAAGATGTGAATGATCTTTTAGGACACTCTGTCGGTGATAAACTGCTTGTCGATATTTCAAAAAAACTGCCTGATGTCGTTAGAACAAATGATATCGTAGCTAGAATAGGCGGTGATGAGTTTGCGCTTGTGCTCAGTGAATACAGTTCACATATTGAGCTTACGATGATTTTGGAAAGAATACTCGATATGGTAGATTCTGAATGGCATGTGGAAGGACATAAGGTCAAAATATCGGCAAGTATGGGTGTCTCTCTTTACCCAAGAGATGGCGAAAATATAGAAAATTTATTGAAGAACTCAGATATTGCACTTTTTGAAGCAAAAAATAAAGGAAGAGCTAGATATAACTTTTTTACTCAGGAACTGAATGAGAAGATAATAACGGAGATAGAAACAAATAATCAGATGCGTGAAGCGCTTAAACATGGAGAATTTGAACTTTATTATCAACCAAAAGTCGATATTTTAAGTTCAAAGATCATCGGTGCAGAAGCACTTATCAGGTGGAACTCTCCTACTAAAGGTCTAGTCCCGCCAAATAGTTTTATCCCTATTGCCGAAAATAGCGGATTTATTGTCGAACTTGGAGAATGGATCTTTAAAACAGCTTTTAATCAGCAACTGGAGTGGTCACAACAGAGTTATCTCAAAGATCTGGTTCTGTCTGTAAATCTGTCGGTAAAGCAGATCGCTAATGATAAGTTTATAGATACGTTTCAAACGATATTTACAAATAGCGGTGCAGATTCTCGCTATCTGGAAATCGAACTGACAGAATCTGTTTTTATCAATAGTGCAGGGCAGGCGTTAGAGGTCGTCAATCTTTTTCGCAGTTTAGGGTTTATGATCTCATTGGATGATTTTGGAACGGGGTATTCCTCTTTGTCATATCTTAAAAAACTGCCTTTTGATATCATCAAAATAGACAAAACGTTTATAGATGATTATAATTCGATTTCAGGAAAAGTTTACATTGATACGATCATAAAAATGGGACACTCTTTAGGTATGAAACTAGTAGCAGAGGGTGTCGAGACACAAGAGCAGTTAGAATTTTTAAAAGAGCTAGAGTGTAATATTTTTCAGGGTTACCTTTGTTCAAAACCTTTACCGGTTAAACAGTTTGAAGAGTTAGTATTAAAAACAAATAGTTAAGGGATTTTTTTGAATTGTAAATATTTTGGCGAGTGTGGAAGCTGCCGTAATTATGAGAATGGATATGCAGCGCAGCTTTCTAAAAAGTTTGAGTTAAACAAAGAGCGTTTTATTGATCTATATAGCGGTGAGATCGATGTCTGCGAATCACCGGATAGTGCTTATAGAGCTCGAGCAGAGTTTAAAATATGGCATGTAGGCGATACAATACAATATGCCATGAACGCGCTTGAGCACAAAGGTGTCGTCATCATAGATGAATGTCCTCAGGTAAATGAACATATTTTAAAGCTCATGCCAGTTTTGCTACAAGCAATAAAAGATAAACATATAGACAAAAAGCTTTTTGGTGCCGATTTTCTGTCATCTTCAAGCGGTGAAATAGTCGTTTCGCTTTTGTATCATAAAAAGCTTGATGAAGAGTGGGAATCAATGGCAAAAGAGATCTCACAAGAGCTCGGTGTATACATCATAGGAAGAAGTAGAAAACAGAAGATCACCGTAGGTCAGGACTACGTGACTGAGACCTTACATGTAAGGGATACCGACTATAAGTTTATGCAGATAGAAAACAGTTTTACTCAGCCAAATCCGAGAGTCAACGAGCAGATGATATCTTGGGCTGTGAGTCAGTTTGAGGGCGTTAGCGGTGATCTTCTTGAACTTTACTGCGGTGCCGGAAACTTTACCATCCCTTTTGCATCAAAATTCGATAAAGTCCTAGCTACGGAGATATCCAAATCATCTATAGCAGCAGCAAAGAACAATATGCTTTTAAACGATGTCTCAAATATTGAGTTTGTCAGAATGAGTGCCGAGGAGTTTGTTCAGGCACTTGACGGAGTCAGAGAGTTTCGCCGTATGGGTGAGATTGATATAAACTCTTATGAATTAAAAACGATCTTTGTCGATCCGCCGCGGGCTGGTATGGATGAAGAGTCTTGCGGATTTGCAGCTAGACATGAAAATATTTTATATATCTCATGCAATCCTGAAACTTTGCATAGAGATTTAACGTTTCTAACCAAAACACATGAGATAAAAAAGATGGCTATCTTTGATCAGTTTCCTTATACAAATCATGTTGAAATGGGCGTAAAACTCACAAAAAGGAGTTTGGTATGAAGAGTCTAGCAGTTATATTGCTTATGGCGGTATCATTAAACGCCGGCGAGATAGAACGGATCGATGATATGGTAAATGATATCTCAAAACTTAGAACTGGTTATGAGAGTTGTCAAAAAGAGCGAGATGAACTCAAACAGACAAACACTGCTTTAAAAACAGAGATGAGTGCCATGGAAGAACTGAACTCCAGGAACAAAGAACCTTTTGCAAAAGAGATAGAAGCTTTAAAAAACGATGTTGAAAAGAGCAAAAAACTTTTAGAAAAAAAAGATAAAGAGATCGAACAATTAAACTCTAAGATCACAAATATCGAAACTCCTGACAATCAATTTCCAAAACTGATTATGAAAGAAGAGTATGCTAAAAAAGATATCAGCCTGACATATTTCAAAGCAACCACATATCGATTAAACAGTGATAGTTATATTTATGATGCTCCTGAGGGCAAAAGGATAGAGATATGGAGTAAGGACACAAGTTTTACTTCATATATTAAAAAAGGCGAATGGATAAAGATAACAGGGTACTTCATAGATAAGGTATGGGTATCAGCCAAAGATAAAGAGATGTGGATAGAAGAATCATCGATAAAAGAGCATTAACTCTTTAGTCCTGAAATTAAATAACAAATATCTTGTTTAAGTTTACATCAAAAATTCTTATATTTATTTAAGTTTTACTGAGTTACTATGGTGCATACATATTCACTTAAAAAGGAGTCTGGAATGCAAGATAGAATCGAAGGGGTAAAGAAATTATTTACCTCCAAAAGTGCTCGAGTTGAGACAAACAAAGGTGAGTCTTATTACAGGGATCTGTTTGACCAGTGTCAGGCAAGATTAAACGATCTGCGTTCCTCTCAGCCTATCAACAGGCTGGACTTCAGTGAATTATTAGAAGACAACGGCGTCGATAGACGTGATTTTATGAAGTGGGTCAGTGCTACAACAGCGATGCTGATGTTACCACCGATGTTTTCTCCGCTTGTCGCAGAAGCAGCAGAGCTTATGAACCGTGCTCCTGTTATCTGGTTGGAATATCAGGATTGTGCAGGAAATTCAGAAGCACTGCTTCGTTCAGACGGACCGAAAATTGATTCTATCATCTTAGACGTGATCTCATTGGAGTTCCATGAGACGCTCCAAGCAGCATCGGGCTTTCAAGCAGAAAAACAGCTTGAAGACGCGATAGAAACTTTCAAAGGGAAATTCCTTCTTTTTATAGAAGGGTCCATCCCTATGGGAATGAATGGTCAGTTTGGTACCATAGGTGCAAGCGGCGAGACCTATTATGATAACTTTATGCGTATCTCTAAAGATGCGGCGGCTGTTATAGCAGTGGGGGCTTGTGCTACATTTGGCGGTGTTCCTGCTGCCGCTCCAAACCCGACCGGTGCCGTGGGTGTGATGGAGATATTAAAAGGCAAGCCTCTTATCAACATCCCTGCATGTCCTGCGAACCCTGCAAATATGGTAGGCGTCATTGTCCATTATATTTTAACAGGTCAGGTTCCTGAACTTGATTCACTTCTTCGCCCTAAGTTCGCATTTGGTTACAGAATCCACGACAACTGTGAAAGACGCGCACACTTTGATGCGGGCGAGTATGTAGAAGAGTGGGGAGACGAGGGTGCTAAAAACAACTTCTGTCTTTATAAAATGGGATGTAAAGGTCCTATGACTTTTAATAACTGTTCTATCGTACGCTACAATGAAGCGGTCAACTGGCCGATCGGAGTCGGACATGGATGTATCGGTTGTTCAGAACCCTTCTTTTGGGATAAATACTCTTATGAGCGTGTAATGGCAGACGCGAAGATAAAAGCACCTACGGGCGGAGTCGAGAGATCGGCAGATGAATTTGGTCTTGGACTTTTGACTGCTGCAGGTATCGGTATCGGTATACATGCGGTCGTGAGTGCAATAGGCGGTAAAAAAGATGAGGGGGGAGAAGCATAATGAGTAAGAAACACATAGTAATCGATCCGATCACACGTATCGAAGGGCATTTAAGGATAGAAGCGGTCATAGATGAGAACAACACGATCGTAGATGCATACAGCGCATCGACTATGTTCCGCGGGATAGAAACGATCCTAAAAGGAAGAGACCCTCGCGATTGTGGACTTTTGGCTATGCGTATCTGCGGTGTTTGTACGGGTACTCACTATCAACGCTCTATTGAAGCGGTAGAGGATGCGTTTAACATCACGATCCCAAAAAACGCACGTATCGTTCGTAATCTTATTCAGGGTTCTCTTTATGTTCAAGATCACTTAGTTCATTTTTACCACCTGCATGCACTAGACTTTGTAGATGTGGTCTCTGCGCTCTCAGCCGATCCTGCAAAAACAGCAGAAGAGGCCAGAAAGTGGGCGGGTGTCGCAGGGGTGACTCCATATACTGATGGACCAAGCGAGTTCAAAGAGATCCAAGACCGTGTGGCAAAGTTCGTTAAACAGGGACGCCTTGGAATATTTGGTAACGGATACTGGGGAAATAAACACTATAAACTCACTCCAGAACAAAACCTTATCGGTGTGGCACACTATCTTAAAGCACTTGATATCCAACGCGATCTGGCTAAGATGCAGGCGATATTCGGCGGTAAGAACCCGCATCCACAGTCTATCGTCGTCGGCGGTGTTACATGTGTGCAGGATATTGAGAACCCTGCACGTATCGCACTGTTTAATCAGCTTTTGGCTGATGGTACGAAGTTTATTAAACAGGCATATCTACCGGATGTCTACATGGCGGGGACGATGTATGCAGATGAGGCGCTCGACTCTAAAGCGACATTTACAGAACTTATGCAGGGTAAAGGCGTAGGGGGAACAGGCGGAGGACTTCTTAACTTCATGAGTTACGGAGATTTCCGTTTGGATGATACAGGGTTTTATCACTCTGCACTGCTTTTTCCTAGCGGTATAGTTTATGACGGAGACATAAGTAAAGTCCAAGATGTGGAACATGAGAAGATCAGCGAAGACGTGACTCATGCATGGTATGAGGGAGATAAACCTCTGCATCCATACGACGGTCAGACTATCCCAAAATATACTGGACTTGATAAACGTTCAGACGGTATAGCATACCTCAAGACAGATGAGAAATACAGCTGGATCAAATCACCTATCTATAACGATACACGCGTAGAGGTCGGACCTCTTGCTCGTATGGTAGTGGGCGTTGCTAGAAAAGATGAGCGCATTACAAGATACGTGATGGATTTTCTTAAACGCGGAAATCTTCCTGTATCGGTTCTTTTTAGTACCATAGGTAGAACTGCCGCTCGTGCTGTTGAGACACTTATCATGGCCGATGCCCTGGTAGAATGGTCAAATGAACTTGCTGCAAACGCCGCTGCGGGTGATCTTAGAACATGGACGGAGTTTGATTTCGATAAAGTAAGTATGAATACTAAAGGTGTCGGACTTGCAGAGGCACCAAGAGGCTCTTTAGGACACTGGGTACGTATCGCCAACGGTCTTGTCACAAATTATCAGGCGGTTGTTCCATCTACTTGGAACGCAGGACCTCGTGATTATAAGGGCAGGATGGGTGCGTATGAAGCGAGTCTTATCGGTACGAAAGTGGCAGATCCAAATCAACCCCTTGAGATCATCCGTACGATCCACAGTTTTGACCCTTGTATCGCGTGTGCCGTGCACGTAGTCGATACAAAAGGTAAAGAGTTAGGTGTCTATAAGATAGATACGCAATGCAGTATTTAAGGAGGTCATTATGAAACCTAAATACAAACAAGTCGAAAGGATGACTACCTCGATGCGCTTTATGCATTGGGCAAACGCGATCTCGATGGTCGTGGCGATCATTACGGGGCTATACATAGGTCATCCCTATTACCAGTCGCTGATAGCAGACGGTGCGGTGGACAAGTATGTGATGGCTTGGAACAGATGGGGTCATTTTATGGTGGCGATCATTTTCGACGTTACATCTATCGTCATCGTATATCTCTACTTTTTCAGCAGATTTGAGAAACCCTTGAAAAAAGTAATGCCCACGCCAAGCAATATCCGTGAATTTATAGAGGTTGTTTTGAATCTTTTTACGTTAAACAGACGCAAAAAGTTCGATTCGTCTCATGCGGACAGTTTCAATGCCGTATATTTCTTTATATTTCACCTGATGATATTCTGGATGCTTTTTACAGGTCTGCAACTTTATGTGAGGGGTCTCGAATCGGGACTCAGCTCCATAGGCAGTTGGTGGCCGTGGATGCTGCATGTGTTTACGGATTGGACGGTAGCTGCATGTGGGGGAAGTATCATGGATGTCAGGATCTCGCATCATGCGACGATGTGGTATCTGATAGTGTGGATCGTATTTCACATCTACTACCAAGTATGGAGAACCATTTTCTGGAAAGAGGGCGATATCGCGATCGTCATAGGCGGAAGCAAATTTGTTAAAGAGAAATAATATTTCTCATCTATAAATATCCGGCGGTTATGCCGGATATATTCAAAAGGATATAAATGGCATTCGTGCTAGAACTTCATACCACCTCCACCCAACCCTATATCAAAAACTATATCATCAGTATCATCAGAGAGTATAAAATCAAAGCTATCGTCACTCTTAAAAACGCTAAAATAGTCTGTGCTTTTGCATCAGAACATGAGAACCTTCAAGCTTGTCTTGATGCAATAGCACAGCGATTGCCCGCATCCTGCTTTTTAACAGGAAGTCAGCACTACAGAGTTGAGGGCGAACCCGATACTCTGCCCTCATACACTCTGGAGTATCCTCTTGGTCTTGGTCTATGCCCCTCTTGCCAAAAAGAGATGTTTGACCCCTCATCCCGCAGATATTACTACCCCTTCACCTCATGTGGTCACTGCGGCGGAGGATACGGGCTCTTTAACAAGTTTCCCTATGAAAGAGCAAACACCTCGTTTCGCTTCTTTCAACCTTGCGAGGAGTGCGAGAGCGAGAGTAAGAACGTTGGCATAAGAGAGCAGCATCAGATAAACAGCTGCCATAAATGCGGAGTCCCTGTGCGCCTTATGAACAAAAACAACGAACGCTACGCAAATGATGCAGGAAGCTTCAGAACGATGTTTGAAGTAGCGGCAAAAGCCATTATGGATAATAAACGTGTCCTTGTAAAAACGACCATGGGTTACAGAGTCTTTTATAAAACTCAGTTTATGAACAATGACTCGATCCTTATGATGATAAACGCCGCAAAGATAACAGAATACCTCTCTTTGATAAATCAGGAGTTTAATGCACTCCTTAGTATTGAGCGCCCCATCTTACATGTAGCACTCAAAAATGAAACGCTGATACAGGAGATAGGTAAGACAACAGATGTCAAATACCCAGATGACGGATTTACTATTCTGCTTGCAAAAGAGCTTCAGAGCTTAGGTCAAGACTATATCGCGTATGAAGATGCAGATAGAACAACACCTGCAGATATCTTGATGGAACATGATCTGGAAGTGACACCTCAAAGCGATCTTCGACTCTTTATCAATAAAGATATTCAGTTTATCGCTTCAGGCGAGAGAATAAGCTTCCCATCAAGACTCTTTCCTCTCACAGATACACTCAGTATAGCCCATGATCTTATCGGTGTGCAACATGAGGGGATGATGCTCTTTGACAAGATGGAACATTTCGAATCCACAAAAGTCTCCAAAGTAGTCGTACTCGAAGGTCACGATGAAGAGAACTGGCACTCGAATCAAACACTGATGCACCAAGATGAAGCATCCTTTATGTCTGTTATCGCAGAACATGGATTGTTTGGTAAAAGCTGTGTGGGGACATACTTCGATGAAGAAGCGTCATTTTTGTATTACGACGGTAAAAAGATCATCAAGATCGTCCCGCAACGTGATTTTAACGCCGCTGATATTTTGGAAAAGATGGCGACACTCAGAGAAGGCTCGGACAGACTCGTAGCAAACCTCAAAGAGAAGATGCCCTCTGTTTATAAAAAACTGCAGATGCTTCAAGAGCGAGGAAGCGTAGATCTCTTTGAAGCAACGGCCATTATCCTCGGATTAGAAGATGAAAGTATGAGAGGCGTCACAAAAGAGGCTCTGAAATTCGTAGGCAAAGGGGGTATCCAGATAGATACCCATGTCAAAGACAACAGATTCGATCATACGGCATTTCTCTCTAGTATCGTGAGTTATCAGCTAGGCGGCGTAGAGAGTGTGATGATGAGCTACTCCATATTTGAATCACTGGGAGATTACTTCAGTGACCTGATAAAAGAGATGCAAGGCAAAACAAAAGCAGAACATATCATCCTGTGCGGGACACACTTTGCAAACCAGTCTCTCTTTAGCAGGATGCAAAGAAACCTCAAACTCACACCTCCGCTTATGAACATCAACTATCCAATCGGCAAGGAGAATGCTGTTGTCGGCGGAATCTACTTGTAAACGATTAAGAGTCAACGTCAAAGGTATCGTTCAAGGTGTAGGTTTTAGACCGTTCGTCTTTCAATTGGCTGTTAAGTTCTCTTTAGGCGGATTTGTACTGAATAATTCCGAGGGTGTAATCATTGAGATAGAGGGAAACGAGCAAGCCCTTACGTCCTTTTTAAATACACTCAAAGAGAACCCGCCACCGCTTGCTAGAGTCGACAGTATCGATATGGAGTCGGTTACAGCTCAGGGTGAGAAAGATTTTTCCATACGCCATACAGATGAGAACAGTTTAAATCTTACCATGGTCTCACCGGATATCGCGTTGTGTGAGAAGTGTGAAGAGGAGATGAAAGATCCATCCAACCGCAGATATGGTTACCCTTTTATAAACTGTACCGATTGCGGACCTCGTTACTCTATCATCAAAAAACTCCCTTATGACAGACCATATACTTCTATGCGTGAGTTTCATATGTGCCAAGAGTGTGCTAGAGAATATAATAATCCTCTAGATAGACGTTACCACGCTCAGCCCATCAGTTGTCCAGACTGCGGACCGGCGCTGTATCTTTTGGACAAAGAGGGTAAGGTGATCGCAGAAAATAGCGAGGCGATCAGGCTTACATGTAAGCTTATACGTGAAAAAAAGATCTTGGCAGTCAAAGGGCTTGGCGGATTTCATCTGGTCTGCGACGCTACAAGTGATGAGGCGGTATCGACTTTAAGAGAGAGAAAAAAACGTCCAAGCAAACCGCTTGCCGTGATGTTTCAAGATATAGAAGCGATAAAAAAAGAGACATTTATAAATGATGAGGAAGAGAAGCTTATCCTTTGTAAGGAACACCCTGTTGTGGTCGTCAATAAAAACTCTACGAGTTCTCTTTCTTTACATGTAGCACCAAATATAGAGAGACTAGGTGTATTTTTACCCTATACGCCGCTTCATGTACTGTTACTGGATGAGTTAAACACACCAATAGTAGCCACCAGTGCAAATCTCAGTGATGAACCTATTGTCATTGATGAAAAAGAGCTGCTTAGCAAACTGGGTGACGTTGTAGATGCCGTGCTGAGCCATGATAGGGAGATCGTAAACGGATGTGATGACAGTGTCATTATGCAAAGCGGCGATCAGAAGACTCTTGTGAGGATGGCTAGAGGCTATGCTCCAAAAAGCATGTTACTGCCTAAAAAGATCGGTAAAAAGATCTTGGCAGTGGGTGCCAATCAAAAAAACAGTATCGCACTCGCATTTGACGATCATATCATCCTTTCGCCCCATATCGGCGATCTGAATTCCATAGAGGCGTTTGAGTATTTTACAAGGACTTTAGAAACGTTTAAAAGCTTTTATGAGTTCGAGCCTGATATCATCGTATGTGACAAACATCCCGAATATGAAACGACGAAGTGGGCAAAAGGTCTAAGTAAAGAGAATCCGAATATAGAGCTTTTTGAAGTCCAGCACCATTATGCTCATGCATTGGCATGTATGATGGAATATACTTTAGACGAAAAGGTGCTCGCTTTTTGTTTTGACGGTACTGGGTATGGTGATGACGGTACATTATGGGGAGCAGAGGTGCTCATAGCCGATACCAAAGATTATGAAAGAGTCTCTTATCTGACTCCGTTTCGTTTACTTGGGGCTACAAAAGCCGTACGGGAGCCAAGACGTGTCGGCTTATCGCTTTTATTTGAGTGCTTTACATTAGAAGAGGTACTTGCGCTTGATAATGAGACGACAAGAAGCTTTATGCAAGAGGAGATAAAATCTCTACATGTAATGTGGCAAAAGGGATTAAACTCTCCGCTTACAAGTTCTATGGGAAGGCTGTTTGACGCGGTGGCTTCACTTTCCGGCATAGCACAGATACTCGGATACGAAGGTGAAAGCGGACTGCTTATAGAGAGCGTCTCGCAAAAGATAGATCTAAGTAAAAAGTTTAGTTATACACTAGAGGAAGATAAGATAGATATACGGGCTATGATAGCTCAGATAGTGCAGATGAAAGAATCGGCTGAGATCTCGGCTATGTTTATCTCGACAATCGCAAATATTATCTTGGATATAGCAGATCAGTATCCTTCACTGCCAGTTGTTCTCAGCGGAGGCGTGTTTCAAAACAAACTGCTTGTCGATATACTTGCAAAAGAGTTTAAAAATAAAAATATTAGATATTATATGCAGCAAGATACTCCTGTCAATGACGGCTCTATTGCTCTTGGTCAGGCATATTATGCATTAAAACATTTATGGAGCAAAGATGAAAAATAAGATAGCGGTCATTGGATCGGGAAACGCTTTTTTTAAGGATGAGGGTGTAGGGCTTTATGCTGTCAAGTATATAAAAGAGAACTATGATTTTACTCCTGCAATAGAGTTCGTAGATGGCGGGACACTCGGATTTTTACTGATGCCGCTGCTTCAAGAGTATGAAGAGGTCATCATCGTAAACACAGGATCGGAAGATGACAAAGTAGCAGGAACGATAAGCATCAAAGATTGTGATGAGTTCCTTGATGGTACCTTGATCAAAAAAACAGCCAATGAGGTCGAGATAGCAGAGATGCTTCAGATATGTTCACTGACGGAAAACATGGCAAAGACTATTTTGATAAGCATAGCCCCTGAAGATATCATCTCTGTGGAAGTAGGGCTTACTACGACTTTGCAAGATGTCTGGGAAGATTATATAAAAGCGATACTTGAAACGATACAAAACTGCAAAATAGAAATATCTAAACGTGAATCTAGCGTATCTCTGGCAGATATACTGCACACATTCGCATACCCTAGTATCGAACATAACAGAGGATTTTAAAACTTCTCTTCAAAATACTGTTTTTGAAGCAGTTTTATCTGTATCTGGATGGGGTGATTGAATTTAAATTCCGCTTCTTTAAGATAAAGAGGGAAGTTTTCTGTAGATATACCCTTATAATTTAATATAAACTTTTCAAAATATTCCCAAAAACTGACAATTGTATTGAGATGTTTTGAGATCTTTATGATCTTGCTTTTTCTTTTGAATTTGGAAAACGCATCATTATAGACCTCTTGTAGATTATCATCTATAAATTGCTGTTTATACATTTGAAGTGTGGGCATGACCAAGGTGTATATATGGCTGCCATAGTCAAAAGTAAGGAAGTTATGTGCATCAAACACTGCCGATCTATCGTTGCGTTTACTCTGTTCCAGATAGAAATACTCCTCATATTCGCAAGGCTTTTCTCTTGTGCTTTCATACTCTTTTTCAGAGATCTTTGCACAAAGCAGTCTGAAAATATCATAATATCTGTGTATAGAGACATAGGAAAGGTTGAGTTGCTTCGAGGTTTGAAGAGCATTTTCGTTTTTGCAGAAATATTCGATAAGAGTCATCACTTTATTTATGCGGCGGGGGCTGTATTTTCTTCTACATGCCGAGCACTTCAACATGCCATCACCCAATCTATACAGTTTATGATCACAGTATATACATTCACTTAGCCATTGCATAGGACATTTTACTCTAATTATCGTAAATTTTATATTTTCATTAATAAACTATTAACATCGAATTTAAGTATCATTAATAGCGATAATCTATAATTTTACTATCCAAACTAAAAGGAGTTCGTCATGAACAAAAAAGTTATATTGAGTATAGGTTCTGCAATCGTATTGGCTTCTACATTATTTGCGTATGATATGAGAGGTAATGATGATATGCCTCCTCGCGGCGGTCAAGGAATGCCGCAGCAGGGTATGAACCAAAGTATGAATCAAGGACAAAACGGTAACAGTAAGATGCGATTTGAACATCATCAAGACCGTTTCATGTCCACAGTGATGAGACTAAATCTCAGTGATGCGCAAAGAGATAAGATAAAAGCTATACTAGATGAAAATATGAAAAATATTCCTAATCCAAATGATGCGTTTGGAGAGACAAGCTTCGATAAAGCGTTGTATGTGAAATTGTCTAAACAAAGAATGGACAATATGCTTGAAAAAAGAGCGGATATGATGGAAAATATTTACAAAATTTTGGATGATTCTCAAAAAAAAGAGCTTAAAAAAATTCTTGATGAAAAGCCGATGATGAAGAAAAGGTTTTTTCAAAATCAAGACGATGATTCCGGAGAGAGATAGTGGATAAAATAGTAAATAGAGAGTTTGCTACATCCGTGACTGCACTTTTATTTGTGGTCATGGGGATTAGCGGAGTGATGATGTTCTTTCACTTGAGTGACCGTTATGTCAAAGAGATGCATGAGATACTGGGGCTTGTTTTTGTCATAGGCGTATTTTTACATATATTTTTTAATTTTAAAAGCATGCAAAAGTATTTCAACAAAACTATTTTTAAAATTCTTTCGGCAATTGTCATTGTCGTCAGTATGCTCTTTGTTTTTAATGTCAAAGAGGGACAAGACCCCAAAAGAACTATTATCGAATCGGTCTTTAACGCATCTCTTCAAAACTATTCCACGGTTTTAGGTATGAGCATAGATGATGTAAAAGATAAGCTGGACAAAAGAGGTTTTAAGGTAGATATAAAAGATACAATTCAAGAGATCTCTACTAAAAATCATATATCTCCGTTTGAAGTAGTTGATATAATTACCCAAAAATGATATAACATAACACTAGAAACAGTTGAAAGACAAATCTAAAAAAAGAGTCAATATGATAAAAATCGCGATGATCGAAGATGATACTGAATTAGCAGAAGTGCTGACTCAATATTTGGCAAAGTTTTGTATAGAAGTCATCAATTTTGATGATCCGTTTATAGCTCTTAGTAACATTGCTCTCAATAACTATGATCTTATTATCCTAGATTTGACGCTTCCCGGTCTTGATGGTCTGGAGGTGTGCAAAGAGCTGCTGACGAAACACAAGACACCGATCATCATATCAAGTGCAAGAAGTGACATTACAGATAAAGTAATAGCTCTTGAACTCGGAGCAGATGATTACCTGCCAAAACCCTATGATCCAAGAGAACTTGAAGTCAGGATAAAGGCGATCTTGCGAAGATGTTCAAAAGAGCTGCAGCTGCTAAATCCTGATGTTAAAGATGAACTCTTTACTTTAGATGAAGAGAAACGAGAGATAAAACAAAACGGCAGGTACTTGAAACTGACACCCGCAGAGTATGAGATAATGTCCTTGATGTGCAAACGGAAGGGTTTTATCGTCTCAAGGTCCGAGATTTTGCAAAACTGCAGTTTCTTAAACAGTGATGAAGACAGCGGAAGTCTGGCTGTTATCATCAACAGAATTAGAACAAAGATAGAGATCGAAGCGAAAAACCCCAAATACCTGTTGACCATCAGAGGTTCAGGGTATAAGTTGGTAGAATGAATAAAAGATCGATATTATTTACGATAAATTTGACATTTTTTATCGCTTTTTTACTCATAAGTGTCAGCTTTGGTCTGCTTTATAATATGAACCAGAAAAGAGAAGATTTCTTTATCCATAAACGGGGCATGGATATCTCCAGAATGTTTATGGATGAGCATAGATTTTTCGGAATAAGTGAAAAGATGAAACAGGATGTCGAGCGATTTGATTTTTCATTTATCGACAATGAACAAAAGATCGATAAGATCTTGCATGACAAAAGTCTGAGACTAAGACATAGTGAGCGCAGAAACGTTTTTAATTTTGAGTATTTTGAACTCAATAACAGCTACTACATTTATATCTTTACCCCGAATGAAAGAGTGATATTAAAAGACAATATAGTAAAGAACAGAATAAACGGAGCTATTATCATCTATTCGGTTATAGTCGCTATCTTCGGTTTTCTTTATTTTTCGATCATCAACAAGCTCAAACCGCTGAAAAATCTTAATAACCTGGTAAAAGATTTCGGCAATGAGGAGTTTGATATAAAGTACACGCCATCGGGAGAGGATGAGATTTCAAAACTGATACGGGAATTTAATATCTCGGCAAAAAAGCTAAAAAGCATCAAAGAATCCAGAAATATCTTTATACGAAATATTATGCATGAGTTAAAAACGCCTATCACTAAAGGAAAGTTTTTAATTCATCTTCCAAATACGGAAGCAAATGCCGACAAGATGCAAAAAGTGTTTTACAGACTTGAAGCGCTGATAAATGAGTTTGCCGCAATTGAAGAGTTGATATCTGTCAAAAAGGATATTGCAATGAAAGAGTATTATTTAGAGGATATCGTAGATAATGCGATAGATATCTTGATGTGCGATGAGAACGAAGTCATAAAATATTTTGAAAACCTGAAGTTGAACATCAATTTTGATATCTTCTCCATAGCGGTCAAAAACCTTTTGGACAATGGGATAAAGTATTCCGATAACAGAAAAGTCGTCGTAAAAACCGAGGGAACGAATATTGTATTTGAAAACAGCGGAGAGAAGCTTGTCTACCCGCTAGAAAACTATTTTGAGCCTTTTTTTCGGGGTGATAACGTCAAGTCAAATCAAAGTTTCGGATTGGGTCTTTACATCGTAAAACATATTTTACAAGCACATGCTCTAATGCTGAAATATGAATATCAAGAGGGAGTCAGCAGATTTATTATCAGCAGAAATTAATTTATTATTAAAGAATGCTGTCACTTTTTAATATTAAGTTGTATTTTTTACTAAATAATGTGTAATATTAATGAAATAAAAAAGGTGTATAATGCATACACAGATATAAGTAATTTATATTAAAGGCTGCATATGAGAGTAGTGATCGTCGGTGGCGGTATCGCCGCAGTATATTTGGCAAATAATCTAAAAAAGCAAGATTCCGGTGTTGAAGTCACAATTGTCAGTGACGAGAAAAACCCTCCCTATGACAGGATACATCTTTGCCGTCTTGTCGATGAATCCGAAGATATAGGCGGGATATCCCTCCCTCTTGACCCTACCGTAAGACTTGAACTGAACCAAAAGATAAACAGGATAGATACAGAGGATAAAAGAGTGTTTTCCGACGATTCTATGTTCAGTTACGACAAGCTCATTATCGCGACAGGTTCTGTTCCCATCACCCTCTTTGACATAGAAAATATCGAAAATGCAGCGGTTTTTAGAAGTGCGGATGACTGCGACATCATCAAAGCCGGCGTATCCGGACGTGAGGTGGTCATAGTGGGAAGCGGTCCCATAGGACTCGAACTTTTAGAGACCCTAAACGAGATGCCCGGTATTGAAAAGATAACGCTACTTTCTCGCGGCACTCATCTTTACAACAGAGAACTTTCGATCGACTCAATAAAGACTATAGAAGAATGCTATACAAAAGCGGGAAAGATAAGAATATCTTATGAAGACGAGATAGTAGAAAAGAGGATCGTAAATAATGAGATAACGCTCTTAAAGACAAAAAAACATGAGATACAAAATCCGTTCTTGGTCTTTGGTGTCGGTATCAAACCAAATATTCAAAACTTTAAAGAGAGTCTGAAATGCAATAAAGGGATACTCACAAACCTTTACATGCAGAGTGAAGATGAAGATATCTATGCGGTTGGCGAGTGTGCCGAGGTCAAAGATATCAACTTTGTAGCAGGTCATGTAAAAGAGTGTACCATGCAGGCAGATTGCGCCATATCTCATATTTTAGGCAAAGATGCAAAAGAGTTTAAACTCGAAGCTAGTACCGATATGCTCAAAGTCGGCGAGTTCGATCTGGTCGATGTCTCTTCTCCAAAGTTCAGCTGCGGTTATGAAAAAGTAGTCATCGCCTCAAAAGATGTCAATAGAATAGATGAATATTTTATCAATGATGACAAACTGACTAAATTTATAGGTATTAACTCCAATGTGGATGTGGGATATATCGAGAGTCTGATAAACAGCGGCGACGAGGTAGATATAAATTATCTTTATCAAAACAGGCTTATCGGTGAGAGAGGAAGACTGATATGCAGTTGTGAGCATGTGTATCATCAAGATCTAGTCGATATAGTCGTAAGTAGCGGTATAGGTTCATTTTCTGAACTTGCACCGTTTTCTCAGGCTGGAAGAGTTTGTGGTAGATGTAAGATGATGGTCTCAAATATCATAAAAGAGTCCCAGCATCTCATCGATCCGAATATGCCGAGAAAAACTCCTGAAGATATACAAAGAGAAAAAGAGGTAGCAGAGGTTGCTAAGCGTATAGCAAAATTTAATACGCTTCATCCGAGAAACAATTTGACGACCGATAATCTAGAAGCTGCGATGGCATCTTTAGATATAGGAAAGCGCGAGGTCAATAGCTGGATATCTATGGTAACGGCGGATATGAAGCTTCATCCGAGCTTTGAAGAGGTCACTTTAGAAGGGGTTAAGACTCTCAACAAAGTTCCTATTGTCTGGTTGGAACTTGCAGATTGCAGCGGAAACTCAGAAAGTTTTATCAAATCGGCCAATCCTGCTATCGAGGACCTTATTTTTGATTATATATCACTTGATTACCATGAGCTGCTGATGAGTGCAAGCGGTGATCAAAGCGAGACCATTTTAGAAGATATCATCAAAAATCAAAAGGGTGAGTATGTCCTTATAGTAGAGGGTGCGATCCCGCTGGCGATGGATGGAAAATATCTTCGTATCGGTCCAAAAGGGGAGACGGGTATAGATCTTTTGAAAAAATGTGCAAAAGATGCGGCACTGATCATCGCCGTTGGAAGCTGTGCGTTTGACGGCGGAGTCGTTGCGGCTTCTCCAAATCCTACGGGTGCTGTAGGCGTAGCCGATGCGCTGGGGCGTAATGATGTCATTAACATCTCGGGATGTCCGACAAATCCGATAAACATCGTAGGAACACTGCTTTCATATATCATGTTTGAGGAACTGCCGGAACTTGATCAGTTTAATCGTCCTCTTTGGGCTTACGAGGGTCGTGTCCATGATAACTGTGAAAGACGCGGACACTATGAACTCGGCGAATTCGTCAAAGAATGGGGCGATATCGGTGCCAAAAAAGGGTGGTGTCTGTTTGAGATGGGATGTAAAGGTCCATATACAAACGTCAACTGTCCGACGATGAAGTTTAACGGCGGGACAAGCTGGCCTGTCCAAGCAGGACACGGTTGTATGGGATGTACGGAGAAGGGCTTTTTTGATAAGTTTGCAAATGAAAGAAAATATGTTGAGGAAGAAAACTGATGAGCACGAAAAAAATTGTCATAGACCCGATAACAAGAATAGAAGGGCATTTACGAGCCGAAGTAGAAGTAGATGAAGATGGAGTCGTTCAAGAAGCGTATGTCAGCGGGCAGCTTTTTCGCGGGATAGAAGTCATATTAAAAGGCAGAGATCCTCGTGATGCAGGACTTTTAGCCGGCAGGATATGCGGTGTTTGTACAAATGTGCACTTTCGCGCTGCCATTACCTCCGTGGAAGACGCCTACAAGATAGAACCGCCAAAAAATGCCCAGATCATACGAGACCTGATTACGATGGCGCTTTTTATCCAAGACCATGTGGTGCATTTTTATCATCTTCACTCTTTGGATTTTGTCGATGTGACAAGTGCGCTACAGGCAGATCCGAAGCTGACATCAAAGGAAGCCGATAAATACTCTGACCATCCATTTAGAAACTCCGACACGCACTATGAGGCGGTGCTAACAAAACTTCAAAACTTTGTCAAAGCGGGAAAACTCGGACCTTTTAACAATGGATACTGGGGACATAAAGATTATAGACTTAACCCTGAGCAAAATTTGATTCTTATCTCTCACTATTTGGAAGCTTTAGAGTTTCAAGCGACCATGGGCAAGGCTGTGGCGATATTTGGAGCCAAGTCTTCGCATCCTCAGACACAAGTCGTAGGCGGTGTCACAAGTGTTGCCGATATGCTGAACCCCCAAAGGTTAAACGATTATCTGTTTGTGATAAAAGAGGCAAAAGAGTTTATCAACCGTGCGTATCTGCCGGATATGAAGATCATTGCTTCGGCTTACCGTGATGAGATGAAAGCGGGGCTCGGTCGAGCTAATGGCAATTTTTTATGTGTAGGCGGATATGAGTTTGAAGATGACCAAAGACTGTTTTGCAACGGAGTGATCTATGGACATGATTTTAGCAAGATAGAAGAGTTTGACGAGAGTCTCATAAGTGAAGAGATCGATCGCGCTTGGTACAGCGGAGAGGGCAGAGCAAATGAAGTCTGCTACACAGACCTCAATGAAGACGGAAGCCTCAAAACAGCGAAAAACGATGACAAATATTCATGGATAAAAGCTCCGAGATACGACGGCAAGACGATGGAAACAGGACCGCTTGCAAGGATACTCATTAGCTATTCAAAAGATAATCAGCTTATAAAGTCTTTTGTGGATGAGTTTTTAAATGAGACGGATTTGGAACTCATAGACCTCTCTTCCACCGTGGGTAGAAACTGTGCAAGAGCCATCGAGACGAACTATATCTGCGAATATATCTTTAAACTTGTCTCACGTTTAATCCAAAATATTAAGTATTACGATACGGAGACTTGGACGAAATATGACTTCAATTCACTAGAAAAAAGTGCAAAAGGAAGGGCGTTTTTTGAGGTGCCGCGCGGTGTCTTGTCCCACTTTGTTAATATAGAGAATGAGAAGATAGGAAACTATTCAGTCATAGCACCTACGACTTGGAACGCATCACCAAAGAACTTTGATGGCAAGCGTGGTGCTTATGAAGAGGCTTTGGTCGGGATCAAGATAGAAGACACCTCTAAACCGCTTGAAGTATTGAGAGTCTTGCACTCTTTTGACCCGTGTCTTGCATGTGCCGTACATGTGATCGATGCAAAGGGTAGAGAACTCAGTAGTTATAAGATAAAAACACTATGACTCCCTACAGCATTCTTATTGTATCGCCTTTGGTTTTTGCATTGGTCGTATTAGTGGGCAATGCTGTTGTTAGAAATATATTTACTATCATCTTTGTTATCGGTTTAAGTGCTTTGAGTCTTGGCAATATTGCACTTTTTAGCATATCGTCTGAACTCCATCTGTCACATTTATTTCATAATCTATTTATTTTACTTGATATTATTGTTCTTTTCTACTTTCTTTGGCGGGGTGTTGTCTCTAAACACTCTTTAGTGATCATATTGGCACTGCTGCAGATCGTTCTTTACGGTGTAGTCATTACGTTGTCCCCTAAACTTATTTCAAGTGATATTTTAGTCGATCAAATATCTTCGATCATGTATCTTGTCATAAATATGGTCGGCGGTATCATCATCGTGTATGCACTCAAATATATAGAGAGCGAAGAGTTCTCAAGGCTAAAGAAAAACGGTTTTATTGCGATGCTTTTTTTCTTTTTGGCTGTGATGAACTTTATCGTTTCTACCAATAATATAGAGATATTTTTCCTGCTTTTTGAACTTACGACGCTCTGTTCTTATATTCTTATCGGCTACAGAAACGATGAGGTCTCGGTAAAAAATGCATTGAAAGCTCTTTGGATGAATCAGATAGGCGGGGTGGCTATTTTGGTAGCTTTACTCGTTTCTATACTGCAATATGACACAGTATACTTTAATATCCTAATACGTATTATAGATGTAAACTACCTGTTACCTATAGTTTTCTTGGCGATTGCGGCATTTGTCAAGGGAGCGAGTATTCCCTTTGACAAATGGCTTATCGGAGCCATGGTGGCACCTACACCCGTGAGTGCGATCTTGCATAGTGCGACGATGGTAAAGATCGCTCCATACCTTATGTTAAAACTGGCACCGGCTATGAGCGGATTTGTCTCTATCACAGTGACTTTAATCGGTACCTTTGTATTTTTTGCGGCAACGCTTATCGCTTTAAGCAAGGATTATTTTAAAGAGATACTCGGTTATTCCACTATCGCACTGCTTGCTTTGATGATGAGTCTGGCAGCCATAGGAACTCCTGAGGCCATAACGGCATGTATACTCCTTATCATGTTCCATGCCGTCTCAAAAGCATTGCTGTTTTTGCAAGCGGGTATACTGGAAAAAAACTTTCATCTAAAATATGTCAATGACATTAACGGCTTAGTAAACCACTCAAAGCTCGTAGTGTTTTTCATAATCGTGGGTTTTGCTTCTTTGACGCTTCCTCCATTTGGCGTGTTTATCGGCAAGTTTATGGCGATCGAGTCTATTTCAAAAGAATTGCTAATGCATCCCCTTTATGTTTTCGCACTTATCTTTTTGGCACTTGGCAGTGTCGTTATGACACTGCTTTATTTTAAAGTCGTGGCAAAACTGTTTGCAAAAGACGTTGATCTGAAACTTCCGCATGTAGAGATATCAAAGTTTTATACCATCCCCTCATTTTTACTTTTGATATTGCTTTTCATAGGGATAGCCATAAGTTTTGAAAGAGAGTTCTTAAGCTCGGCGCAGATCATCGTGCCTTTGGTCTTGATACTTTTGATCCCGATCTTGTTCTCGACACTGCTGTTTAAAAATGCCCACAGGGTAAAAGAGTATAACTGTGGTGAAAAAGATGGACTGAAACTGGGGATGTATTACTTCTATCTGACTGAGCGTACTACAAAGAGCATTAGTGCTGTGAGTATCATCGGGCTGTTGATACTCATCATAGGAGTATTGTTATGATAGAGATACTTTTGATACTTTTTGCTCCTATATTGGGCGGTCTTGTCTACGGATTTGAGAGAGTGGTAAGGGCACGTATGCAAAACAGACAAGGGCCTCCTCTTTTACAGCCCTTTTATGACATGTATAAACTTATAGATAAGCAGAGCTTCATCGTCAACCCGTATCATTCTATTTTGGGTGTGATGCATTTTTTGACTTTGTGGGCGGTCGTGGCGTTTGTTATCCTCGGAGGCAATCTCCTTTATATCGTATTCTTACATCTGCTCTCAGTCATCTTTATCATTCTTGCCGGTTTTAGCGTGAACTCTATCTATTCTCACATCGGTTCAAACAGAGAACTTTTGGCGACTCTTGCTTACGAGCCTGTTTTAGTGATGCTCTCAGTCGGCTTTTTTATGCTTAACGGCAGTTTTGATATATCTGTTATCAGAGAACATACATCATCTATCTTTCCGCTTTTCTTGCTCTTTTTGGCTTTTTTACTCGTGATACCGATCAAGCTGAAAAAGTCTCCTTTTGACGCTTCTGAAGCACATCAAGAGATAGTCGGCGGTGTCGAGATCGAGTTTAGCGGAGTGTTCTTCGAGTTCATATATATGGCAAAATGGCTTGAGTATGTCTTTATCTATCTTCTGCTTTTGTTGTTTGCGGGCAACAATATAATCCTCGGAGCAGGTTTGGCAGTCGCTGTTTTCTTTTTGGTAAATCTGGTGGACAACTCCACTGCAAGGGTCAAGATGGTGCATCTTGTTAAGATAGTATTAGGTATCGGCGTGACGCTTGGTATGTTAAATCTTTTAGGACTCGGTTATGTTTGATCTTAAAAAATACAGAAAAAAATCTCCCTGGATACTCCACTATAATGCAGGCAGCTGTAACGGATGCGATATCGAGATACTCGCCTGTCTTTCTCCAAAGTATGACTTGGAGAGATTTGGTGTTATCAATACGGGAAATCCAAAGCAGTCGGATATCTTTTTGGTGACAGGTCCCGTTACATTTCGGACAAGAGAGAGACTTGTAGAACTCTACACTCAGATGCCGGAACCAAAAGTGGTCATAGCCGTAGGAAGCTGTGCATGTACGGGATGTGTGTTTAGAGATATGTACAACGTGGAAGTCGGGATCGACAGATATATTCCTGTGGATGTCTATGTACCGGGATGCGCGTCATCTCCGGAACTCATCATCGACGGAGTGGTAAAAGGGTTGGAGATACTGGAACAAAAAACCAAAGAGATGGAAAAACCGTTCAAGCTGTTTAAAGAGGCGACGACCGATGACGGCATCGTAAACAGACGCCACAGCGCACTGAAAGTAGGGGAAGACGATGCAAAAGATTGAGGTCTCATTAGAGAACGTACGAGACGAAATAAAAAAGTTTTATGATTACAAGCAGTGGCATTTTCTTACTCTTAACGGCTTGGCACTTGCAGATGAAAAAATGGAAGTCCAGTGGATATTTTCCAAGTATGAGGCGATGGATGAGATAGTTATCTACTATGCCGTTATAGATTACAACGAGATCATCCCCTCGGTCGTAGATATGATACCCTCAGCGATCATCTCGCAGCGTGAACTGGTAGATATGTTCGGTGTGCAGGTCGAGGGCAGCGAAAAAGGCTTGTATCTTGATGAGGATTCCCAAATGTCTCCTTTAAAAGGATGTTCGATATGAAAAAGACGATAAATATCCCTTTAGGCTCGCAGCATAT
The DNA here is from genome assembly GCA_018824305.1 of bacterium. GTDB lineage: Bacteria > Campylobacterota > Campylobacteria > Campylobacterales > Sulfurimonadaceae > Hydrocurvibacter. The sequence goes on from JAHJGM010000009.1 coordinate 74,762, forward strand.
CTCCCTTTTAGAACCCGTGCGTTTCAAGTTCGAATGTGAGAACGAGAAGATCATCGGTGTCGATGCTGATGTGGGATTTGTGCACAGGGGAGTCGAAAAGGCGTGTACGACAAGTTTTAAGTTTGATGCTATCGGTTATGTGGTCGCCAGAGTCTGCGGACTTTGCGCCATCACCCATTCACTTACCTATACTGCTGCGGTAGAAAAGCTTTTGGGAGCCCAGATCACATCCAAGGCAAAGTATCTAAGGATACTGCTCTTGGAACTCGACCGCATCCACTCTCACATGCTTTGTCTCTCCCACACCTGTGAAAATGCGGGTTTTGAGGCGATGTTTATGCGAATCATGGGCGACAGAGAACACATTATGGAGATACAAGAACTCATCACCGGCAACAGGGTGCAGTTTGACTATATAAGCATCGGCGGGGTCAATAGAGATTTAGCCCCAGAGTCGGTACAAAAGATAAAAGAGAACCTTTATATCGTCAAACAAAAAGTACAGGGGTATATGGACGAGTTTACGAATAACTGGAGCCTCTCTTTAAAGTTCAAAGGCATAGGAATGTTGAGTCTTGACGATGCTTACATGTACAACGCCATAGGCCCGCTTGCCCGTGCTTCTGGACTGAGAATCGATGTGCGAAACGAGATAGACTACCTTCCATATCATGAGGTCGGTTATAAGATGCAGACACATACGGATGGCGATATCAATGCAAGAAATCTGGTCAGACTCGCCGAGTTGGTAAACTCCATCGAGATGTGTGAGAACATTTTAAACGGACTGCCTGAAGGTGACATATTTACAAAGATAAAAGGCAAACCGCAAGGTGAGGCATTGATGCGTTTTGAGGCTCCGCGAGGGGAGTTGATGTACTATATAAAAGGCAACGGAAGTGCGATGCTTGAACGCGTTCGCATAAAAACACCGACATTTTCATGTATCCCGGCGTTTTCTCATATATTTTTAGGCGGGGATTATGCGGATGCTCCTGCAGTGCTGGCATCTTTTGATCCATGTATGTCGTGTACGGCTAAATAGAGGTCAATTATGTTTACATCATTCATAAAAGCATTGGCCAATCTTTTTAAAAAGCCGCAGACCATAGACTATCCCGTTACTCCAATAGCAAAAGATAAAGAGTATAGAGGACTCATAGAGTACGGCGAGGAGTCATGTATCTATTGTCTCAAGTGTGAACATGCCTGTCCTCCTGGAGCTATTTTGTTTGTTCCTGTAGAAAATCCATCGACAAATGAAAAAAATAAAAAAGGGCTTGCATATAACTACAATCCCTATCTTTGTATCTACTGCGGAGAGTGCGTCAGAGCCTGCCCGAAACCTGAAGAAGCTCTTTGGCAAAGCAACAAAAAACCGGATGTCGCAGTGAAGAGTGATAATGTAAACTCAGGCTGGTTTGAACTTGAAAAACAGCATAAAGAGCAATTGTAATTAAAATATTACAATTCAAGTGTAATATGGGGACAAAGAAAAGGAGAGGTTATGCAACACAACATCAAGAATATCAATGCTATGGAGATACTAGATAGCAGAGGCAATCCGACGCTCAGAGTATTTGTCGAGTTAAACAGCGGTACTGTTTCGTCCGCTTCCGTACCTAGCGGAGCGAGTACGGGTGAGCATGAAGCTATTGAGCTTAGAGACGGCGATAAAAAGAGATACCATGGCAATGGCGTCTTAAAAGCGGTTCAAAACGTCAATGAGATAATCGCACCCGATCTAGTAGGTATGAAAGTCTTTGATCAAAGCATAATCGATTATAAGATGATAGAACTAGACGGTACTGCAAATAAGGCAAATCTTGGTGCAAATGCAATCTTGGGCGTGTCAATGGCTGTTGCAAAAGCAGCTTCAATGCATAGCAAGACATCCCTATACAAATATTTAGGCGGAAGTAATGCCAGAAGAATTCCCGTACCGTGTATGAATATTTTAAACGGCGGAGCACATTCCGATAACAGTGTGGATTTTCAGGAGTTTATGGTGGTACCCCATGGCGCACCCACATTTAAAGAGGGTCTTAGATATGCAGCCGAGACATTTCATGAATTAAAAGCGATCCTAAAAGCAAAAAACAAAGCTACAAGTGTTGGAGACGAGGGTGGTTTTGCACCTGATCTTGATTCAAACGAAGAAGCGATAGAGTTGATACTAAAAGCGATAGAAAATGCGGGCTATAAGCCAGGGATAGATATTTCACTTGCCATAGACAGTGCTGCGAGTTCATTTTTGGCAAAAGGAAGTAACAACAGTTATGACTTAAAATGGTCAAAAGGCGGGTTGAAATCCAGTGATGAGATCATCGAGATGGCAAAAGCATGGGTAAAAAAATATCCTATTATCTTATGGGAAGACCCGCTGGGTGAAAATGATTGGGACGGATTTGCCAAATTTACAAAAGAGCTGGGTGGTAAGATCGAGGTAGTTGGAGACGATCTGTTTGTAACAAATACAAAATATATCAAAAAAGGTATAGAGAACAATAGTGCCAATGCATCTTTGATAAAACTCAACCAAATAGGGACGGTAACAGAGACCATTGAAGCGATCAAGATGTGTCAAGAAGCGAATTGGAGAGCATTTGTCTCTCACAGATCAGGAGAAACAGGCGATACATTCTTGGCAGATTTTGCCGTAGCAATGGGAACCGGGCATCTCAAAGCAGGTTCAAGCAGCAGAGGCGAAAGAATAGAAAAATACAATAGATTGCTTGAGATTGAAAGAGAGCTTGGAGAAACTGCACAATATTACTGGCAATAACCATTAATACTCTATAAGGAAAAAATCCTTATAGAAAGTAAGTTCTCATATCAGCATTTATTTGCTGCTATGGTTGTAAAAAACTCCATCTCCTGTTTTCTTAAGAGTCTGATCATATTAATGGAGCCGCTGACTCCGGTCGGGTCTCCTGCTGTTAAAATATAGCTTTTTTTTAAGTCAAGTACCCCATCTTTTAATCCTCTGATGATCACGTCTCGAAGTGTCTGCCCAAGTGAGTTTTTTTGAACAGAAAAAACAGGGACGACACCCCAAGAAAGTGTAAGCTGCTGTCTAACTCTATCATCATGAGTGATCCCGTAGATCGGCTTGTCTGGATGGTATTTTGCCAATTTTCTGGCTGAACTGCCGGAACTTGTCAAGGAAAGAATTCCCGTGACGTTTAAGTCACGGCTGAGTCGTACGGCTGACTCATCTATGGCATTTGTTACATCATCGTTGTACGTATAGTCAAATTGGTAGTAGGGGTACTCTTTTTCCGTTTCGACGATGGTCTCAAACATTGTTTGCACTGCAAGGACAGGATACTCGCCTACAGCACTCTCTTCGGAAAGCATCACGGCATCCGTACCGTCTAATACCGCGTTTGCAATATCGCTGATCTCAGCACGTGTGGCACGCTGTGAATATGTCATGGAAAGAAGCATCTGTGTAGCGGTAATAACGGGTTTTGAAGCTGCATTGGCTTTTCGTATGAGCATCTTTTGGATGTTGGGGACTTCGTAATAGGGGACTTCTATCCCCAGATCTCCGCGGGCGACCATGATGCCATCTGAGACTTCAAGTATAGCATCGATATTTTCGACAGCATCAAATTTTTCTATCTTTGCGATGAGCATCTGTTTGCCGCCAAGCTCGTTTATGATCCCCCTTGCTTTGAGCATGTCATTCTCATTTTGGACAAAAGAGATCGCCATGAAATCTACGCCGTTTTTGACACCCCACTGCATATCTTTCATATCTTTTTTTGTCAACACATCGACACCGAGTCTGGTAGAAGGGAAATTCACCCCTTTCTTGGATGAGAGCATACCTTGGTTTTCAACTAAAACGGTGACCGATTCATCGGTGCAGGAGATCACTTTTGTGCGGATGATCCCGTCATACAAGTAGATATAGTCATCATTTTTTAATTGGGAAAGGATTTGCGGGTAGTTGATGCTGACTTCATACTTGTCAACAGCTGTTTTTTTACCGATGATATGTTTTTTGTGAAATATGATAGTGTCGTTTTCCTCTAGGTTAAAACTCTCTTCAAGTTCGCCTATACGGATCTTAGGACCGCTTATATCTTGTAAGACACCCACAACTAGCCCCGTTTGTCTGGATGCTTCTCTTACATGTGACAAAACTTTCTCATGGTACTCGTACGTCCCGTGGCTGAAGTTCAGTCTAAAGACGTTTACCCCCGCGCGCATCAGCTCTATTATCTTTTCAAGAGTTTCAGACGCGGGACCGAGTGTCGCTAAGATCTTGGTTCTTTTTTTCATAGAATCTTCCTAGCTGTAGATTTTATTCTTTTCTGTCCAGATTTTTAAATCCCGGTAAGATCTTGCCCTCAAGCAGTTCCAAACTGGCACCGCCTCCGGTCGATATAAAACTAAAGTTTTCAGACTCGCCGCATCTATCTACCGCATCGGCAGTGTCTCCGCCGCCCACGATAGTATATGCGTAGCTGTCTGCGATGGCGGTCGCAAGCTTGAATGTGCCTTTTGAAAACTTGTCGGATTCATAGATTCCCATCGGACCGTTCCAGATGATGGTATTTGATAGACCGACTACCTCACTAAAGAGTTTGACCGTAGCAGGACCTATATCCACTGCCATAAAGGTATCCATTACATCTTGTGCAGGGACGACTTTGATATCTATTGGCTGTTCTATAGAATCGGTTACGACCAGATCTACAGGCAGATAGACTTTGACGCCGCTGTTTTTTGCCTCATTGAGCACTTGTATCGCTGTGTCGACATAATCGGCCTCATAAAGAGAGCTTTTCATATCATATCCAAGAGCTTTTAAAAAGGTGTTGCTCATAGCGCCGCCGATTATCAGCTTGTCGATCTTTTTGAGCACCGATTCTAGCAGGGTGATCTTAGTCGATATCTTGGCACCGCCGACAACAAGTGTGATAGGGTGCACAGGTACTTCAAGCGCTTTTGAAAATGCTTCTATCTCGCGCATCATCAAAAATCCCGCAACTTTGGTATCTACAAACTCCGTGATTCCGAATGTGGAGGAATCTTCTCTGTGTGAGGTTCCAAAGGCATCGTTTACGTAAATATCACAGATAGAAGCCAGTTTCTTTGAAAACTCTCTGTCATTTTTTTGTTCGCCCGGATGAAAGCGGATATTTTCAAGTAAAAATACACGTTCGAGTGAGCAGGTCGCTATCTCGTCTTTTGATTTTTCAAAATCATCGATAAACTCGACGTTTTTATTTAAAAGTCTTTCCAGTCTTTTCTTTACATGTACGAGAGAGTATTTCTCATCATAAGCACCTTTTGGTCTTCCAAAATGGGTGACCAGCGTAATGGAACAGGCATTATGATCGATACAGTAGTTGATAGTCGGAAGAGCTGCGCGGATCCTTCTGTCATCGGTGATGTTGTTATGGGAATCTACGGGGACATTAAAGTCCACGCGTATCAACACTCTCTTACCGCTTATGTCTACATCTTTTAAGCTTTTGACACCGCTCATATATTTGATATTGGATATCATGGCCTTGCCTTATTTGTTGCCGACAAACACACACATGTCAACTAGACGACTGCTATATCCCCATTCATTGTCATACCACGCAAGTACTTTGACCGTTTTGCCATCAACGACACTGGTCATATCAGGAATGTAAGTCGCACTGTAAGTGGAACCTATAAAGTCGGTAGATACTCTTTTGTCGTTATCTATCTCTATAAGCCCTGCAAAATCTATTTTTGCCGCTTTTTCAAACGCTGCGTTTATCTCTTCGACGGTGACATCTTTTTTAAGGTTTACCGTAAGGTCCACGACTGAAACATCGGGAGTAGGGACACGCATCGCATAACCGTTTAGTTTTCCTTTGAGTGATGGCATTACTTTTCCGATGGCTTTTGCCGCACCCGTTGTTGTAGGGATCATATTGATCGCTGCCGCTCTTGCTCTGCGTACATCTGAGCTGTGTTTTACATCTAGAATATTTTGATCGTTTGTATAAGAGTGGATAGTCGTCATCAGACCGTTCTCTATACCAAACGCATCATCAAGGACTCTACAGATAGGTGCTAGACAGTTTGTCGTACAGCTTGCGTTTGAGATGATAGCTTCGCCTTTGTAGTCTTTTGTATTGATGTTTAAGACATAAGTCGGCGTATCATCTTTTGCAGGAGCGCTCATTACAACCTTTTTGACACCGTCTTTAAGGTAAGCTTTTGCTTTTTCCGTAGTTAAAAATACGCCCGTACACTCGATGACGACCTCTGCACCAGCTTTGCCGAACTCTAGATCCTGCGGATTTCTTGTAGCAGACATCGCCACTTTTTTACCGTTTATCATAATGGTTTTTTCATCAATGACTTTTGCGTCTATACCTGTATGGACACTGTCATATTTAAAAAGATATTCGAGCATTTTTGCTTCAGCAGTCGTATTGATAGCAACCAACTCTATATCATCTCTTTTTGCTATTATCTTAGCCACGATCATCCCTATGCGTCCCGTTCCGTTAATTGCTACTTTTACTGCCATGATATTTCCTTTTTTTATAGTCTAACACCATTTTGATTACAAAATGATGACAATGGTTTGATTTTACCATGTTTAGTCGGAAAAATATATAAAGAAATAAGATAAATACGGTAACACAGGCTTAAATGACAGCAGGACGTTCTCCTTATAATTGCAAATCTTTATATTTATTGATACAATAATGAACTATTATTCATATTAAAAAGGATTTTATATTTTGAACGATAAAAAAGAACAGAAAAAAGAGCAGATCATAGTAGCTTCTTTGCATCTTTTTGCAACCAAAGGTTTTTATAACACTACTATCCCCGATATCGCTTTGTCTTTAAAGATGAGTGTCGGAAATATGTATAACTATTTTAAATCAAAAGACCTGCTTGCAAAAGAGATCATCAAATTCGTATCTTCATATTTCGGCAGAAAAATAAAAGCGATAAACGAAGAAAATATATCTACAAAAGAAAAGACAAGAAAGATCGTCGAGGTCTATTTTCAAACAGCTTTACTAAAACCCGAAATGATAGATTACTTTTTGAGGATCTATCTTTCTACCCGCGAAGTGTTTAAAGAGGGATGCGAAGGGATGATATGCGTGAACGATTTTGTGACCGAGATCATGATCTATTTCGAAGAGGGCGTAAAATGCGGCGATCTGAGAGATCAGGATTTTTTCAGTGCGTTTGGACTTTTTATGGGTTACATGGGCGGAATGGTGTTTCTTAAAGGTGAAAACGTACTGCCAAAAGAACTAGACCAATACATAGACGACGTATCATCAAATATCTATAAAGCCCTAAGCGCATAATCATGAAAAAGACAAGGGTATTATGGCTGACTCTTATGAGCTGCAACGGCAATACCCACTCCTTTTTAAACTACCCTTATATAGAACAGTTTTTAAATGATTTCGAGTTTATCTATCATCCTATCATAGATTCGGATTACACTTTAGAAGAGATCATCTCTCAAGATATAGCTTGCGATATTTTGCTTATCGAGGGTTCGGTAGCAGATGATTTTATCAAAGCGGGAGTACCCGGAATCGACATCATCAAGAGATACGCAAAAATAGTCGAAAAGATCGTCACGGTAGGAACATGTGCCACTTTTGGCGGGATCTTTAGAGAAAGTAATTATAAAGACGTATCGGGATTGCATTTTCAAGAAGAGCGCCGAACCGACAAATATAACGATCTGTTTGAAAAAACTGTTTCGATCTCAGGCTGCCCCGTACATCCAGAAGTACTAGTCAGTACGCTTTATGCTATCAAAAAGGGATTATCTTTAAAACTCGATGCGTACTTAAGACCAAAAGAGTATTTTTCATATACGATACATAACGGCTGTACGAGAAACGAATACTTTGAGTATAAGGTAGACAACCATCATTTCGGCGAGTTGGAAGGGTGTATGTTTTACGACCACGGATGCAGAGGTCCCTTTACGCACGGCAGCTGCAATAAGATACTCTGGAATGAGGTAAACTCAAAGACAAGAGCCGGTCTGCCATGTATGGGGTGTACCGAGCCGAGTTTTCCAAAACGAAACATCTTTGAGACAAAAAAGAATATGGGAATACCGGAATTTCTTCCTGTGGGCGTCTCAAAAAGAACATATTTGACATTGGCGGGGATTACCAAAGCCTTTACGATAGATAGACTGGAAAAGAAGTTATTCGATGATTAAGTTAATAGAAAAGATAGAGGGTGAAGCCAAGCTCAACTTTAGTTTTAAAGATAATAAAATAGATGACGTCAGTGTTGATTTTATGTCGACGCGGCATGTAGAGGATATCTTAAAAGGAAAAACACCTCTTGATGCTCTAGTCATCAATCCAAGAGTCTGCGGAATATGCGGACACGCGCATCTTATTGCTACGGTGCGGGCACTGGAAGCATGTTATGAAGATATCCAAATATCAAATAAAGCAAAAATCATCAGAGAACTAACGCTTACATTTGAACTTATCCAAAACCACTTCAAATGGTTCTATCTTACGATATTTCCTTTCTTCGGTGTGAAGCAAGAGATTGCAAAAGCGCTCTATCCTACTCAATTAATGGGAAAAGCCATCGCAGTTTTTGGCGGACAATATCCTCACACCTCTTATGCTATCGTAGGGGGAGTCGTGTGTGAAGTGACAAATATGGATATTATCAAAGTGCAGCGCTACATCGATGAGACGACCGATTTTTTTGAGAAGAACGTACTAAGCATACAAAACAGTGATCTCAAAACATTAAATACTCTCAATGATCTCTCACATGTAAAGGGAGACCTGAGAGATATCTTGAAGAAAATAGAGCAAAACGATTGGCAGAATCTGGGAAAAAGTTACGATAGATTTATAGCTTTTGGAGAGAGCAGTTATTTTAAAAAGGGCAAATCGATCAAAACAAGAGTGACACAAAACTTAGCGATAGACGATGTCAAAGAAACAGACTCAACGACCTCTTTTGCCAAAAGTGTGCATTATCATGACCAATATTATGAAGTCGGACCACTGGCTCGTGCGATGATCGGTAAAAATCCGTTGATAAAAGATGCACATAGAAGATATGGGGATAGTATCTTCACGAGGATATTGGCAAGAGTGTATGAGATACCACAGCTTTTAGAGCATACCAAAATATTAATAGAGAGTTTAGATCTTAGTGAACCCTCATATATAAAACCGGAGGTCGATATCTCACAGTTGAATGCAGTGGGAATCTCGGCAGTAGAGGCGGCTAGAGGAACTCTTATCCATAAGGTAGAGATAGAGGATTTAAAAATAAAAAGCTATGAGATCATCACACCCACGCAGTGGAATCTATGCGGCGGGCATGAGCAAAATCTCGGTGTTTCACAAAAAGCAATGATAGGACTTGATAATGTAAAACTTGCAGAAATGGTCTTTAAGACATTTGATGTCTGTTCCGTTTGCACTACTCATTAATGATGCAAGAAGTCTATTAACAATTCATATATTACTTTTTGTTATTTAAGCGATCTTGAAGATTTATTTCTTTACAATTTAGCTAATTGAATGAATATTCATTTTTTAAGGAGTTAGGATGTCAGAAAGAATCGAAGGGGTGAAAAAGCTTTTTACCTCCAAAAGCACTAGAGTGGAGACAAACCGAGGTGAGTCTTATTATGCGGACTTGTTTGAGAAGTGTCAAGCAAGACTCAAAGAGCTGCGAGAGAACGGTCCTATAAACAGACTGGATTTCAGTGAAGTATTAAGTGAGAACGGCGTCGATAGACGTGACTTTATGAAGTGGGTCAGTGCAACTACTGCGATGCTTATGCTTCCTCCGATGTTTTCTCCGCTTGTAGCAGAAGCAGCAGAGCTTATGAACCGTGCTCCTGTTATCTGGCTTGAACTCCAAGACTGTGCAGGGAACTCAGAAGCACTGCTTCGTTCAGACGGACCAAAGATAGATGAGATCGTACTTGATATCATCTCTTTAGAGTTTCATGAGACGCTTCAGGCTGCATCAGGCTTTCAGGCTGAAAAACAATTAGATGATGCTATCGAGACTTTTAAAGGGAAATACCTTCTTTTCGTCGAGGGTTCTATCCCAATGGGAATGAATGGTCAGTTCGGTACCATAGGTGCAGGTGCAGAGACATTTTATGATCACTTGATGCGTGTATCTAAAGATGCGGCGGCTGTTATAGCAGTCGGTTCTTGTGCGACATTTGGCGGTGTTCCTGCAGCTTCTCCAAACCCGACAGGTGCTGTTGGAGTTATGGATGTAGTAAAAGGCAAGCCTATTATCAACATCCCTGCATGTCCTGCAAACCCTGCAAATATGGTCGGTGTGGTACTTCATTACGTATTGACGGGTCAAGTCCCTGAGTTAGATTCACTTCTTCGCCCTAAGTTCGCATTTGGTTACAGAATCCACGATAACTGTGAAAGACGCGCACACTTTGATGCAGGCGAGTATGTGGAAGAGTGGGGCGATGAGGGTGCTAAAAACAACTTTTGTCTTTATAAAATGGGATGTAAAGGTCCTATGACCTTCAATAACTGTTCTATCGTACGCTACAACGAAGCGGTCAACTGGCCGATCGGAGTCGGACGCGGATGTATCGGTTGTTCTGAGCCTGATTTCTGGGATAAATATGCATATGAGCGTCCGATGGCGGATGCGAAGATAAAAGCACCTACTGGCGGAGTTGAAAAATCTGTCGATGAATTCGGTTTAGGACTGCTTACAGCAGCGGGTATAGGAATAGGTATCCACGCGGTCGCAAGTGCCGTAGCAGGTAAAAAAGAAGATGGAGGAGAGGCATAATGAGTAAGAAACATATCGTAGTTGACCCGATCACACGTATCGAGGGACATTTAAGAATCGAGGCAGTCATCGATGAAAACAATACAATTGTTGATGCTTATAGTGCTTCAACGATGTTCCGCGGGATAGAAACGATCCTAAAAGGAAGAGACCCTCGCGATTGTGGACTTTTAGCTATGCGTATCTGCGGTGTTTGTACGGGTACTCACTACCAACGTTCGATCGAAGCGGTAGAGGATGCGTTTAACGTTACTATTCCTAAAAATGCGCGTATCGTTCGTAACCTTATCCAAGGTGCACTCTATGTGCATGACCACCTTGTTCACTTTTACCATCTTCACGCTTTAGACTTCGTAGATGTGGTCTCGGCACTCTCAGCCGATCCTGCAAAAACAGCAGAAGAGGCCAGAAAGTGGGCGGGTGTCGCAGGCGTTTCTCCATATACTGATGGACCAAGCGAGTTCAAAGAGATCCAAGACCGTGTGGCAAAGTTCGTTAAACAGGGACGTTTGGGGATATTTGGAAACGGATACTGGGGAAATAAACACTATAAACTCACTCCAGAACAAAACCTTATCGGTGTGGCACACTACCTTAAAGCACTTGATATCCAACGCGATCTGGCTAAGATGCAGGCGATATTTGGCGGTAAGAACCCGCATCCACAGTCTATCGTCGTCGGCGGTGTTACATGTGTGCAAGATATAGAGAACCCTGCACGTATAGCACTGTTTAAACAACTGCTTGCTGATGGTACGAAATTCGTAAAACAAGCTTACCTCCCCGATGTGTATATGGCAGGAACAATGTATGCTGGCGAAGCGACAGACTCTAAAGCGACGTTCACAGAACTTATGCAGGGTAAAGGCGTAGGGGGAACAGGCGGCGGACTTCTTAACTTCATGAGTTACGGAGATTTCCGTTTGGATGATACAGGATTTTACAAGTCAGCTCTGCTTTTTCCTAGCGGTATAGTTTACGGCGGAGATATCTCAAAAGTAGAAGAGGTAGATCCTGAGAAGATCGCAGAAGATGTGACTCACTCTTGGTATGAGGGTGCAAAACCTCTTCACCCTTATGATGGACAAACGATTCCAAACTATACGGGTCTAGATAAACGTCCAGACGGTATAGCGTACCTAAAAACAGATGAGAAATACAGCTGGATCAAATCACCTATCTATAATGACACACGTGTAGAGGTCGGACCTTTGGCTCGTATGGTCATAGGTGTTGCACGTAAAGATGAACGTATCACTAAGTATGTGATGAACTTCCTCAAACGCGGAAATCTTCCTGTATCGGTTCTCTTTAGTACCATAGGAAGAACAGCGGCTCGTGCGATCGAGACAGAACTGATGGCAGATATCCTAGTAGAGTGGGCTGATGAGTTGGCAAAAAATGCGGCAAGCGGCGACCTTCGCACTTGGACGGAGTTTGACTTCGATAAAGTAAGCGTCAAGACAAAAGGTATGGGACTTGCAGAAGCACCTCGCGGGGCACTTGGACACTGGGTTCGTGTGGAAGAGGGTAAAGTGGCTAACTACCAAGCGATCGTACCTTCTACTTGGAATGCGGCACCTCGTGATTATAAAGGAAGACTGGGCGCTTATGAAGCGAGCTTGATCGGTATCAAGGTCGCAGATCCTGAACAACCGCTAGAGATCATTCGTACGATCCACAGCTTTGACCCTTGTATTGCGTGTGCCGTGCACGTAGTCGATACAAAAGGCAAAGAGTTAGGTGTCTATAAGATAGATACGCAATGCAGTATCTAAGGAGATTATCATGAGCTCTGAATATAAACAGGTAAAACGTATGACTAGTACTAGTCGTATTATCCATTGGGCAAATGCCATATCAATGATAGTCGCGATCATCACAGGGTTGTATATAGGTCATCCATATTACGAAACACTCATCGCAGACGGTGCGGTGGACAAGTATGTAATGGCATGGAATAGATGGGGACATTTTATAGTGGCGATCATATTTGACGTCACATCGGTAGTGATCGCATATCTCTACTTTTTCAGCAGATTTGAAAAAGCATATAAGAAAGTGATCCCGACAACTAAGAACATCGCTGAGTTCTTTGAAGTCGTGCTCAACCTCTTTACTCTTAACAGACGTAAAAAGTTTGATTCGACACACATGGACAGCTTTAATGCAGTCTATTTTTTAATATTCCACCTCCTGCTTGCATGGATGCTTTTTACAGGTTTACAACTGTATGTAGGCGGTTTGGAATCAGGAATCAGCTCTATAGGAGCTTGGTGGCCTTGGCTACTTCATGTGGCAACGGATTGGACGATTCCAGTTACGGGTGGGACTATCATGGATGTAAGAATCGCACACCATTATAGTATGTGGTTCATCGTGATCTGGGTAGTATTTCATATCTACTACCAAGTATGGAGAACCATTTTCTGGAAAGAGGGCGATATCGCGATCGTCATAGGCGGAAGCAAATTTGTTAAAGAGAAATAATACTTCTCATATATAAATATCCGGCTACCTTTGCAAATCAAAGTATAGGCACTTTCGAGGTTTTTAGGAATCCTTAGACCTCGAATAAAAAAGTGCTCTCCATAGCGGATACATTTCACAACCGACACAAAACGCAAAAACAGCTTCTAAAAAAGCACAAATACTTAATATGACAATGATATAAGCAGCTGTGTAACCATAATCATTTACATAAGCGACAATGGCACTGATGATAAATATAAGTCCTATTTTCGCCGCAAACTGTTTAGGACCTGCATCGACTATATGAGGTTGTAATGACATCACGTTGACAAGGGATCTGCTTAACAGAAACAGCGGACTAAATCTAGGATAACCGATGATCCTTACAATAAAATCGTACAGTAAGATAGCAAGCCAAACTATATTGTCATTGACAATAAAGATCAAACCAAGAATACATATAAATGCTGCATGCATCCTCACTGATGTCTCATCTACTTTTTGAAAACTTATCGGACACGCTTTTAACATTGCTTTTCCTTTTTATTTATATGCTGAAATTATAAATGAATAGTCATTCACTATCAATCGTATCTCAATATTCAGACTGTAAAAATTAAAAGTTTATATGTAAAAAGCCTAATTTTAGGCTATTGAAGAGTGTAGTAGATAATCCATATAAAACAGAGTGTTTTACTAATGTATTGAATTGTTTATTTGTCTTTTTGCAACAAATGTGTTTGTGAGAATGATTTTATTCTCTGGCAGGATTTTTAAAGTTTTCTATGATCGTCTCAAGCTCGATGATATTCTCTTTTTTTATAACGCCGATACTGTTTTTTTCGAGTATTTTTATGACATTGTCTATGTAAGTAGAAAATACATTTTTGATCTCAGGCGTAAGTCCTATGCCGATCTCTACCGTTTTTGGGATGATGCCTAAGACACTTGATTGGGGAAGCGGCTTACCCATGAGTTCGAGGATATCCAAACATTGTATGACTCCCACCTCATGCGCACCTCCTGAGTTTATGCCATACCCGCTTATCTCGCTTGATGGGATATGGTAGATACTGCATGGTGCATCGTCGATATCTATCGCATCTAGTATCAGGATATGATCGTTTTCTAAAAAGAGGTTGAGAAGATTGATCCCCTCGACACCGCCATTGATGATCTCGATGTTTGGTTCAAACAGATAATTATTTTCTAAGTAGGCTGTAGCATACACTGCGACACCGTCGTCTAGTTCTAAAATATTACCGACACCCAGAACGACAAATTTGGATAGTTTCATAATCATTCTCCTACAGAAATACTACCGTAAAAACATTTTATTCATTTTACTTTTATAACAAAACCTGATTTTTATTGCAGTTATGAAATTTTTTCTTTATTTAGTCCTAAAAATATATAAGAAAGAAAAATATTTAGGTTTCTTTTACGTAAATATACTATAATTTTTTTAAATCTGAATGAATATTCACCAAGGAGTCCATATGCATATCCCTGACGGTTTTTTATCTCCTTCTACATACATACCTGCGAGCATCATTGCAGTACCTTTATTGATAAGCGCTTTTAAAAAGACAAAAGAAGCGATCAACGACGAGTCGTTCGCATTTCTTTCCTCTTTAAGCGCTTTTTCGTTCGTCGTCATGATGTTCAACATTCCTATTCCCGGAGGCACAAGCGGACATGCTATAGGTGCGGCAATGCTCGCCATACTGTTTGGTCCGTGGGTGGCGGCTTTTTGTATATCGCTTACGCTGTTCATTCAGGCGCTTGTCTTCGGTGACGGCGGTTTGAGTGTGTTTGCAGTCAACTCTTTAGCGATGGGTTTTTCCGCTTCTTTTGTCGCTTTTTATGTGCATAAACTCCTTCATAATAAAATAAGCAACAATATCGTCTTGTTCCTTTCAGGCTGGAGCAGTATCGTAGCAGCGTCGGTCGTCGTCGCCGTAGTGCTGGGAATTCAACCGCTTTTTGGTGTCGATGCTTCAGGGCATCCGATCTATTTTCCTTTTGGTCTGAGTGTCACCATTCCGGCGGTCGTTGGCTCGCATATGCTCTTTTTTGGGGTAGTGGAAGGGATTGCTACCATGCTTGTCATGCGATTTGTAGAAAAGCTTATGCATCAAAATACAAATAAAGAGGGTGTGCTATGAGTCGCAATGTAAAATACCTGCTTGCTTTTGTCGTTATCGCCATTGTGCTGACACCTCTTGGACTTATCGCCGAGGGCAGCGCATGGGGAGAATGGAGCATAGCAGAGATCAAAACGATGCTTGGTTTCGTACCTCAGTCCATAGAGAATGCAAAACCGTTGGTACATGTACTGATCCCAGACTATGAGATAAGCGGACTCGGTGCCGTGGCTTCGACGTGGATCAGCGCAATTTTAGGCGCTGTTTTGGTGTTTTTGGTCATGGCAGGAATTAAAAGATCGGCGAAACGTGCGAACTAGACTCTATTTTGTCATCTACATCGGTGCGCTTGTAGCTATCTCTACACTAAAGAGTTATGAACCGCTTTTGGTTGTTTTTGCGATACTTCTCATGATGTCTGGAAAAGAGGCTTTTGTCCTTGCACGCAGATCATTAATCATGGTAGCACTCTTTTCGTTTTTCATTACACTCAGCTATTCGGTCACGCTTTACATGCAAAGCCAGCCGTTTTGGAACTATTTTTTTTACTGTCAATCTAAGGTCGCTGGATATGGTGTTTTTGACACTGCTTTTTACGGCGAGAGTCAACATCTACGAAGCACTCTCGTTTTCAAAAGAGCTGAGTTTTTTACTTGTTTTGAGTGTCTCGAAGATCATGACGATGCAAAGGGTGTTTGCCGATTACTCCGACGCACTTAGATCAAGAACACTCATAAAACCAAGCCGAGGTCAGATATATGAGTATCTCGGTTCTGCGATCGCGGGATTTTTAGACAGAAATATCCAAGAGGGCAAAGAAAACTTCGAAGCGATGAGATCAAGAGGGTTTCATGTTTAAGATCAATGACGTTACGCTAAAAAGAGACGACAATATCGTTTTTGAAAACCTGAATCTAACTATCGATGCGGGTGAAAAAGTGGTGCTTCTTGGTGTGAACGGCAGCGGAAAAAGCACTCTTTTAAAGCTGCTCAACGGACTGGTATTCGTTCAAAAAGGGGAGCTTTTTTTTGAAGATACTGCATTGACGAAAAAGGCGCTTAAAGAGAAACAGACAAATGAGTATTTTAGAAAAAGCGTCGGGCTTGTCTTTCAAAATATCGATGCGATGCTCTTTAACCCTACGGTCTATGATGAGATAGCTTTCGGTCCAAGACAACTCGGATTTGATGATGTGGATGCAAGAGTACGCAATTATGCAGAGCTGTTTGGACTCACACCCTATCTGCAAAGTGTGCCGTTTAAACTCAGCGGCGGACAAAAGCAGAAGATAGCCTTGGCTTGTGTCATGTCGCTTTCGCCAAAAGTCTTGCTTTTGGATGAGCCTACAAGTGCGCTTGATCCTGCCGGTACGGCAAAGTTTTTAGATATGATAGCGGCACTGGATATCACGACTATTACCGCGACTCACAATCTTACCATTGCGCCAAGACTGGGGGAGAGGGTCATCATCTTGGATGAAAAGGGTAAAATCGTCTATGACGGTAAAAGCGAAGATGCTTATGAGATCGATCTGCTTAAACTAGCAGGATTGATCATATAATGAATCTTTCGCATTTATGCGAAAAGCTTTAGGGGGTTGCAAGGGACAAGTTTGTCCCTGCCATTCAAAGCGGCTTTGCCGGTTTGAATGTATATATTAAATTAAAAGGATAAAAAATGTGTAAAGATTGCGGATGTTCGATTACGACAAATAACCACCTACATGAGCATACTCATGTAGATGAATATGGCAGAGAATACACACATGTACACGACCATGAACATGCAAAAGGTGCAGATACTCACGAGGGAGGACATCATCATCATGAACACGACGATGCGTCTGTTCAACATCAAGAAGCGCATCAGCATCTTCATGACAACCCGCAGTTAAACGATCCAAAGACGATCTCGGTCATCACGAAGATACTCGATAAAAACGACCACGAGGCGCGTCATAACAGAGCGCACTTCGATGAACACGGCGTACTTTGTATCAATCTTATGAGTAGTCCGGGAAGCGGAAAGACGACGATGCTTGAGCACATGGCATCTCTGGCTCCTTTTAAATTCGGCGTTGTCGAGGGTGACTTGGAGACGAGCCGCGATGCAGACAGACTCAAAGCAAAAGGAATACAAGCCCACCAGATACAAACAGGCTCGGCATGTCACTTGGATGCGTTTATGGTTCATAAAGCCCTGCATCACATGGACATGGATGCGATGGATGTCTGTTTTGTAGAAAATGTCGGCAATCTTGTCTGTCCTGCGAGTTATGATGTGGGAAGCCACCTGAACATAGTCCTTGTCTCTGTTCCAGAGGGAAATGACAAGATAGAGAAATACCCAGTGATGTTCCGTCAAGCAGACTTGGTACTTATCACAAAAACGGATTTATTACCGCATTTTGACTATGATATCGAACATGAAAAAGCCGAGGCGAGAAAACTCAAACCAAACGTGGATATCTTAGAACTCAATATCAAAGACGAGGCATCCATAAAACGTGTGATAGATTGGATAGAGTTCAAAAGAAAGATGAGGAGCTAAATATGTGTTTGTCGATTCCAAGCAAAGTGGTAAAAATAGATAAAGAGAAGAACACTGCCATCGTCGATACCATGGGTGTGACTCGTGAGGCAGGGCTTGACCTTATGGAAGAGGGAAGCGTACATGTAGACGATTACGTGCTTATCCACATCGGTTTTGTGATGAACAAGATAGATGAGGAGGATGCTCTGGAATCCCTGAAAGTCTACCGCGAGATCATAGAGACGATGGATGAAGCAGACCGACTCGCCGCTATACAAGAAAGTGACAACTGTCCGAGCGGAGCATAAAATGGGTTTGGAACTAAAAAATCTCTATGATGATTTTAGAGATGCCGACACCATAAAAGCGTATGCGAAGATCATCAACGAAGATGCAAAAAAATTGCCTCACATCATAAACATCATGGAAGTGTGTGGCGGACATACGCATACCATCATGAAGTACGGCATCCTTCAGCTTTTGCCTAAAAACATCAAGTTCGTTCATGGACCGGGATGTCCTGTGTGCATCATGCCAAAAGAGCGCATCGATCATGCTTATGTACTGAGTATGCAAGAGGATGTCATCCTCGTAACTCTGGGCGACATGATAAAAGTACCGGGAAGCAACGGAAGTCTGCAAGATGCTAGAAGCAAAGGCGCGGATGTGCGCTTTGTCTACTCTCCGCTTGATTGTCTGAAGATAGCAGAGGAAAACCCTGCGAAGAAGATCATCTTTTTTGCCATAGGTTTTGAGACGACGACCCCGATGACTGCCGCACTTCTTGACTTAGTCATAAAACGTGACATCAAAAACATCTACTTTCACATCAACCACGTAACGGTTCCCGAAGCGATGAGCGCACTCTTGTCAGATGATGAGTGTAAGATAGACGCGTTTTTGGGACCCTCACATGTAAGCGTCATCAGCGGAAGCAAGATATATGAAGAGTTTCCGCGTGACTGGGGCAAACCTGTCGTAGTTTCAGGATTTGAGCCTGTGGATGTGATGCAGTCGATCAGCATGATAGTCAAACAGTTCATTGAGGGCAGATGTGAGCTTGAGGTAGAGTACAAACGCGCCGTCAACCGTGAGGGCAACACCAAAGCCCAAGCACTCATAGACAAATACTTCCAAAAAGCGGAACAGTTCAGATGGAGAGGTCTTGGCGACATCCCTAGAAGCGGTCTAAAACTAAGAGCCGAGTATGATGCCTACAACGCAGAAGTCATCTACAACGACATCCTGCCAAAACAGCCCATAGACGACCACAAACTCTGCATCTGCGGAGACATACTAAAAGGCAAAGCAACACCGCCACAGTGTACGATATTTGGCACTGCATGTAAGCCGACAAGTCCTGTTGGAAGCTGTATGGTAAGCAGTGAAGGTGCTTGCGCGGCTTATTATAAGTATGGGAATCTTATATGAGAGATAATACTGTGAGTGTTGACTTGAAGAATGAAGCAGAGGAATTTCTTGAAAAACTTTTTGAATTTACGAAAAATTTTGAAAAACTTCCTTCTATCTCAAAAAAATTTAATTGGTATATAGAACCATTAATCCAATTAAGATCATTAAAAAAACTTTTTCAAGAATGTGAAAATGAAAAGAAAGTTGATGAAATATTGAGTAAACATTACAAAAAAAATATAAAGAGAATATTTGATGATTTAAAAAATGCTTTTCCAACTAGAAAGAATATATTTGATGAAATTTATTATGCACATAAGAAAAAACTTTATTACTTATCTACAATAGCTCTTATGACACAGATTGATGGTCTTGTTTATGATGTTTTTAATGGAAAAAATTATTTTCAAGGTGACTTTTTTAAGAAAAAAATTGAGATGTTAGAAGAAAGAGAAAAAACAGTAGGTTTATGTTTTTTAAAACAGCTTTTTAATAACGAATTACCAATAAGAATAAGTCAAAGTAAAAGAACGTTAGAATTTGAACATATGAATAGACATCAGATGCTACATGGTGAAACTTTAGATTTTAATACAGAAATAAATAGCTTAAAGGCAGTATCCTTATTAGCAACATTAGCTTTTAACATGAAATATTTAGATGAACTTAATATAAATGATATATCGAAGAATGGAGAAATATAATATGACTGAAGAAGAAAAAGAGAAGAACAAAAACAATCCGCTGCACGGCATCAAACTTCAAGAGATTTTGGAAAGTCTGGTGGAGCGTTACGGGTTTAAAGAACTCAGTGAGCGCATAAATGTCCGATGTTTTTTGATAAACCCGACTATCAGTTCATGTCTGAAGTTTCTTAGAAAGACATCTTGGGCGAGAACGAAAGTGGAAGAGTTGTATAAAAAAACCATGAAGAAGTAGGCGGGGTAAGATGTTATTGCAAGGTGCAATATTTTTAAAAATCGACTAAAAAATAATTTACAATATACTCACAACTGATATTGAATCATGAGGATAGATTATGAAGCAAGAAGATAATAAAAACAATATTATCATATACGAAGATGGCAAACTTGAGCTTAACATAGAGTTTGACGGTGAAACGGTTTGGTTAAGACAAAATGAGATTGCCGAGATATTTAGTAAAGACAGAACGGTTATAACAAAGCACATAAATAATATTTTAAAAGATAAAGAGATTGATGAAAAAAGCAATGTGCAAAAAATGCACATTGCAAATTCTGATAAACTTGTCAATTTTTATAGCTTAGATATTATACTTGCCGTTGGGTATAGAACGAACTCTTCAAAAGCTATAAAGTTCAGACAGTGGGCGACAAAAATACTCAAACAATACCTGATAGACGGATATGTGGTAAATAAAGGAAACTTGCAGCAGCAAAAGCTTTACGAACTAACACAAACATTAGAACTTATTAAGCAAAGTATAGAGAACAAAGAACTAGGCTCTGCGGAATCTAAAGGTTTTGTAGAGATTATCTCAAACTATGCAAAAAGCTGGGCGCTGCTTCAAGGGTATGATGAACAGAGTCTGGAAGAGGTCATTAACCATAGGAAACAAAAGTTTATACTGGATTATGATGAATCGAAAAAAGCGATAGAAGAGTTTAAAAAAGCTTTGATGTTAAAAGGTGAAGCGAGCAAACTTTTTGGGCAGGAAAAAGCGGATGAACTGAAAGGTAATCTTTTAAATATCTATCAGACTTTTGGTGGTGAGGAACTTTTGCCATCCATAGAGCAAAAAGCGGCAAACCTGCTTTATTATGTCATAAAAGGACATCCCTTCAATGATGGAAACAAAAGAATAGGCGCGTATCTTTTCATATTGTTTTTATCCAAAAACAGTGCGCTTTATAAATCAAATGGCGAGCTAAAGATAAATGACAACGCTTTGGCATCTTTAGCACTTTTGGTCGCTACAAGTAAACCGGAGCAAAAAGATATTATTATAAAGTTAATAATGAATATACTCTATGAGGGAGAACAATGACAAAAACAGTAACACTAGCCCAAGGTAACGGCGGGGAAGAGAACAACGAGCTGATATCTAAAGTTTTTTATAAAGCTTTTAAAAACGAGATACTAGAACGTAGCGAAGATGCGGCGGTCATTCACGGCGGAGAGTTGGCTTTTTCTACTGACAGTTTTACCGTTTCACCCCTGTTTTTTGCGGGAGCGGACATCGGCAAGCTTGCCGTGTGCGGTACATGTAACGACCTTGCCATGATGGCGGCACGTCCAAAGTACCTTACATGTAGCGTCATTATAGAGGAGGGCTTTGAGCTTGAGAGCTTGGAGCGCATCGTCGATAGTATGAAGCAAGAGCTGGAAGTAAACGGTGCTATTGTCGTGAGCGGAGATACCAAGGTCGTGCCTCGCGGGAGTGTAGATAAGATATTTATCAACACTACGGGTATCGGCGAGATAGAGAAAAAAGGTATCAGCTCCAACAACATTACATGTAACGATCTCATCCTTGTAAACCGCGATATCGGCTGTCACGGTGCTACCATTTTTGCAGCGCGCGAGGGGATGGAGATGAGCAGTGCTTTAAAAAGTGACTGTAACTCACTCTATCCGCAGGTAAAAGCTCTGCTTGATGCAAACATCGGCATAACTGCTATGAGAGATGCGACGCGCGGCGGCGTGGCGGCGGTGCTTAACGAGTGGGCGAAACAGTCAAATGTCTGCATTGAAGTTGAGGAAGAGAAGATCCCCGTGAGCGATGAAGTAAACGGCATCTGCGAGATGCTTGGTTTTGAAGCGACCGCTTTAGCCAATGAGGGCACATTTGTACTAGCTGTAAAAAAAGAGGATGCCGATAAAGCAGTGGAGATACTAAAGAGTTTTGATGTGTGTGAAAAAGCATCTGTCATCGGCAGTGTAACCTCTACGCATCCAAAAAAAGTGGTTTTAAAAAGCGGATGGGGAACTTCAAGATTTTTAGAAACTCCAAACGGCGAGTTATTGCCGAGAATCTGTTAAGGGGTAAATGATGCATGAATACAGCGTAGTTCAAGCTTTACTCACTCAGTGTGAAGAACATGCAACGGCAAACGAGGCGACAAAGATCACAAAAATCGTAGTGAAGATAGGCGTGATGAGCGGAGTCGAGCCGTATCTGTTAGAAACTGCTTTTAACACTTTTAAAGACACGACGGTCTGTGAGAGTGCGGAGTTTGTGCTCAACATCCAGCCGCTTACCATTACATGTAACGATTGTCACACGACGAGCGAACTCGAAAGTAGAAACTACTGCTGTCCAAAGTGTGAGAGTGTAAACGTAAAAGTCACTGACGGGGAAGATATGTTCCTCATGAGTCTAGAGATGGAATAAAGGAGATTATATGCAAGAGTATTGGGAAGCTTACATGAAGCCGATGGATGGAAGTCCTGCGAGTGTCTCTTTGAATGTAGAGGTGTCTAATGGGAGTTTGAGTGAAGAATATGGTTACATGGGATTTGTAAAAGTGTTCTTGCATGAGCCCAGCGATGACGGACTTATGAAAGAGGAAGAGAGTGATGACCTCTCATTTATTGAGGATTCCCTCGAGATGGAGTCTTTGCGTTATCGTATAGGAAAGTATGTGGGGCGCATCGTTGCGCAGGGAAGTGTCAACTTTATCTATTACCTTAAGTATGATTTTGAGTGGCAAAATGCCGTCGATGATGCGATGAAAAAGTTTGATAGCTACAAGTATGAGTTTGGTGCTCGTATGGATAGTGAATGGGAAGTCTACAAAAAACTGCTTTGGCCCACATCAAAACAGTGGCAGCTCATCCAAAATCATCGTACATGTGAGATGTTAAAAGAAGCGGGTGACAACCTGAGACTCAAACGTGCCATAGAACACAAGATATATTTTCATTCGGCACAAAACAGAGATAGTTATAAGAGTTATATCCAAAATGAGGGATTTAAAATCCAAAAAGAGATACAACCGACAGAAGATATGAAGATGATGTATGGATTGCAGTTTTACCGTATCGATGTGCCGTATTACTATGAGATAGACGAACTTACGATGAGTCTTATAGATAACGCAGCAGAATATGGCGGCGAGTATGACGGATGGGAAACGAGCGTAGTTAAAGTGTAAATACAATTTTCTTTGTTTATACCATTATTTTACATATGGAACCGATATGTCCCCGATTAATAGGTAGAATTGCTAAAAATGACTTAGCATAAATACAAGGGGATTAGATGATAAATTTAAGTATAAGCCAAAAATTGCATATTCCGCTTATCGCATCCATTATTTTTGGTTTTGTAGTTATAGGGATAAATTACTTTTACTCAATAGATAATATTCAAAAAGATGTTTATCAACAAGAAACTGCAAATCTGCGAGCAATTTATAATGACTTATTGGAGAATAAGGAAGATATTGGTCTCACAAACGCCATAAATATAGCTGAGAACTATTACACCATTAGGTCTTTAAAAGAAAACAACAGAGAAATAGCTACACAAGGGCTAAACGATCTTTCAAAAAAGTTCAAAGAAAATACGGATCTCAATAATGTAAAAATTCATATTCATGATGCAAATATAAGAAGTTTTTTACGAGTCTGGAAACCTGAAAAGTATGGAGATGACCTTAGTGGTTTTAGAAAGACTATTATTCAAGTAAAAGAGAGTAAAAAACCTTTAGTAGCTATCGAGCTTGGTCGTGCAGGTCTTATTTTGCGAGGGCTTTCTCCAATTATTGATAATGGTGAATATTTAGGATCGGTAGAGTTTATGCAAGAACTCAATTCTATTGTAAAGACTGCTAAAAAAAATTATGGGATCGATATGGCTATTTTTATAGACAATAAATATCTTAATATAGCAACCGATCTTTCAAATGCTCCTAAAATCGGACTTTATACTCTTGCCGTTCATCAAAGCAACGTTGATGAACATTACTTTAATGAACTTGCTGTTCTTGATCCAAAAGAGTGTAGAAATATTCAAAATAGTAAAGATTATGCTGTCGTTTCAGAACCTATCGTTGATTTTTCAGGAGAGACAGTAGGCTATGTTATGATTGGTCAAAAAAGAGCAAAACTTGAAAATATGGTTTCTAAGGCGGAGAGCTCTCTTATAAGACAAATTATTATTATGGCGCTTATTGATATCTTTATTCTTATCTTTTTGTTGGGTGTGATTAAAAAAGGTGTTACAGAACCTATATTAAAC
Organism: bacterium; assembly: GCA_018824305.1. Lineage (GTDB taxonomy): Bacteria > Campylobacterota > Campylobacteria > Campylobacterales > Sulfurimonadaceae > Hydrocurvibacter. The sequence continues at coordinate 99,375 of JAHJGM010000009.1, forward strand.
CTTGATCAAGTCGCTTTAGAACTAGCTCAAGGCGATGCAGACCTTTCAAAAAGACTTCCTATAGTCTCAAATGATGAACTAGGCAGTGCAAGCAGAAGCTTCAACACCTTCTTAGATAAGGTCGAAGCTATTTCAAATACAGCAAAAGCAGAAGCACAAAAAGCTGAGGATGCGGTACAAAACACTACTAAGGTATTGAAACAAAATGAATTTCATTTGGAGCTTTCTCATGAGATGATTTCAGGTTCAATCAGCAATGTCAATGATTTAAGTTACAGTATGAAAGAAAATATTGATAATGTTCATCAAGTAAACGAATTAAATAATGTTACGGCGGAGGTCATTATGAGAGTGACTTCATCCACCGATGAGATCATTTCATCTATCTCAAATATCACAGAGATGATAAGCGATTCAAAAATATCAGCAGAGCAGCTTAATGCAAATGTAGCAGAGATATTTAGCGTAATCACTTTGATTAAAGATATCTCCGATCAAACAAATCTACTTGCACTTAATGCTGCCATAGAAGCTGCCCGTGCAGGTGAACATGGACGAGGTTTTGCTGTTGTTGCTGATGAAGTAAGAAAACTTGCAGAGCGTACTCAAAAAGCGACAAGCGAAGTGGAAGCAAATATCAGTGTACTTAAGCAGAACTCCATAATGATGACCGAGAACAGTGAAAAAATAGATAAATCTGCATCAGCATCACAATCAATACTTGATGAATTTAAGAAGACGTTAAATGAAATGGTTACTAATGCTGACAAGATTAAAGAGTACAATTCGATTATCGGACATGAACTTTTCATCAATATTGTTAAACTTGATCATATGATCTTCAAATCGAGTGCTTATTCGTCAGTATTTGATAACAAGACAAAGCAAGAATTTGGTAGTCATACTACATGTAATCTTGGAAAATGGTATGCAGGTGAGGGGAAAAAGACATTTGGAAATAAAAGTTCATTTAATGAACTTGACGCTCCTCACACTTTGGTTCATAAGAACATTCAAAAGGCTATTAAATTGATAGATTCAAATCAAGTTGACAGCGATGAAATACTTCAATTATTTAAAGGGGCAGAGAAAGCTTCGAGTGAACTTTTCGTGAAATTAGATACCCTTACGAAGTGATTTTTTAAAAGTGTTTCTGGTATTAAAAGCATAATAGAGATTTTTCTGCGCTATAATTGAATTAGATCAAAATAAGGATAGCTTATGAGAAGGGATAATCTAAAAGAGTTGTTGAATCAGGGACACGAAAAAGAACCACTGTCAAGACGTGACGCGATAAAGTTAATGGGGATATCACCTATTGCAGCTTCTGTAATCGCATCTGTGGGCAGCGGAAGCGTTACTAATGCCGAAGCTGTCGATGTAAAGGGTAAGATACTTATAGTAGGTGGCGGAAGCGGTGCTTTGATGGTTTTGGCTAGATTAAACAGAGCTATCTCTAATCCTGATATCACTGTTATCGCTCCTAATGAGACACATCTTTATCAACCGGGTCAAGTCTTTGTCGCTGCGGGGCTGATGACACAAGATGAACTCCAAAAACCAAACAGCGACTATATAAATGGTAATGTCAACTGGATAAAAGATGAAGTCAAAACATTTGATGCGGACAATAACACCGTCACTACGCGCGGCGGACAAGTTGTAGGGTATGACTACATGATAGTCGCTACGGGTGTGGTCAATCGTTTTGACAAGATAGCGGGATTGAAAGAGGAAGATATAGGGACAAACGGGATCACCAGTGTTTACCTGAGCGATCTAGAAAAGGGTACTGCTCGCGGGGCGACGGCTACATGGGATTGGTACAACGAGGTGAAAAAAGCCGCAGAAACCAAAAGACCGACGGTACTTTATACACAACCCGATACTCCTATAAAATGTGGCGGTGCGCCGCAAAAGATGCTCTATCTTAGTGCTGATTATCTTAAAGAAGCTGGGCTTAGTGCGGATTATTATTTCTACACAGGACTCAAAAAACTGTTCCATCTGCCAAAAGTAGATGAAGAACTCACTAGAGTTCAAAAAAGCTATGACAAGATCGAGACAAAGTATTCTCACTTTTTACGCTCCATTGATGTCAAAGCAAAAAAAGCCACATTTATTCATGCGTATGAAAAAGAGGTGATAGATGAGGATTTCGGCGAAAAATCAATGCAGAGTTTTGCCGATGAGGTTGTCGTAAAATACGATTTTATTCATGTCGTACCGCCTATGACTCCACCGGCAGCACTTGAAAAATCAAAGCTTGTCAACGATTCTGGATGGCTTGATGTAGATAAATTCACGTTGCAACACAGCAAATATAAAAATGTCTTTGGTATAGGCGACGTTTGTGGCATCCCTATGGGAAAAACGGGAGGAACGGCTCGACACCAAGGACCTATAGTAGTCGGAAATCTTTTAGCGGTGATGCAGGCAAAAGAGCTCAAAGAGAAGTTTGACGGATATACGGTTTGCCCTCTTAAAACTCAATACGGCAAGATACTCATGGCAGAGTTTAACTACGAGGGACCAAAACCGACCATCCCGTTTTTAGATTATTCAAAACCAAGATGGATGTGGTGGGAGTTTGACCGCTATATGCTAGAGCCGATGTATTGGCGTTTGATGCTCACCGGACTTTTTTAATAGTTCTATGTATAATCTGCCTCGAAAGAGGTAAGTTGCGTTATCTTTACATGTAAGGCACTTTGCGGTAAAATTGCACAAATTTTTTTATAAGGTCAGGTATATGGCAACAATAGGTATGGGTGATATCAAAAAAAATATACGTCTAGAGATCTCTGACGTACCATATAAAGTAGTAGAGTTCCAACACGTTAAACCGGGTAAGGGTGCAGCTTTCGTACGTATGAAGGTAAAGAGCTTTTTAAACGGAAAAGTTATTGAAAAGACTGTTCATGCAGGTGATAAATTTGAAGTTCCTGTAATCGAATACAAAACTATGCAGTATCTTTATGACGACGGTGAGATGCTACAGTTTATGGATAATGACACTTATGACCAAATAGGTCTTACTTATGAACAGTGTGATGATGCTATGAAATGGCTAAAAGACGGTATCAACGTAGATATGATCTTCTACAAAGGCGATGCGATCTCTGTAACACCTCCTGAAACTATGGAATTGGTAATAACCGACACTCCTCCAAACTTCAAAGGCGACACTTCAAGCGGAAGCAGAAAACCTGCGACTCTAGAGACCGGTGCTGTGGTTCAAGTTCCGTATCACATACTTGAAGGCGATACTATTAAAGTAAATACTGTAGATTGTGAGTATCTAGAAAAAGTAAAATAATCTTTTTAAAGGGAGATATCATGGCAGTAGTTTTAGTACCTTTGGCAACAGGTTTTGAAGAGATCGAAGCGATATCTATCATAGATACGATAAGACGCTCTTCTATAAACGTGATCGTTGCTTCTGTTGATGGTAATGAAGATGTCCGCGGAGCACACGGCATCATTATAAAGACAGATAAAAGTATAAAAAATATATCTGCCGATGATATCGACATGATCGTACTACCAGGCGGCTGGGGCGGGACCAAAATACTGGCTACCGATGAAAAAGTACAATCGCTTTTAAAAGAGATGGATGCAAAAGGCAAGCAGATAGGTGCTATCTGTGCTGCTCCGTATGCATTGGAAAAAGCAGGTGTATTAAAAGAGAAGTTTACTTGCTATCCTTCTGTTAAAGAGGATATAGAAAATACAGGGTATGATGCAACCAAAAAAGTTGTGAGTGATAAAAATATCCTGACGTCTCAAGGTCCTGCTACAGCTATCTGCTTTGGACTTGAGATCGTTAAGATTTTGTTGGGTGAAGAGGCAAAAGAGAAAGTAAAGACAGGCCTTTTAGCCGACTCCTGCGAATAGATATTTTAAATTTACCTCGTCGGTAAAGCCGCGAGGTTTAACACTTCATTTGCGAGAGAGTATTCGATCGCATACTCTAAGATCATAAAACTGTGATTGATAAGTTCTTCCATCTCATCTCCTGCAGATTCACACACAATAGAGCTGAAATATTTAGCATCTATCGTACCGAGTGCATCTTCTGTTTTATATAAAAGTTTTTCTACGATAGTGATAGCTTGAGACAGATCAATGGCTTCAAGTCCGATGGCACAAAGACGAGAGTCAAGTCTAATAAATTGATCTGTTTTTCTTATATGATTCAAAAAATAATCGTCATCGATATTTTTAGCATAGATTATAAAAAGACAAAAAGGCAGTTTATATCTCTTATGTCTATACCAAAACGGTTCGATAAGATGAGCGAGAGTTTCTCTTTTATCATGTAAAAGTACATGTATTTCGTTATTTGTAATATTCACTAATATCCTTCTTTATAACACGATTTTAACATAAAATAATAGATAAGTTTACTATATTTCCTGAAAAACGACTCTTATCTTCCGTAATAATTTCTTTTTGTAAAAATTTTAATATTCAAAGATGTAGCCCTCTCCTTTGATATTTTTAATGGGAGCACTCGGAAATATCTTTTTTAAGTCCCTCATCGTCGAAAGGATCGTACTGTGCGAGATATCTTTGCTATCCCAAACATAGTCAATGAGCATAGAAAAGGTCACAAGGGCATTTAGATTCTTTATGATGAGATAGAGAAACTTTTTTTGTGTGGAACTGAGTTTACATGTAACATCATTTTTTAAAAGAGCACGATTCTCTAAGTCGTATTTGAAAGTATCATCGATTTTAATGAGATTACAGCTTGATCTTTTTGAATTGATATGCATCATCCTTACTTCCAGTTCTGCTAGATCAAAAGGTTTTTTAAGATAGTCTTCTGCTCCGAGTTCAAAGGCTTTTAGGACTTTTTGCACATCAGTGAGTGCGCTGATAAACAGTGCAGGTGTCGGGACATGATTGTTGCGTATATATGTCAGTACCTCAAATCCATCTATCTCAGGTGTATTTACATCTAGGATCATACAATCGTAATCATAAGGATTGGCGTTTTGAAGTAGTTGTTCTCCATTTTCAAAATCATCTACGTCATGACCTTTGATAGTTAAAAACTTTTTAATATTTTGTCTTAAATGTAGTTCATCTTCCATTAGCAATATTTTCATTTTGTTTCTACCAGTTCCATTTTCATGCAAAAAATGCTCTCATTTAAAGTAGCATTGATTTTTATATTGTTCTCTTTACAAATAGATTGTACGAGATTGAGTCCAAGACCGACTCCAAACACCTCTTCCTCTTCCCTATAAAATCTATTAAAGACACTTTCTACGTCTATCTCTTTGGAAGTAGGATTACATATTGATAATTGCCATTTGTCTTCATTGTTTTTGAGAGAAATAGTTATATTGCTATTTTTTTGTGTATATTTGAGAGAATTTGAAAGCAGATTGTCTACGACTCTTTCAATATCTTGCAGATTTATCTCGATCAACATCTGATCGGGAAAATCTGTCTTAAATGTCAACGAACGGCTTTGCGCTGCAAGACTAAAATAATCGATGCGCTCATGTAAAAGATTGCAAAAATCAAAAACAGATTTTGGTCTTGCTCTGCTTGAAAAACTGATAGAGTAATAAAGATCATCATAAATGTTTTGAAGCGTTCTACATGCAGCTAACGTCATCTGTGTATACTGTGTCTTTTCATGTTCCAACTCCTGCATCTGCATTGCGGAACTGATGATACTTAAGGGAGTATATAATTCATGAAATGAATATTCCATCAATCTTTTTAAGTTTCCAAATAGTCTTGCCTTTTGAAGGTGTGTATCCACTCTTGCAATAAGTTCTTTAGGATGAAAAGGTTTTGCTATATAATCTACGACACCTGCTTCAAACCCTTTAATAATGTCTTCTGTCGTATCTTTTGCCGTTAAAAAAATCACAGGGATCTCGCGAGTCGATTTATTTTTTTTTAGTTCTTGGAGGACTTCGTATCCGTTTATATTCGGCATTACAACATCAAGAAGTATAAGTTCAGGATAGAGGTTTTTTACTATTTTGAGTGCGGTTTCTCCACTAGTTGCAACACTTAAATCGTAATTATAGGGACGAAGAATATCCCTAAAGAGAGTGAGGTTTTCAGGATTATCATCGACAATAAGTATTTTAGGATTCACTGATTGCAGGTTCATTATCTACTCTTTGTGCCCATAAGATGATCTCTTCAAAATTAAAAGAAAAAAGTTTCTCTTTTAGAAATTTTTTTGTTGCTGCATTATCACATTGGTCAATAAGATTTTCTAAGCAGCTGACCCTACCGACTTTGGCACATTCAGTAAGTTCCGAAAGATAATCTATCGACAGCTTGTTAGCAGGAATGCTTTCCTCTTGCATGATATCTGTAAATGTAGCAATAATCTCTTGTATCTGATTTCTATAAAATGGTTTAGCAAGGCATTTTTCAAAAATACTGTTTTCGTATGTTTCAAATTCGATTGCGTTCATATCCCCTGTTAATGCAATTATTTTTATATCAGACTGGTGTCTTTTTATGATCTTTGCCGCTTCTTTCCCGCTTATATCCGGTAAATGCAAGTCCATGAAGATAAGATCAGGTTGTTCTATATTGGCTATTTCTATAGATGTTAAACCGTTTTGAGCAAAAAATATCTGTAAAGGAAATTTTTTTAAAAAAAGTTCTAGAATATTACGGTTATCTTCATTATCATCGACAATAAGAATCTTTGTCTTTTTATTTATTGTATTCTTTGGAGGAATAATATCGTCATCTATCAACTTCTTTTTCTTAGTAGATAAGAGCAGTTCTATCTGTTGTGCTGATGTTGCAATTGATTTTGCCATTTTTATCTGCTCTTCTGAGAGTGAGTCTTCCTCTTGAAGAATTTCAGAATATCCCAATATCCTATTTAATTTATTACGGATATCATGCAACATTTCAGATGTTAATAATATTGAATCATTATTCATGTTGCTACCTGTTATTATGATGATGTTTATTTTAGTACAACTTACTTAATTAAGTCAAGTGTAAAAATTTGTAAAATAATCTTATATTATAGTCTTTTTTACTGAAACTATGAAAATCTGCATTCTTTTTGCATTCTTATTTGATTTAATACTCTCATAAAATGTTGATAATGACAATGTTGATAATGACTTTGCTGTGAAAGTAAATTATTAAACAAACTAAATAAAAAAGAGTAATAATGAATAACTTAAGACTTCTGATTGTCGATGATGAAGAAGATAACCGTATAGTTTTAAAAGCAATCTGTAAAAAACTTAATGGTTTTGAAATAAGAGATGTCATTGACGGAATTGAGGCACTAGAAGTTGTAGAATCATGGCATCCGCATATTGTTCTAATGGATATTATGATGCCGAACTTGGATGGCTTTGAAGCTTCAAAGATCATAAAAGCAAAATATCCCGATACAGTAATCATAGTAGTTACAGCAGCATATAATCCAAGTATGCAAGATAATTTGAGTGCAATAGGGGTAGATATTTATATACATAAACCTATTGACAGAGAGCTAATTAGATACAAGCTTGAAAGTGTCGGATCATCACTACGTGCCAAAAGCGGTAATTTTAAAAATCTTTCGAAAAAAAATGCTTTAAACCCTTTTAACTCGGATATCCGTTCATTTAAAACTTTCTTTGAGATTACAGATACAGAAGCTATGATGGATTTTGGTATGTGGTTGTTTGACCAATACAACGGCAAATCAGCGACCTCTTGCAAATTTGACAAAGTCATTGAGATCTTTTATAAACTGATGAATGTTGGATATAAAAAAGGAGAAACTACAAATATCATCATAGAAGAGAGTTATGAGGAGTTTTATATCACTATTAAATTTGACAGTGAGATCAAGTTGGAAGATAATTTATTGAATATGCTGCAAGAGTTTGGAACAGGGTTCGTTGCCCAAAAAAATATTGTCTGTGTAAGTTTAAGCAAACCGTGTGATATAAAAGTTGAGAAAACAGAAACTCCTGTGGAAAAGGAGAAGATACCTAATAAAACTATTAAAGCCAAAGAGACAAAAAAAGTGACTAAAGAAGTGACTAAAGAAGTGAAGCAGGATGTTGTAAAACAAGTAAAAGTTGTTCACTCTAAAGAGAAAGAGCTCTTAAAACAAACTTTTGTTAACAAAACAAGTGCCGTAGATTATGTAGAGGATATTGGTGGAGATGTTCTAGAAGAGATCCGAGATTTAGCTAGTCTCGATGAAGAGTGGATGATGAAGCTTAGAATGATAGAAGAGGAACCTACACAGACATCTCTTATAGATTTTGCTGATTCAGTACTTGGTACATATGTCAAAGTAATTAACAACCTTTTTGAATTTACTGCGCTTGCTTATGCTCTTTCATCGTTGGGGGTATTTATCAAAGAGAGTGCAGTGATGGTGAGTCAAGACAGTGCAAAATTAAAGATGTTCATAATGTTACTGGAACATTTAGGGACGGATCTTACATCTTGGAGAGAACATGTCTTTATTTTTCAAGATACGGCGGATATCCATTATCTGGACAGTTCATTTTTCAGTTCATGCATGCAGATCGAGGGAATTATAGACAATAAACATATCAATGCTCATGACGATGAAAACGATATGGAATTTTTCTAAACTAAACAAGGAGAGACAAAATGGCAAAAAAAGTTATTATAGTAGATGATTCAAGAGCAGTCATAGCAACAGCAGAATTGGCTTTAGAAGAGATGATAAGCACGGGTGTGATCGAATTTTAATCTTATCTAAATCCAATGGACTTATTGGGTGCATTGCAAAATGGAAGTGAAAACTTTGATTTGCTTATCAGCGATGTTAACATGCCTCAGCTTAATGGTTTAGATTTGGCACGTTCTATCAAGTCTGACGACAGACATAAGAACAAACCGATTATCGTTTTGACAACTGAGAGTTCAAATGATATGAAAATGTTAGGAAAAGAGATAGGTGTGACAGGCTGGATGGTCAAACCTTTTAGTGACGATAAGCTTGTCAAGTCCATCAAAATGGTACTAGGAGTATAGAATGGGTGAAAACATAGTTCAGGCAAAAAGAGAGAGGTATCTTACATTTTATCTAGGTGATGAGCAGTATGGCATTGCTATAGATAAGATCAAAGAGATTATTGCGATGATGAAGGTGACAAATGTCCCTAAAACACCATCGTTCATGCGAGGAGTTATCAATCTGCGCGGTTCAATTATTCCTGTCGTAGATACAAGACTGCGTTTTGGGATGGAACACAGAGAAGCTGATATGCATACTGCGATCATCATCGTTGATGTTGAAAAGATAAATATCGGTTTTATAGTGGACAGAGTTGAAGAGGTCTCATCTATTGATTCCTCAAATTTAAGTGAACCGCCTAAGTTTGGCAGTCATGTAGATACTGACTTTATTTGTAATGTAGCGCAAGTAGAGGATGACGTAGTGATGATATTGGATGTTTTGAAGCTTTTTGAAGCGGATGAACTTGTAAGTTTAGAACAGATACAACAAAAACAAATAACAGAGGGAGAGTAATTATGAGTTGGTTAGAGAATATGATTTTACAGACAAAGTTGGTTTTATTAACAGGGATAATGGTTGTAGCGATGATGGTACTTGCATGGATGGGCTTTACTGCGACATCAAGCTGGAAAGCGGATATTGTTGAAGTAGGCGATGTACGCGTGCCTTCATTGGTAAGTGTCGGGACGGTTCGTAACGGAATTCAAAACGTAGTTATTCAACAAAACAGAGTTAGAGGATTAAAAGGACATCCTCAAATGAAAGAGGTGATGGCAAATGCCTCAGAAAATATGCAAGCCGGATTTGACCGCATGGAAAAGGGTATCGCTATTTATGCTCCGCTTCCACAGACGCCTCAAGAAGCGATCGAATGGCAAAAATTTGAAAAAACATATGCGGAATGGAGAAAAAGAAGTATAGAGTTTCAAACAGATGTTGTGGGCAAGTTGTCAAAAACGGAGAATCCTGAAGAGATAGATGCTCTTTTTGGTAAGATGACAGGCTTTGTGGAAGGAATAAGAGCAGTACGTACCGATATGTTTAGCGCTTTGCAAAACGTGTATGATATCAACAAACAAGTCGTTGACGAGACAAACGTACGTGCAAAAGAAAAATCATCATCATACAAGCAGATGTTTATGATCGTGGCTCTATTATCGATTTTGTTTGCTGTCATCTTGGCATGGCTGTTAATCAAATCCATCACACGTTCGATCACACAAAGCGTTACGACTATTCGTGACGGTGCGATGCAGATCACTTCGGCATCGGATCAGGTCGCTTCATCATCTTCATCTTTGGCGCAGGGTGCGAGTGAACAGGCTTCAAGTGTCGAAGAGGTCAGTGCCACTTTAGAAGAGAGCACGGCTATCAATACTCAAAATGTCGATAATGCGCGTCAAGCGGATATATTGGCAAAAAATGCAAATGATTCGGCACGTACAGGATACCAAAAAGGCGAACAGCTTTCTCAGTCAATGCATGCGATCACCGAATCGGCTGCAAAAATTTCAGGGATCATCAAGGCTATCGATCAGATCGCATTCCAAACCAATCTTCTTGCACTTAATGCAGCAGTCGAAGCGGCACGTGCAGGTGAACACGGTTTAGGTTTTGCGGTGGTTGCAGATGAGGTGCGTAATCTTGCACAGCGTGCGGCGGCAGCGGCAAAAGAGACATCGGATATCATCGAAGAGGTCGTAGGACAGATCAAAGAGGGTAATGAGATCGCACTTGCAACACATACCTCTTTCCAAGAGATAGTCGAGCAATCGAAAAAAGTGTCTGACCTTATCGGAGAGATATCTATCGCAGGTAAAGAGCAAAGCGAAGGGATGGGTCAGATCAACCAAGCGATGGGACAGGTCGATCAAGTCACACAACAGGTGGCTGCCAACTCAGAAGAAGCAGCAGCTGCCGCAGAAGAACTGAATGCTCAAGCTACATCGATGATGGAGACTGTAAGGATACTTGCAAAAATGGTAGGTATGGAGTCTGATGCACCTGCTGTTGTATCAAAAAAACACCTTCATCGCACAGATGTTAAACAAATACATGTACAACAGAAAAAACCTCTTGCAAAAAAAGCGCCTGTGAGCAATAAAGCTGAAGAGATCTTTCCTTTACATGAAGATGATCTAAGAGAGTTCTAAAATGGAAATCAATGGCGATGTACTTACTATAGACATCGATATGTCTATGGAAGAGATTTTGGAATTTGAAGAGTTTATACGTCCTAGGATCGATTATATAGAAGTAGTCGAGGTAGAAGAGAATGGTCTATTAAGAAGTCCTACTCTTTTATCTCTCTTAGCAAGTTTAAAACGTACTAGACCTGAACTACAGATCCCTTTTTTAGATAAAAAGGTGATCAGTTCACCGATATATGGAATAGTTCATTGGATCTATCATGACTAAACAGGAACAGGTAAAAGCTATTTTTATAGAAGAAGCCGGAGAAATAATAGAAAAACTGGATATCGACATTATTCGTTTTGAAGAGAATTCTGCAGATTTTAATTTATTGAATGAGATCTTTCGTGGGGTTCATACATTAAAAGGAAACGCAAATGCATTCGGATTTATTCGTTTGGGTGAGTTTGTTCACCATTTTGAAGACGTATTGGATCATTACAGAAATACTCAGGAAAGCATAGAGGAACATAACTTAGAGCTTTTTGTCGGAAGTGTCGATGTCATCAAAGAAGTGATGACGTGTGAGTTGGATGCCATTGATCAGCTGCCAGCAAGTTATAATGAATGCTTGGAGAGAATCAAAAATCTTCTTGCCCTCAAAAAGGGCAAAGAGATCGCTTCCGTTCAGACGCAAAGCGCAGCTACATTGAACGATCTGGCATCTGAATTTGGTTTTGAAGTTGGGGAACAACCAGAAGAGAGCATAGAAAAGAGTGTCCAAATACATCAAGAGATGCGCACAGATGGACTAAATCTCTATAAAATAGATTTGATGCTTGATACTGATTGCTACAAACGCGGTTTTGAGCATCTTTTATTTATAAAGATATTGGGAGAAAAAGCACAATCAATAGAAAGCTTTTTTGATATACGGGATGTTAAGACTATTGATCAGTTCAAGAGCGATGAAAATGCGTTTACAAAAGTCACGATAGTCGTTTTGACACCTTTGTCAAATGATGATGTACATGAGATATTTGAATTTTTGCTTGATGATGAGTATAAGATCACATTGATAGAAAAGAGTGTAGAACCTACCTCTTCTAATGTGGTCGTAAATGTTCCTCTACATGTAGAACCTAAATCTAAAAATGCTATAGTAAACGTTCCTGATCTTGATGTCAAATCTGCATCATCTACGTCAATGACATCAAAGTCGACTATACGCATAGATACGTTTAAGCTAGATGAGCTATTTGACTCAGTCGGTGAACTTGTCATCGCTCAAAACTTCATCGCTCAAAATGAAAAGATCCGAGCCATAGAAGATGAGTCCATTTCTCGTACAATTGAGACTCTCTCAAAGATCACAAAGAGGATCCAAGATCGAGTTATGAGCTTGAGGATGGTCGCTATCAAAGATACGTTTGAAAAGATGAAACGTGTCGTAAGAGATACCTCTAAAAAAACAGGTAAAGAAGTACATCTGATAGTACAAGGTGAAGATACCGAGATAGATAAGACTATGATAGACAGCTTATCTGATCCTTTGATCCACATTATTCGTAATGCGATTGACCATGGGCTTGAAGCAGATGCCGATGAGAGAGCACGTGCAGGCAAAAGTTCTGACGGCAGTGTAACTTTAAAAGCCTTTCATAAAAGCGGAAGTATTGTAATCAGTGTCAGTGATGATGGAAGAGGGATCAACAAAGAGAAAGTCTTGCAAAAAGCTATTGAGCGCGGTGTGATTAATGGAGATGAGAATCTTACAGATTCACAAATATTTGGTCTTATCATGCAACCGGGATTTTCAACAGCTGAAACGATTAGTGATCTTTCCGGACGCGGAGTAGGACTTGATGTCGTAAAGACATCGATAGAAAAGCTGCGAGGAAAGATAGAAATAGATTCAAAAGAGGGGGAAGGTACGACTCTTTCTATGATATTGCCGCTTACGTTGGCTATCATCGACGGTATGCTTGTAAGTGTAGCAGATGACATTTATATTATTCCTACGTTGAGCGTAGTTGAATCATTTCGTCCTGATGAAGAGATCGTCCATATCGTAAAAGGAAAAGGCGAATTTGTAAGTTTGCGCGGACAATATATTCCTATTATCAGATTAAGCGATGTATTTGATTTACAGACCAAAAGGATAGAACCATGGGAAGGAATACTTGTCTGCGTGGAGACTGAAGCAGGGCGCATCGCTGTTATGGTCGATGAGCTCGTCGGGCGTCAACAGGTTGTTATTAAGACACTTGGAAAATCATTGGCTAAACTCAAAGAGATATCAGGCGGAGCAATTCTAGGAAACGGAGATATCGCACTTATACTTAATGTTGATGAGTTGCGGCCTCTTATAGAGAACGTACATGCTTGAGATACCGTTAACACCTGAAGAGTTCGCTTTATTTCGCCGTTATATTTATGAAAAAGTAGGCATATCGTTATCTGATCAAAAAACAACCTTAGTCAAAGGTCGTCTCAACAAGCGATTAAATCAGTTGGGATTGAGATCTTTCAGAGATTACTATGACCATCTTGTACAGGACAAGAGCGGTAATGAACTTACATATTTTGTAAGCGCCATCTCGACAAATGTCACATCGTTTTTTCGTGAGTCGGCACAATGGACATGGTTGAAAGAATATGTGCCTGAACTTATCGCATCCAAAAAAGACAAAAAGATAAGGATATGGTCGGCAGGATGTTCCAGCGGTGAAGAACCGTACACTATTTTAATGTTTTTGCAAACGCACCTTCCCGATTTTGAAAAGTGGGACATCAAGATATTGGCTACGGACATATCATCAAAAGTATTATCACATGCCGTGACAGGACAATATGAAGCAAAGAGCGTCGAACAGCTGCCAAAAGATATAGTCATAAAATCTTTTGAAAAAGTGCGTGTAGGCAATGAGATCAAATATGCAGTACGCCCATTGTTAAAAGAGAAAGTCTTATTTCGCATGTATAACCTCATCACGGATCCGTTTTTTTTCAAAAACAAGTTCGATATGATCTTTTGCAGAAATGTAATGATCTATTTTGATGATATAAATAGACAACAGCTGGTAAGTCGATTTGCAGGGCTGCTGCCAAAAGGTTCCCCTCTTTTTTTAGGAAGTTCAGAGTCTCTTACGACACATAAAGACACATTGAAGCTTTTAGGGTCTTCGATTTATAGAAAATTATAAGGGAAAAAGTGGAAAAAATAGATACTGCTATTTTGATGAAAGAAGCAAAATTTGATTTGAATGAGTTGTTTTTTTCTATAACAAAGTATGATAGCACTATCATCTCCGGCAATGAGACCTTTGTGCGTATCAGCGGCTATGAAGAAGATGAAATTATAGGAAGATACCATAATATTATTCGTCATCAGGATATGCCTAAAGTCGTGTTTAAGGTTTTTTGGGATTATCTAAATGCAAATAAGCCGGTTGTTGCCTATGTCAAAAATAAAACAAAAGAGGGATCTTATTATTGGGTATTTGCAGTCGTATTTCCATTGAATGACCGGTATATATCTATACGTATCAAGCCAAATACATCGATTTTTCCTTTAGTAAGAGAACTTTATTTTCGATTATTGATGGCTGAAAACAAACTCGATATGTCTGAGAGTGAGAAACTGCTTGTAGAGCTTTTAAACGCTCTGGGATTTCGTGACTATGACCATTTTATGAACGAAGTCTTACTCGCAGAGCTTTTGGAAAGAAAAAAACTGCTGAGAGCCGCAGAGAGTTTAAAGGAGACCGATGATCTTAAGAATGGGGCATATCCTGATTCAAATCCGTTATGCAGGGTAAGTAAAGTATTGCAGGAGGAATATGCAAAGTGGTTTGATAAAATCGAGTCCTTTATGCGCGTTAAATCTACATTGGAAGAAAAAGGTCAAAGCTTGCGCCTTCTTGCGAGAGATATTGTTCTATTATCCTTAAATGCATCTGTGGCATCTTATAAACTTGAGACAAACGGAGAGACATTTGGAGTCTTGGCAAGTGATATCAGAACAAATGCAAAAGAAAATGATACTCTTATCTCAGAGATACATGCAACTTCTCAAGCTTTAACAGAGTCTTTAAATGAGATCATATTTTTTGTATCGTATCTTAGTCTGCAGATGGAGATGGTCGTATATTTTATTCAAGAATTGCTTCAAGATACCGAAAAAAAAGCAAACGAAAGTATCGATATTTTATTTGAATTAGTCTCTAACTACAATGCGAAGCTGATGATCCTTCCGTACTCCTTTGATAAGCTGATCAAAAGAAGTATCGCATCTCTTGAAGAGCTTGAGCAGCAGATGATGTATTTGGGATATGTGCAGGTATACGGAGTCATAGAATCAGCAAGGTTTAATGATGACAGATTGGGCTTTGGAGAGATATTTTCACAGTTAAAAGTTTTAATCGCAAAAACTTCCGATGAGATTTCATTAATGAACAAAATGTCAGAAGTGTTTTTAAAAGATAATTATATGTTAATGAATGAATCTGAAGAGATCACGATGATGTTAGAGAGATTTCAAACAGAGATATCTAATATGCAAGGTATAAAAGGGTAATCATGAAAGATATATTAGATAATAATGCCATGAATGAAGAATTGGACTTTTTAAGCAAAAAGATCTTGGATCTAAATAAAAAACTGATAGACAGTGAAAAAGCAAAATCTCGCTTTTTATCATTAGTGGCAAGTGAACTCAATAATCCTATGACAGCTCTTTTGGGGATGATCCCTCATTTGAAAGTTGTAGATGATGAACAAAATAAAAAAATATTCGATCTGATCTATAATGAGGTGTTAAAACTTAATTTTAGAATTCAAAATCTGGTTATGGCAGCTGAAATAGAAAGTGGAACTATTGATATTTCCAAGAGCTCTTTTGAGGTGAAAAATATTGTAGATGATGTAATAAAAAGTTTGAAATATCTAGTCCAAGAAAGAAATATTCAGATAAACATAATCAACAAAATTACGAAAAAAATTATAGCAGATCCGAAAAAAGTCTATATCATTGTAAAAAATCTCATTTCAAACGGATGTAAATACGGTATTGAAAACGGAATCGTAGATATCGTTTTAGAGATAAAAGATGCTATGTTGACAATAACTGTTAAAAATGAAGGTGATGGGCCTCATATCAATTATAAGCCCGAGGTATTTACACGTTTTGCCAAAGATACTGTCGGCGAACATGGACTTGGACTTGGTCTTAGTATCGTACGTGAGCTGTGTGAAAGATTAGACGGCAGCATCGATTATACGGCAGAAGAGGGAGTTGTCACTTTTATTGTAAAGTTGTCATTTGATGATAATGAAAATGAAGTGATATTTGATTCATTTGACAATGCGATTGAGATATGATGATTTCTGGTAATTCAACTTTCATACATGTAGGGCAGCTTCACGTTGATGCTGCTCCTCGTGCAATCTCGACCGTATTAGGTTCGTGTGTCGCAGTCTGTTTGTATGATAAAAAGTTGGGTATAGGCGGTATGAACCATTATTTACTTCCGTTTTGGAACGGAAATGGTCTTCAGTCTGTGAAGTTCGGAAATATTTCTATTCCAAAATTGATAAAAGTTATGCAAGAGCAGGGATCTAGTGCAAAGTCGATTGAAGCAAAAATATTCGGAGGTGCATCGATGAGTATATCTTCATCCGACAATATGATGATAGGCGAAAAAAATATCTTGGTAGCAAGAGAGATATTAAAAGAATACAAGATAGCTATTGTAGCCGAGGATATCGGCGGACAAAACGGCAGAAAGATCCAATTTAATTTGGAACACGGAAAAGTGTTGCTGAAATACACTTCCAATAAACAATGTTAGGAGTCAATTAATGGCTATACGAGTATTAATTGTAGATGATAGTGCTACTGCACGTGCGGTATTAAGTGAAATCTTGGAATCCGATTCATCTATCGAAGTCGTAGGGACGGCATCTGATGCATATATAGCAAGAGATAAGATCGTCGAACTCAAACCTGATGTTGTTTGTTTGGATGTTGAGATGCCTAGAATGGACGGCATCACATTTTTAAAAAAACTTATGCACTATATGCCTGTGCCGGTCATTATGGTCTCATCATTGACACAAAGCGGTGCAAAAACTACTTTGGAAGCACTAGAAGCAGGTGCAGTCGATTTTGTTCCAAAGCCTCATTCCTATATCTATGACGGCAAAGATGAGATGAAAGATGAGCTCCTTTCAAAAATAAAAACAGCAGCGAAAGTAAAAGTACTTAAAAAGGAGCTTATCAATCCTAGACAGGCAAATACCACTTCATTGGCTGAAACTACAAATAAGATACTTGCAATCGGCGCTTCAACCGGCGGTACGGAAGCACTAAAAGAGGTGTTGATGGGTTTGCCTAGAAATGCACCGGGTACGATTATCGTTCAGCACATGCCGGCAAATTTTACCGCACCGTTTGCTCAGAGATTAAACTCATTATGCGCAATGGAAGTCAGAGAAGCTAAAAATGGTGATTCTATAACTCCGGGTGTCGTCTTAGTGGCACCGGGAGATTACCATATGGTAGTGAGACGTTCGGGGGCTAGGTATTATGTGGAAATAGGAAGCGGTGAAAAAGTCTCAGGACACAGACCATCAGTGGATGTATTGTTTAACTCAGTCGCAAAGATTGCAGGTTCCAATGCTATAGGTGTGATTTTAACCGGGATGGGCGCAGACGGTGCGAAAGGTCTGCTTGCTATGAAAAATGCCGGTGCCAAGACGATAGGACAAGATGAATCAAGCTGTGTTGTCTATGGTATGCCTAAAATCGCTCACGACATGGGTGCAGTCGATAAACAAGTGCCGCTTGGCAAAATAGCGAATGCTATACTTTCGTTAATCTAATTAAAGAAAAAAAAGGATGATAAATGAGAATATTTTTAGCAGAAGATAATGAAGATAATTATTTGGTCGTAAAATCTAACTTAAGAAAACTACAAATACCTGTTGAGCTTATCTGGGCAAAAGATGGAGCGATCGGTATCGAAATGTTAAGTCATGAGGATAACATCGATATATTTTTAGTGGATATAGAGATGCCAAAAGTTGATGGAGTGGAACTGACGAAATGGATTCGCAGTCAAGAGAGGTTTGCTGATGTGCCTGTTGTCGCGGTAACGGCTTCGGTTTTTGCAGAGATGAAAAAAATGTATTTAGAAAAAGGGTTTGATCATATTTTAGAAAAGCCCTTTGCAAGAAATGAATTTATCGAGATGTTGAAAAGTATTTTACGGATATCGTAAAAGGGTCAATTGTTTTAATTAGAACATTGTATTATATATAAAAATAAAAGATATAGAAAATGATGAGATCACTAAAGAGAAATAAACTATTGCCATTTATACTATTACTGGTATTGACGGTAATAACATATCAGTATTACAAGACTATACGTGATTCTGTATATTTAGATCATCAGACCGAATTCGCTTTAAATGTACAAAAGATCAAGACGCATATCGAAGAGCGGATGTTGGCTTATGAAAATGTTTTAAACAGCACAAGGGGTTTCTTTCTAGCCTCAGGGTCTGTGTCTAGAAGCGAATTTAAAGTCTACATAGATGCTTTGATGCTGGATAAAACATTCCCCGGTATTCAAGGTGTAGGTTATGCTGTCATAGTGCCTTCAGAAAAAAAAGATGCTTTTGTGGAAGAAGTACGAGCTCAGGGGTTTGGTTCATACGGTATCACTCCGACGACACCCCGTGATTTCTACACTACCATTATCTATCTGGAGCCATTTGAGTACAGAAATCAAAGAGCATTCGGTTACGATATGTTAACAAATCCCAAAAGAAGAGGGGCTATGGAGTTGTCACGAGATAACTCCACGGCCGTCATATCTTCAAAAGTGACTCTTTTACAAGAGGATGGTATAGCCGAACAAGCCGGTTTTTTAATGTATTTGCCGGTTTTTAAAAATAATACGGAAAATAAAACGGTGAAGGAACGTAGAAAAAATATCATAGGATGGATTTATGCTCCATTTAGAATGAATGATTTTATGCGCGGTATCACAGATGAAAAAGACAAGAATTTTGATATCGAGATATACGACAATGGTATTGTCAATGATAAAACTCTTATGTATGATGGAGATATGCGTAATGAAAGCCCACTTTTCAGTCGACAGGTAGAGATCAATATAGCGGATCATAATTGGACACTTTTGATCAAGTCAACATCGGATTTTGAAAAAAGTGTCGATACGAGCAAAGCGACACTCATACTGATCTTCGGATTTTTGTTTAGTATCGCTTTGGTATATATAATCTGGCAGCTCATCAGCCATAAAGAGTATGCTGAGATCAAAGCTGTAAAAGTGAATAAAGAGTTAATATCAAGTAAAAATAAACTTAAAAATTTAAATATAACACTTGAAAGAAGAGTAGAGGAAAAGACATTAGCGTTACAAACGTCAAATGAGATACTAGAAGCGCATATCGCGGATTTAAATGTTTTAAATTCTCAACTTATAAAAGCTAAAGAGGAAGCACAACAGGCTGAACAGGCCAAATCAAATTTTGTCAGCGGTATATCACATGAATTGCGCACACCGTTAAATGCGATAATCAATTTTACGGATCAGGTCGTAGAAGATTTTGAAGAGATGTTAGTGGACAAAGAGTTGCAAGAAGATACAAAAGTTTTTTTAAAAAGAGTAATAGTCAATTCCAGACACCTTCTTCAGCTTATAAACGATCTGTTGGAGTTTACAAAAGCGGAAGCCGGGAAAATGGAGTATAAAATAGAAAGAAACGATATCAATCCTATTTTATCGGCAGCCTATAATAATACATATTCACTTTTAAACGGTACGGATGTGAAATTTCATCTTATATTGTCTGAAAAACCGTTAACCGCAATGGTGGACGCAAGAAGATTTTTACAGATACTGCTCAATCTGCTTTCAAATGCGATCAAGTTTACAAAGCATGGCTATGTGGAGTTAAGAAGTTTTCTAGAGGATGAGAATATTATAGTAGAAGTGGAAGATACGGGTAAAGGGATCCCGCAAAACAAACAAAAGATAATATTTGAACCGTTCATGCAAGTCGATAGTGCAGACAATGGAACAGGGCTCGGACTCGGACTTGTTAAGAGGATGTGTGATGATATGGATATAAAAGTATCGCTGGATTCTAGTGAAAATATCGGTACTACGTTTAGATTGACAATAAAAAAATTACATGGATAAAAGATGAGAATAAACTCTGTAGTATTTAAAATGCTTATACCGTTGATCACTGTCGCCATATTGGTGCTCGGTATCACTTTAATTGTCACGCAGACATACTTAAAGCAAGTCATCGAAAATATTTTTATAGAACTGCAGGTACATCATCTAGAAAAATTATATAGTCTGAAAATGGAAAATATTTTAGCGACAATCAAACAAAACGGGATCGCTGTCGCCGATTCAGACGACGTGAAAAAATTTCTTGCCAGTGATGATGCCAAAAAAGGAAAAATCTCTGAAAAAATGAAAAAAAAGCTGGACGATCTAAAACGGTTTTACAATTTAGAACATATATTTATTGTCCAGGCAGAGAGCGGAAATTATTTTACAGAAAAGGGCTTTATCAAAGTTATAGATACTTCAAACAAAGAGAGTCAGTGGTTTTTAAGGACAATAAATAGTGAGAAAAGATTTTTGATCAATGTGGACAGCGATATAACGGGAAGTCTGCATATTTGGTTAGATGCAGTCGTCGGAGACGTAAACAAACCACTTGGACTAGCCGGAACAGGGATGGATATCAGCAGTATTTATGAAATTGCATTGGAGGACTTTAAAAAAGAGAGTGCAGATGTAATGATCATGGATAACGCAAAAGTGATTATCGGCTCTTCGAATAATAAAAAACAAATAAATTCTTCAAAGATAGCAGCTATGCAAAAGGAAAAACACAATAACGAAAATCTTGTCCAATATCGTTTAAAAAATGAAGACAGATATCTGTTGTTCATCCCGATAAATGAATTAAGTCTGACAATTATCGTAGATTTTTCAAAGGAAAAATTTCTAAATCCTTTGCGCGGTGTATATGACAGGATTATCATAGGCGGATTCATTCTATTACTCTTTATTTTTATTATCGGTATTTGGACATTTACATATTTTGTATCAAGACCATTAAAAAGAATAGCTTCAGCCGTCAGCAACTATGATTATTTTTCTGATTTGGGGCTAAAAGGTTTCCAAAATATGGGTTATGAAGTCGATATGATATGTGACGCGTTTAATACAAATACAAGAATGTTAAAAAGTACGATAGATAATTATAGACAAAATGAAGAGTTGTTAAGAAGTATCATCAATGCAGCGGATGATTTGATATTTTACAAAGATATGAAGCTGAGATATATAGGATGTAACAGTGCTTATGAAAAGTGGAGTGAAACTAGTGTCGATCAGATAATAGGTCTAACAGACAGTGACCTTTATCCGCCCGATATAGCTGAGAGTCATATGAAATTTGATCAAATGGTCATGAAGCAAAAACGGACAATTATTGTTGAAGAAAAGTTTGAAAAACCTGAGGGGACAATAATTCTTGAAGTTAAAAAAAGTCCGTTTTATGATCAATTTGGTAATTTAAAAGGTCTTGTTGTAGTTGCTCGCGATATCACGGTGGTGAAAAATATGGAGACGAGTCTGCGAACATTGAATATAACGCTTGAAAGAAGAGTAGATGCCAAGACGCAAGAGCTGCAAAAGTCCAATGAGATACTTGAGACACATATAGCGGATCTAAATATTTTAAACTATAAGCTGATAAAAGCCAAAGAGGAAGCGCAACAAGCTGCACAGGCAAGATCAAACTTCATCAGCGGTATATCACATGAGTTGCGCACACCGTTAAACGCGATAATAAATTTTACGGATCAGGTCGTAGAAGATTTTGAAGAGATGTTAGTGAACAAAGAGCTGCAAGAAGATACAAAAGGGTACCTAAAAAGAGTGATGGTCAATTCAAGGCACCTTCTTCAGCTCATAAACGATCTGTTGGAGTTTACAAAAGCAGAAGCAGGGAAAATAGATTATAAAATTGAGAAAAATAATATAAACACTATAATCAAGATGGCATTTAGTAATACATATTCGCTTTTAAACGGTTCACAAGTCGAGTTTTTTTTAAAATTGGATGATGACCATATGGAGGGTATGGTGGATGCAAGGAGATTTTTACAGGTACTGCTCAATCTGCTTTCAAATGCGATCAAGTTTACAAAGCATGGCTATGTAGAGTTAAGAAGTTTTCGAGAGGATGAAAATATTATAGTCGAAGTGGAAGACACGGGTAAAGGGATCCCGCAAGATAAATACAAAATAATATTTGAACCGTTTTTGCAAGTAAATAGTACGGATAGCGGAACGGGACTGGGACTGGGACTTGCAAAAAGGATGTGTGATGATATGGGCATTGAGATCTCATTTACTTCCGTTGAAGGAGAGGGCACTATCTTTAGACTTGCTATAAAGATGGCGTCATGATTCTTTACACTGTTTCATTGATTTTAGATTAAAACTAGATTTTATGAACAACATACTATAATAAAAAGTTACTAATTTACTTTTTATAGGCAATCATTTTGAGCAAAAAACCAGCATTTACGCATCTACATCTTCATACGGAATATTCACTTTTAGACGGTGCGAACAAGATATCAAATTTAGTAGAGCGGGCAAAAGAACTCGGTATGACATCCGTGGCTATGACGGATCACGGAAACATGTTTGGAGCCATAGATTTTTACCATCAGATGAAAGGTGCCGGACTAAAGCCTATCATCGGGATGGAGGGTTACATCCATAACGGCGAAGAGATAGACGACAAGTCCACAAAACAGCGTTTTCATATCTGTCTGTTCGCCAAAAACGAGATCGGTTACAAGAATCTTATGTATCTCTCTTCAAAAGCCTTTATTGATGGCTTTTACTATTTCCCCCGCATCAATAAAAAAGAGCTTCGCGAACACTCTGAGGGGCTTATTTGTACCTCCGCTTGTCTTCAGGGTGAAGTAAACTGGCATCTCAACACTCAAAGTGAGCGTAATGTCAAAAACGGTGCTTTAGGGTATGAGGGTGCTAAAAAAGCAGCCCTTGAATACAAAGAGATCTTCGGCGAAGATTTTTACCTAGAACTGATGCGTCACGGTATCCCTGACCAGATGTTTATAGATGAGACCGTATTGACTTTGGCACGTGAGCTTGAGATCAAAGTCGTTGCGACGAACGACACCCACTATACATACTCTGACGATGCCCAGTATCACGAAGCGTTTATGTGTATCGGGATGAATAAACTCTATGATGACCCAAACCGTATGCGTCACTCCGTACATGAGTTTTATCTCAAATCCCCTGAACAGATGGCGCGTCTTTTTGCGGACATCCCTGAAGCACTGGAACATACACAGGAAATAGTCGAGAAGTGTCAGCTTGAACTCAACCTCGGAAATCCTACCCCTCCAAACTTCAAATTTACAAAAGAGTATGCCGCTAAAGAGGAACTTGGCATCGACAATGTCGATGATGATGAGAGTGTCCCTGTAAAAGAGCGCAAGACTGCACTGGATAAAAACGATGCTGAGTATTTTATTCATCGCTGCCGTGTAGGTCTACAAAACAGACTCGTACATGTACCGCAGGAAAAACATGAGGAATACAGAGAGCGTTTAGAGTTTGAGATAGCGGTCATCAACTCAATGAAGTTCCCGGGATATATGCTCATCGTCTGGGATTTCGTAAAAGAAGCTAAAAATATGGGTATTGCCGTAGGACCAGGACGTGGTTCTGCAGCTGGGAGTCTGGTTGCATACTCTTTAGAGATAACCGATATCGACCCGATGAAATACGACCTGCTTTTTGAGCGTTTCTTGAACCCTGAACGTGTAAGCATGCCCGATATCGATATGGACTTTATGCAGGCACGTCGCGGCGAGATCATCGACTATGTGGTTAAAAAGTATGGACGTAATCAGGTCGCACAGATCATCACCTTTGGTTCGCTTCTGGCTAAAGGGGTCATCCGTGATGTTGCGCGTGTCCTTGATATGCCGCTCTCTCAAGCAGACAAGATGGCAAAACTGATCCCTGATGAACTAGGTATAACACTAAACGGCAAGAGTAAAAAAGGCGAGTTTATCGAGGGTGCTTATCAAAAAGAACCAAAACTCGTCGAGATGATAGAAACAGACCCTCAGGTCGCAAGAGTTTGGGAGTTTAGTAAAAAACTAGAGGGTCTAAAACGTAACTCGGGTATGCATGCCGCAGGTGTCGTTATCTCAAACGAAGAGCTTTGGAAAAAGACGCCTATCTATAAACCCTCAGGCGAGGATACCTTTGTCACACAGTATTCGCTAAACTACCTTGAAGATGTCGACTTAATCAAATTCGACTTCTTGGGTCTGAAGACTTTAGATGTTATAGACAATGCTATCAAGCTTGTAAAAGCGCGTTATGATGTAGATGTAAACTGGCACGCCATAGATGAAAACGACCCGAAAGTCTATGATGTTATCCGCGGCGGAGACACGGTAGGGATGTTTCAGATAGAGTCTTCGGGTATGCAGGACCTTAACCGCCGTTTGATGCCCGACAGCTTCGAAGACCTGATCGCGGTCTTGGCACTATATCGTCCGGGACCGATGGAGTCGGGGATGCTTGACAGCTTCATCGAACGTAAACACGGGCGTGAGCCGATCGAGTACACGTTTGCAGAAATGGAGCCTATCTTAAAGCCCACGTATGGGGTCATCGTCTACCAAGAACAGGTCATGCAGATCGTTCAGACCATAGGCGGTTTCTCTCTTGGTTACTCGGATATTATCCGTCGTGCCATGGGGAAAAAGAAGGATATGTCCGCATATAACGACGAGTTTTCTCAAGGTGCCAAGGGGCAGGGACATGATTATGATAAGGCGTCAAAGCTCTTTGATCTGATCGAAAAGTTCGCGGGATACGGTTTTAACAAATCCCACTCTGCGGCTTATGCGATGGTCACGTTTCAGACTGCATGGCTGAAAACCTACTATCCAAATGAGTTTATGGCAGCACTATTGACCAGTGAAAAAGACAACACGGACAAGGTCGTAAAATATATCGATGAAGTAAAACACATGGGTATCACGCTTTCACCGCCTGATATCAACCACTCACAGTTAGAGTTTTCAGCAATAACAAAAGATGATCAAGATGTTATCCTTTTTGGGCTAGGCGCCATTAAGGGTGTTGGAAGTGCTGCTGTCATGTCGATACTTGAAGTCATTAGAGAGGGTGGCGAGTTCACTTCTATGGAGGACTTTGTTAACCGCATAGAACCTAGCAAAGTCAATAAACGCGTTATTGAGTCGATCATCAAAGCGGGCGGTTTTGACAGATTCGAATTTTCAAGAAAAGCACTGCTTGACCAGATAGAACTGCTTGTAGATACTGCAAAAAAAGCAAGTGATGCGAAGAAAAATGCGATGGGCAGCCTTTTTGGAGATGATGCTGAGATAACTCAGGTTAAACTTGATCTGAAAAATTCAGGCGAATATGAACTACGCGAGATTTTAGAGTTTGAAAAAAATACGCTGGGATTTTATGTATCGGGGCATCCGCTTGACAGTTACCGCGAGGAGATGGATGGTCTAAACTATGCACTTTCATCCGATATCGAAAATATAGAGGATGGTTCAACGGCTATCTTTATCGGTAAAGTTGAAGAGATACAAAAGAAGGTCTCTAAAAAAGGCAACGCTTTTGGTATCGTGACTTTAATGGACTTTCACGGGAACATCGAAATGATGCTTTTCTCAGACAAGCTTGAAGAGTTAAGTACGATGGACCTGGATGAGCCTGTCGCTTTTAAAGTGAAAGTCACCCATACAGAGATGTTTACACGCATCGCCGTTTTAAAAGTCCTCTCTTTAAAAGATGTTAAAAAAGAGTCGAAAAAGGTGAAGACCACCATAATGGAAAAACCTCAAGAACCGTTAAATATCAGCATCCATCTTAATTCAGCGACAAAAGAGTTAGAAGAGTTATATACGATTGTAAGACGCCATCCCGGAAAACGTGCGTTAAAGCTTACCATCGTCTCGAAACTTCAAAATGTCGTGATCGAGTCTGCCATCAGGGTCGATAATGCAATTTTAGAAGAGTTGCAGAAGTTGGAATACATCAATATCTTGTAAGGAGCATGTATGAGAGTCATAGTATCTATTTTGTTATTAGCCCTAACACTATTAGGTGCTACCTCTCTTAATCGTGCCATTTTAGATGTGAATGAAGAGAAGATCTATGAGCTTTTACATGAGTGTAAAAATATCAATCTTCAAGACCATAATGGGAACACGCCTTTGCACGCCGCAGCAAGAGTAGGTCGTGTAACTATTGTCAAAGCTGTCCTTAAATGTAAGCCTGATGCAGATATAAAAAACAAAAGAGGCAACACGGCACTCTCAATCGCCATAGCGAAAAATCATATGTTATCGGTCACTCTGATACTGGATTATAAAAAAGAGACGGCAAAACAAAAAAAGCAGAAATCTGTCATCAATGACATGATAAAAAAGGATGATATCGCAGCTTTTAAGATTTTGATCAGGCGAGGAGCAGATGTCAATGCAAAAGATAAAAACGGCGTGACCCTCTTACATGTAGCAGCAAAATACAGAGCGAAAAAAATTGTAAAATACCTCTTGGAAAACGGTGCAGATGTAAAGATACATGATAATGAATATAGAGATACCCTTTACTATGCAAGGTTTGGTAGAGATACAGAGATTATAAATATGATAAGGAAGAAAATAGATGGACAAAAATAGTTTTAACGACGCGCTTTTAGGTTTTTTGGATGCTTCTCCTACACCGTTTCATGCAGTTTTAAATATGGCAGGGATGCTTGAAAATGCAGGATTTATAAGACTGGATGAGAGAGAAGATTTTGACCTTGTCGTGGGTGAAAAGTATTATGTTACAAGAAATGACAGTTCTATCATAGCGTTTAACTATTATGATGGGTATGAGTATGTTTTAGTGGGTGCTCACACGGACTCGCCAAATCTGAAGATAAAACCTAATGCAGATGTCAAAAAAGAGTGGATAAACCAGCTTGGTGTTGAACCTTATGGCGGTGTGCTTTTGCATACATGGTTTGACAGAGATCTCAGCATCGCAGGGCGTGTAAGCTACAGAGCTAAAAACAGGACTCTTTCATCGGCAATACTTGATATGCAAAAGCCCGTAGCTATCATCCCCTCTCTTGCCATTCATCTAGACAGAGACTCAAACGCTGCCAAAACGATCAACGAGCAGAATCATCTGCCTCCCATCGTCTCTACATGTAAGGATTTTTCGTTAAAAGATGAGATCAAAAAGATGATAGATGACTGTGAAGAGGTACTTTCATACGATCTTAATCTTTACGATACGCAAAAAGCTTCATATATAGGCTTTGGTGATGAGTTTATGGCAAGTGCGAGACTTGACAATCTGCTGAGCTGTTATGTGGCTCTTATCACTATCTGTTCCACTGACAAACCGATGATGGTGATATGTTCTGACCATGAAGAGGTGGGAAGTGTGAGCAGTTCAGGAGCAGGTGGTTCATTTTTGACAAGTGTGGTCGAGCGGATGTTTATCACTCCTGATGAGAAGGCACGCTTTGCAAGGAGTTCTCTGCTTATCTCTGCTGACAATGCCCATGCGATCCATCCTAACTATGCAGATAAACATGAACCTGCCCATGCTCCAAAATTAAACGGCGGAGTCGTCGTCAAAGTGAACTCAAACCAGCGCTATGCTTCAAACTCAGAGACGATAGCAAGATTTATCGACGCGGCCCAAAGTGTTGATGCTAGCACTCAGATGTTTGTGACAAGAAGTGATATGGGATGTGGTTCGACCATCGGACCTATTACTGCGGCAAAACTGGGCATTGACACCATAGACATAGGCATACCGACCTATGCGATGCACTCTATCAGAGAAAGTGCAGGAGTCGATGATGCATATGACCTTTATAAAATCCTACTTGGTATATAGATGATAACACCACAAGAACTGCAACACCTCATAGAGCAGACATATAAGGTAGAAAACGATTTTAAGGACTTGAAAAATTCTTACAGCCTTCTTCAAAACACGATAGAACAGGTCGTCGAGTTTCTGCCAAATGCTATTTGGATCTTAGAGAGTGATGGAAAGGTATTCTTACAAAACTCTCAGGCAAAAGAGCTTTCAGAACTATTTGTCATATTAAAACTTGATATGGATGATTATGAGATAAACTTTAGAGAACGCTCATACCTTGTCAAGATCAGTAATTATCAGGATAAATATCTTGTCAGTGCAACAGATATCACGGAGCAAAAACGCAAAGAAAATCTGGCAACAATGGGGCAGATGGCAGCACATCTTTCCCATGAGATAAGAAATCCCATAGGTTCTATCTCGCTTTTGACCTCTACACTTAAAAAACGTGTTAAGCCTGAAAATATTGCCATAGTGACTGAGATAGAGAAGTCGATCTTTCGTATAGACAGGATCATCAAAGCTACGTTGATGTTCTCTAAAGGCGTGCAGGCTGACAAACAACCTCTAAGATGGGGTCAGATTCAAGATTCTCTCAAAGATATCATAGGTTATTACAGTTACTCTAAAGAGATAAGATTCTCTTTTATAGAGGATGATTTTGTTTTAAACGGCGATGCCGATCTGCTTTTGATGATGTTTTCAAATTTCATTATCAATGCTATAGACGCAATAGAACTTGATGATGAAGAGGAGGGCGTTGTAGAGATGAGTTACAAAAACGATGGCGAGTTTCACAGCTTTTATATCTATGACTCGGGTGTGCCTATAGAAAATAAACGTACACTTTTTGAAGCATTTAAAAGTACGAAAGTAAAAGGCAACGGTCTGGGACTGATCCTTTCCAAACAGATAGCCACGGTTCATGATGGCGATGTCTTTTTGATAGAGGGCGAAAAAAAACTTTTTGAGATAAAGCTGAAAATCTAACTGCAGTTTTTACAGACTCCTTTAAATATCATGTCCGTGATATTGTAACCTTTTAACTCTATGGGTGAAATATTTGAGAGGCATTCAATCTTGTTACATGTATTGCATATGAAATGGGCATGTGACGATATCTGTACTTCGTAGTATCTTTTTTTGTCATTGGACTCAAAACTTTTGACGATATTTTCCTCTTCAAATTTTGAGATGTTTCGGTAAAAAGTAGCCTTGTCCATGCTGAGTCGGTTTTTGATATCTTCGTATGATATCGGTTTTTCCGCCTTGTTAAGGATCGCTAAAAGCTCTTTCCTTGCAGATGTCAATTTGAATTTTTTTTCTTCGATCGCTTGTTTTGTTTTCATATGCAATTCTAGCGTTAAAATCTTTATAATATCTTTTAAATGCGACTAAGTTGCAATTAAGTCTCTAAAAAGTACAATTCCCTCAAAATCTCAGGAGGAGTATAATGATGAAAAAACTATTTTTATCGATTGTCTTAATATTGAGCAGCAGCGCATTTGCAAAGCCAAGTGTCGTAGTGAGTATATTGCCGGAGCAGACTTTTGTTCAGAAGATAGCTAAAGATATGGTCGACATAACGGTGATGGTAGCGCCGGGAAGCAATCCCCATTCGTATGAACCAAAGCCTTCTCAGATGGTCGCGATATCAAAAGCGGATATCTATTTTTCAATCGGTGTCGAGTTTGAAAATGTCTGGCTCGAAAGATTTCGATCGCAAAATAAAAAATTGAGATTTGTGGATATAAGTGCAAATATTACAAAGATGAAGATGACAGAGCATCATCACGAAGGAGCTGAAGAGGAACATCACCATCACGGTGAACTTGACCCTCACACATGGACCTCACCAAACAATGTCGCTATAATGGCAGAAAATATATTCCATACTTTAAAAGAGATAGATCCAAATAACAGTGCAAAATATAAAGCTAATCTGGATCAGTTCCTGCAAGAGATACAAAAGACCGATATGAAAATAAGAGAGATACTGAAAAATCTAAAACCGGATACAAAATTTATGGTTTTTCACCCGTCTTGGGGGTATTTTGCGAAAGATTACGGACTTGAAGAAGTGGCTATCGAAGTAAATGGCAAGCATCCAAAACCAAAAGAGATAATGATGATCGTAGACGAGGCAAAAGAGGAGAAAGTAAAACTGATCTTTGCTCAACCGGAATTTTCCGATAAAAGTGCAAAGGTTATCGCCAAAGAGGCTGGTATAGATGTCGAGAAAATATCTCCGTTGGATGCAGACTGGTCTGACAACCTCATAAAAATGGCAACGCTCATTGCAAAGTAAAGCACCTGTCCTTGAGATAAAAGCTCTCTCTTTTGCCTATGACAGAGAGGTCGTTTTAGAAGATATCTCTCTTCGTCTGGAGCAAGGGGATCTTTTGGCAATCATCGGTCCAAACGGTGGAGGGAAAAGTACACTGTTAAAGCTGATATTGGGGATCAACAAGCTTCAAAAGGGAATCATAAAACTTGAAGATCATCATATCGGCTACGTTCCTCAAAACACCAATATCAATATCGATTTTCCAATTCAAGTCATTGAAGTCGTTATGATGGGCAGACGAGGTAATAAAAAAACTATTTTTGGCTACTCCAAAGAGGAGAAGTTACGGGCTTTTAGCCTTCTGGAAAAAGTAAATATGGCGCACTTTGCCGAGAAAAAGATAGGTGCGCTTTCCGGCGGACAGCGCCAGCGTGTTATGATAGCGCGGGCACTCTATCAAGATCCGGAGCTTCTTA
This sequence comes from bacterium, assembly GCA_018824305.1. Lineage (GTDB taxonomy): Bacteria > Campylobacterota > Campylobacteria > Campylobacterales > Sulfurimonadaceae > Hydrocurvibacter. The sequence goes on from JAHJGM010000009.1 coordinate 130,343, forward strand.
TCTTGGACGAACCGACCTCTAGCATAGATGCCGATGGGCAAAGAGAGATATATGAGCTTCTAAAACAGCTTAATAAAACGATGAGTATTATAGTAGTGAGTCATGATCTTTCCATCCTTTTGGAGTATGCAAACAGGGTCGCGTATATTAATAAAAGAGTAACGCATCATGATTTAAGCAGTGTAAAAAAAGAGTATAAGTTTACCGATAAACATGTTTGTGAAGTTGAACTTTTAGAGATGCTTGGAAGTTGCAGATGTTAGAAGCGTTGTCGTATGAGTTTATTCAAAATGCTCTGATCGCAGGAATTATAGTCAGTATTACAGCAGGTATCATAGGTTCTTTGGTCGTTGTAAACCGTATGGTGTTTCTTGCAGGCGGAATAGCTCACGCTGCTTATGGAGGTGTCGGTTTAGCTTTGTATACGGGAATCTCTATTTTTTTTGGAACGATGCTTTTTGCCGTTATATCAGCTTTGTTTATGTCGTTTATTACGATCTATCAAAGAGAAAAAATCGATATTTTCATAGGACTGGTCTGGGCTGTAGGGATGGCAATTGGGATCATCTTCGTAGATTTGACCCCCGGCTATAACGTAGATCTTATGAGTTATCTTTTCGGTTCAATTTTGGCAGTGGCAAACAGTGATCTTTATTTTATGGGTATCTTGCTCGTAACGGTCTTGTTTGTCGTTATCTTTTGGTACCGTGAGATTTTGGCCGTTTCTTATGACAGCGAATATGCCGCATTGAGCGGAATCAATGTAAAGTTTTTCTATTCACTCATACTTGTCTTATCTGCACTCAGTGTCGTTATCGCCATTAAAGTTGTAGGACTCATTTTAGTGATCGCATTGTTGACGATTCCCATATATATTGCCCAAAGATTATCTTCATCATTATTTGTTATGATGTTTATCTCAGGAGCGATAGCATCATTTTTTACTCTAGCGGGACTTTGGCTCTCTTATAGCTATAATTTGACATCCGGTGCGACTATTATTTTAGTTTCGGCAGTAGCTTTGATACTTTTTATGTTAGGAAGTAAAAATAGATGAAAAAAACTTTTTTAATGGCGTTCTTATTTTTTCATACGGCACTTTTTGGATGTGCAGCCTGTCAGTTAATGACTCCTACTGCCTATGTTTCCATGAAACTCAATATGGATAGGGACAAATTAAAAAGCTTACATGTAGAGTGGCATTTTAACGATCTTTTTACAACCGAACTTTTACGACAGTACGATAAAAACCTCAATGATCTCCTTGATAAAAAAGAGTTGGATAGTGTACGCAAATCCATGGTCGATTATGTCGTTCCAAAAAAGATGCTGACTAAAATAAGCTACGAGTTCAATGATAAAAAGAGCACGCTTAATCCAAAGTATAAAGATTTTGCAGTGAAGATCGCAGATGACCGTATGATATTTTCTTATAATGCCGACGTAGGTTTGAAGCTTCGAAGCGGGGGTGTGCTTGCTTTTGTCTTTGAGGATGACGAGAACTATTTTAGTTTTGTCATGCATAGTCTTGATGTAAGTAAGAACGATCTTTATTTTAGTCAGAACCTCTATCTTTTTACTGCATCTTTGGAGTTTAAAGACACTCCTTTTCAAATGCATCCTTCTATGACCAAACGTGAATCGAAAAATGAGAATAAAGCAAGCGTGGAAAACCCTGCACAGCAGTCTTTACAGGTCAGTTATCTGCAAAAAAGCATCGATAAAATAAAGTCGTTGTTTGAATCGATTAAGGATGATAAAAATCCGCTTGCCTATCTTTTTTTACTTTTTTTTGCGTACGCTTACGGACTGATCCACGCTCTTGGACCGGGACACGGCAAGACGCTTGTAGGAAGTTATTTCCTTTCGCATGACAGATCATATATCAAAGCGCTCTTTATCTCTCTTGCCATTGGTGTAGTCCATACATTTTCGGCCTTCATTTTAACGGTTGTCATCTACTTTCTTACAGATAAGTTTTTGGCACAGTTCGTTAACGATACGGTCTGGTATACAACAAAGATATCTGCGTTTATAATCGTTTTTATCGCGGTGTATCTCATTATCAAAAAGTATAAAGCCTACAAAGCCAATCAAGAATCGAAAATAACAAAATTTACGTTTAGTCCGCAGCCGCATGTAGCTACGTGCGGATGTGCTTCATGCAAAGTGGATGCCCGCTCTACCGATGCCGCTCTTATCATCTCTGCGGGGATCATCCCGTGTCCGGGGACTGTGACTGTATTTATCTTTTCTCTTTCGCTCGGGCTTTATGTGGCAGGCCTTTTGTCTGCACTCGTGATGAGTCTTGGAATGAGCACGGTCATCTTCTTCTCAGCACTTTTAAGCGTGGCGGTAAGAAAGAAAACTACGGCAGCCAATGAGAATATTAAAAAATATTTGGAGTATGCGAGTTTGGGTGTTATATTTATCTTGGGTATAGTTTTATTGTTAGCATAGATTTGATGAGTATAATAATAAAAAGATAATAAGAGAGGGACTGGATGATACATAATGTCTCAAACAGTGCTCTTGTGAGCTATCTCGTAGAATCTGGAGCTTTGCATACTCGAAATATCATTGAAGCATTTCAAAATATCGACAGAGCCGATTTTGTAGCCAGTGATGTAAACAGTTCTATGATATATGGAGATTTTCCTCTTCAAATAGGACACCAACAGACCATATCACAACCCTCGACAGTGGCAAAGATGCTGGAGATGCTGGCTCCAAAAGAGGGTGAAAAGATATTGGATATCGGCAGCGGTTCAGGCTGGACGACGGCACTTTTGGCTCATATCGTCAAAGACAAGGGATTGGTGATAGGAGTTGAGAGGATCAGGTCCGTTATGGAATTTGGAAGAGCCAATCTCAAAAAATACAAGTTTAAAAACGCCGAGATCATGCAAGCGGGTGCTGCACTCGGAATGCCGAGTGAAAAGTTCGACCGTATTTTGGTATCTGCTGCGGCAGATGAGTTTCCGACCAGACTTATAGAGCAGTTGAAGATCGGCGGAAAGCTTGTGATACCTGTTAGAAATTATATCTTTGAAGTGACCAAAAAAGCCGATGATAAACTCGAAGTGTTAGAGCATTACGGTTACTCGTTTGTTCCGCTTGTATATTAAACAACTATATTTTTGGTTTTAACAAAGTTTCGCCAAAGGGCATACTGGAGAGAAACTTCACTTTGCTCGCAACCGCAGAACTAAGCATGTCTTGAAACATCTTCTCATAGAGTTCGTCGGATATTTTTTCGATATCCATAAAACCGTCGATGATAAGCGATGAGAGACCGTGCAGAGACGACCACAGCAGGATCGTTCTATAAAAACTATCCTCTTTTTTTAAGATGCCGCTTGCTTGACCCTCTTCGACGGCTGCCTTTAACGCTCCAAAACCACTGCAATCAACATCTTTTATACTGATGATCTCTTCTCTTATATTTGCATACTTGTTCCCAAAAAGAAGTCTGTAAAGATTCGAGTTCTGTTTTGCAAACTCCAAATAGGCTTTGCCGCTGAGATAAAATCTGTCGATGAGCGGTTTGTTTTTATCTTTTAATGCAAGCGAGACAAAGTCGTCAAAATGTTCAAATCCTTTTTGGATCATGGTCTCGATGAGTTGATCTTTTGAATTAAAATGCCTGTATATGGCAGACCGAGAGGTTCCTGTAGCATCCGATAATATCTTTAAAGTGAGTTTTTCAATATCTTCTTTTGCAATAAAGTCAAAAGCTATCGTTAAAAAATCATCTTTTAAATTTCCATGGTGATATTCATTTTTAATCATGAAAGTATTTTATCATAAAAGTTATGTGAACAATGTTACATTTCATATTTTTTATGTTAACATTGTTCACATAAAAAATAAAAAGGATAAAAATGAAAAAGATAGTAGTTTTTGCAGTTCTCTGCGTCTCCATATTTGCGCAGACATCACTGGAAATAGCCAAAAAATCTTATGAAGTCATGTCGGGATATAAGGAGAGTGTCTCAGTCAACACGATGATCCTGAAAAATGCGCAGGGGGTCGAAAACATCAGAAAGCTCAAGATAAAAAAATTGGAATCAATAGATGGAGATAAATCCTTGATAGAGTTTTTGTATCCGCTGGACATAAAAGACACAAAACTACTGAGTTACGAACAGATCGGAGGCGATGACAAACAGTGGCTTTATCTGCCGGCATTAAAAAGAGTCAAACGGATAAGTTCGAGTAATAAATCTGGCTCATTCATGGCGAGCGAGTTTAGTTATGAGGATATCTCCTCTCAAAACTACAAAAACTTTACTTACATGCAAGAGGTCAAAAAAGCACTCAAAGATAATGTAGAGTGTTTTGTTATCACAAGAGTTCCCATTGATGAAAACAGCGGTTACACTAAACAGATAATCTATATAGATACCAATACATATCTTGCAAAATTTGGGGAGTATTTTGACAAACAGGACAGATTGTTAAAAGAGGTTTCATTTTTAGAATACATAAAACTGGACAATATATATAGAATAAAAAAGATGCAGATGTTCAATGTACAGACAAAAAAAAGCAGTGTCTTGATCTGGGATGAAGACAGGATCAAAGCAGGGCTTGATGAAAAAGATTTTTCTAAAAGAGCGTTGGAATGATGCGTTTTGCCCTGCTTTTTTTATATGCGGTATCTCTATTTGCTTTTGAGCATACATCGAATATCTCTGCAAAATATGTCGGTTACGATGATTTTCCCGATGAAGCGGTTATCTTAGGCGATACAAAATTTGGATTTGAAAACGATGCTTTTAAAACAGATGTGACGTTGGATTATCTGTACAGTTCGGAGTATAAAGAGAGACGCTATCTTGATCTTAGCGAGTTATATCTTAGTAAAGAGTATGGAGATTATACTTTTCATCTTGGCAAGATCATCAAGTATTGGGGAGAGATGGAAGGGTTCAACGTCACTGATGTGTTCAACCAAAAAAACTATCTTTTCGATCCTTTTGACAAGAGTGCGAAGTTAGGCTCTTGGAGCACTTTTCTAACGAGATACTTCGATGATAACAGTTTAGAGTTTGGCGTGAAGTTGTATGAAGAGGATAGTAAATATCCAACAAACGGCTCTCCCTACTATCCGTTTGCCATTAGTTACAACAAAGAGCTTCAACTCAGTGATGAGCGTTACGCACCGACCTTTTATCTTCTTGGGAGTTTTACGACCGATAAATATGTAGACAGCGAGACAAAACTAATACTGCTTCACGGGTATGACAATAAACGCTACTTTATACAGACGGCTTTGAATACGTTGTCGCAGTATGCGTACAGAGTCAACAAGTTTATGCTTCTCTCTCATATCATACATAAAGATACTATCTTCAAATGCGAGGCAAGTTATACGGATGTGATTAGCGATACAAAGATGAGCGATTATGTCCAGTTTGCTTTAGGTGCGGAAAAAGATCTGCATGAAATATATGGAGTCGATGTGAGTCTGTACGGAGAATACTATCGATATATCTATATGCAGGACAAGATAAAAAATGTTGATATCTCAGAAATCTATGATAATGATATATTTTTGGCGTTGAAACTAAACCTGAACGATGTCAGAAGCAGCGAACTCAAAAGTGGGATCTTATATGATCTGAAAAATGAGGAAAAAGTCTTCAAGATAGAGGCAAAGTCAAGAGTAATAGACAGTCTTGTCATCAGCAGTGAGTATCTACATGTAATGCCCGCACAAAACACCGTTTTATCTCAGATAAGGGAGTCTAGCAGAATCATGCTCGGGCTTACCTATACATTTTAAAGGATAAGATATGTATAGATACATTGATTTTCTGGATAAACACAAGTATAAGATTATGTTTTTAACAACGCTTGTCGTCGTTTTGTTTTCAATCTCCTTGAAAGATTTGGCATTTGAGGGGAGTTACAAAATATGGTTTGATAAAAACTCCAAGATCATAAAAGATTATGAGAACTTTAGAAGCACTTTTAGCGGTGATGATACTTTCATTGTGGCATTTAAAGACGAGAATGGGATATTTACAAAAAAAGCCATCACTGCCGTCTTGGAGTTGACAAAAGAGTTCCAAAAGCTAGAGGGAGTGAGAAAAGTAGAGAGTCTGACAAATTATCAGTATATCTCTTCGCAGGATGATGAAGTCGTTGTCGAGGATTTTATAAAGGAGATGAAAAACCTGCAGGCAAAAAGGTCGCTTGCCCTAGATGATAAATTGATCTTAAACCAGCTTATAGACAAAGATGCTCTGACGACCATGATAGCCGTTCATCTTTCAAACGAAACAGGAGCGGATGAAAATGTTAATATAAAGGTCATGAAACGCCTGCAGGAGATTACAGAGAATTACAGTAAACAAAGCGGATATAAGTTTTATATAACGGGAGGACCTGCCATAACGGCTTCACTCGTGACGATATCCCAAGGCGACGCGAAGATACTGATGCCTTTAGCCGTGATAACGGTGGTTGCTTTGCTCTTTATGCTTTTTAGAACTTTTTTGGGCGTACTTGTCCCATCAATCGTCATAGTCTTTACATTTCTGCTCGTCCTTAGTATGCAGGTAATGTTCGGATATAAACTTAATAATTTTACGGTCAACATCCCATCGTTTATTACGGCCATCTCGATAGCCGATGCGATGCATCTTTATCTTGCCTGGGTCTATTATAGAATGCAAAATCTCAGTAACCGTGAAGCTCTCAATATCGCTTTAAAAACAAATCTTTCTCCCATCGCTTTAACTTCGTTCACAACGGCAGTCGGATTTGCATCGCTTGGTTTGAGCGAGATAGAACCGATCTCCACGCTTGGTATAGCCATAACCACAGGTGCTGTTTTGGCATTTTTGTTTAGTATCACTGTTGTTCCTGTTCTTATCTTGATCTATGGCGAGAGATATAAGGTAAAGCCGCTGAAATTTTTAAATCTGTTTCACACCCAAGGATATGGGGCTTTCATAGTCAAAAATGACAAAAAGATAGTTTACGCCTTTACTGTTTTAGTTATCTTTTTTGCTTTTGGTCTGAGTCACATCAAAGTAGATAGCAATAGCATAAAATACTTTTCCAAAGAGACGACAGTGAGAGCTGGAAGTGATTTTATAGAGAAAAATCTGACAGGTTCTATGGTGTATGAGATCATTTTAGACTCAAAACATAAAGAGGGTGTCAAAGACCCCGAGTTTTTAAACAGGGTCATAAAATTTGAAAATGATTTGAAGCAAAAGTATCAAAGTGTCAGGTTTAGCACCTCTTTAAAAGATATTGTCATCAGAATGCAGGAGGTTTTAAATAAAAATGCTGTGCCGGAGATTCCAAAAGATAAAAACCTTGTTGCTCAGTATCTGCTTCTTTACTCTATGAGTCTTCCCCAAGGGATGGAGATAAACGATAAGATGGACACGACAGAACAGTTCTTGCGAGTCACGATCAACACGAATCTGGTAAATACTTCAAAAGACTTGGAGATGATAAAGTGGATCAAAGAGTGGTGGCAAAACAACAACAGCTACAGTGCGGATGTGCAGGGTCAAACTGCCATCTTTGCGTATATGCAGTCAAGCGTGACAAAAACGCTTTTGCTTTCAGTTACGACCACATTGCTCGTGGTGGCTCTTTGCATGTATCTGATATTTAGAAACTTTAAGATGCTGTGGCTTTTTATCATTCCAAATATCGCTCCGATTATGTTTGTCGCCGGAGTGATGGGATATTTGGGGATAAACATCGATTTGGGAGTAGCGATCTCCGCCGCCGTTATCTTTGGTATCGCAGTCGATGATACCATCCATTTTTTCAGTAAATATTTTGAAGCAATCAAGAGCAAAAGCTTTGAAGAGAGCATCGATTATATCATCAGCCACAGCGGCAATGCTATGATACTGACCACGTTTATATTATCGGTCACGTTCGGACTTTTCAGTGTGAGCCGTTTTATCCCAAACGTGAACTTTGCAATCGTAACAGTCAGTGCTTTAAACATTGCGCTTGTTTTCGACTTAGTTCTTTTACCTGCACTGTTGAGTCTGTTTTTTGCCAAAGAGAGGCAGAAGTGATATGTGAGTATAATCACACAAATATATTTTAGATAAGGAAGCGGATGATTTACAATACCTTAACTATCATCACGGCACTCATATAATAGTTATGACAGTAGATCTAAAAGCAAAAAATTCATCGGAAATTTTGGATTGGTTTGAAAAGACTCCAATAGCAGAGGGTGAAATTTTAGAGATAGAGTTCTTAAACTCAGACATTGAAAAGATCGGTTATAAAGCTTTTGTCGATCTGGCTCATATATTTTTTATGAAGATGCTGACACCGCATGTAAAAGATGAAGAGACTACGGTCTTGAGGTTTGTAAAGCTGCATCTTGAGACGTCGTTTCATAAAGCAGAGCAGAGCAGCGAAAAGTATGGGGTCCAGAGCGAGTTCTTTAAAATAGACAAGACGGCACAGTTTAGTTTTTTGTATCATTACAGACAAGCACTGAAGTTTATTAACATAGAAGAGAAAACAAAAGTTCTAAATCTCGGCATCAACAAAGGCGATGAATTTCATGTAATAAAAGAGATGCTACCATGTAAGGCGTTTGAAGAAAAAGAGTTCGTCGGCATAGATTATTCGGATACGGCTATTGAGTATGCAAAACAAAGCTTTCCTCATACAAACACAAAGTTTGTCGCTCACGATATAAATAAGCTTGCAGAGCTTGATCTAGGTAGATTTGATTTGATCGTCTCCATTGGAACACTTCAAAGCAGCAATATAGACTTCAACGCGATGTTTATGAACATCTATCAGAACTATCTTGAAAAAGGGGGTTCTCTTATCCTCGGCTTTCCAAATTGCCGCTGGATCGATGGTGAGATGATCTACGGCGCGAAGGCTCCGAATTATCCCTTTAGCGAGATGAGTCTTGTGTTGAAAGATATCCATTTTTGTAAAAAATATCTTCAGCAAAAGAAGTATAGAGTCGTTATAACAGGAAAAGATTATCTGTTTTTAACGGCAAGAAAGATTGGAATATAAGTTGCTTTAACGTTGGTATAACAGTTAGAGGAATACTATGAGTCGCATACCTTATGAACAGATATTAGGTCACCTTGAGCGCGTACATGTAGATAAGCACAATGTATATTGTTATTTTACATGTAAAGATGAAAGCAACAGAGAAAGACATATACTCTCAACACTCCCGTTTGAGCCTTATGAGGGGAAGATGGTCTTTACTTACAAAGATGTTTTACTGCATCCGTTTAAAACATGGGACAGGTACTATCATACACCTATTACGATCTATTCTTATGAAAATCAAAAGTCAATAGTCGAAAAAGCGTTTTCTTTGATAGAAAATAAGTTTTATTTCAAAAACGGGGCGTTACTTTTAAAGAATTCATACAAGTAGAGAAAACTCTACTTATTGAACATCAACGAGCCGATGCGGACCATGTTTGAGCCACATGCGATAGCAAGTTCGAAATCCCCGCTCATTCCCATAGAACAGATCGTAGCACCTTTTAGTTTTGAAAAGATATCGTGAGTCGTCTCAAAACTCTTTTTGATGATATCTTTATCATCCGTATGCGCGCCGATACTCATCACACCTTTTAGGTTGATATGCTTACATGTAGAGGCTATTTCTTGATATGCATCTATGGCAGCTTCTGGCATAACACCCGATTTTGTGTCTTCATACGCGGAGTTTATCTGAAGCAGGGCGTCCATTTTCATACCATGGACTTCAAGACGTTTATCCAGTTCGACCGCAAGTTCCAGTGAATCAAGAGATTGAAATAAAAACGGGTTCACTTTGATGAGCTGGTTTATCTTGTTTTTTTGCAGATTTCCGATAAAGTGCCACTCCAGAGGAAGCGCTTCCAGTTCTTCAGCTTTTTGTGCAAGGTCTTGGACTTTATTTTCCCCAAAAGCACGCTGACCTATCTCATACAGTGATCTTATCTCATCTGATGTGGAGTATTTGCTGACGGCTACTATTTTTACTATGTGGTGTCCGCTGACACGAAGTCTTGCTTTTTCGACTCTCTCTATTATAGAATCTATATGAAGTTTATACTCTAACTGTGTCATTTTTTATCCTATCAATCGATTTATATCGTTGTAAAGTCCAAGTCCCATAAGACCAAACAGGATCACCCATCCCGCTACTGTTAAACGGATCAATATCGCCTCGCTCGGAGCACGTCTTGTGAACATCTCGTAAAGATTGAACATGATATGCCCGCCGTCAAGTGCAGGGATAGGCAGAAGGTTTAAAACACCGAGATTGACAGAGATAAGTGCTGCAAAAAACAGCACAGCCATCCAGCCTTGTGCAGTGGCATCGGAAGTTATCTTGATGATCGATATTACACCGCCCATCTCTTTGGCAGGGACATCGCCTGTGATGAGCTTTTGCAGACCTTTAAATATCATAGTCGAAGCAAAAACAGTCTGATTGGTTGCGTATTTAATAATTTCGCTTGGAGTCAGTTCCAGCTTATGTGTAACACCTGCACTGCCGATTCCTATCATCGGTTTATAGATATCTTCATTAAATATGCTTTTTGTAGGTGTCAGTTTTGGAGTCAGGCTTACATGTAAGAGCGTATCTGCTCTTTTGATAGTAAGATCCAGTGTCTCGCCTTGGTTCGCAGAGATGATCTCCGACATCTCTTCCCAAGTTGTTACAGGTCTGCCGTCAATTGCACTGACCGTATCGTTTGTTTCAAGACCTGCGATAAATGCCGGAGAATCGGTAATGATTTTTCCGATAACGGGAGATAAGATAGCCGGTGAACCCAATGCTATAAACACAAAAAGGAAAAAAGCCAAGATGAAATTTGCAGCAGGTCCTGCAAGCAAAATCAGGATTCTTTGAAGCGGTGTTTTGGAATTGTAACTGTCTTTGTCATAATTTGTAACTGAGGGGTCGCTGTCATCTTGACCCTTCATCTTGACATAGCCGCCAAGCGGGATCATCGCAATTCTCCACTCAGTGTTAAACATTCTAAACGATGCTATTTTTTTGCCAAACCCGATACTGAAGATCTCTATATAAACACCGAAAAATCTGGCAACGCTGTAGTGACCAAGCTCATGAAAAAATATCAGTACGGATAAGACTAATAATGAAACTAACCAACTCATTTTATATACCGTCCTTCAGGATAGCTCTTCTAAAACTCCATACATATTCCGCTCCCGAGTAGATCGTAAGAGCGACAGCGATCCATAGAAGAAGACCTCCAAATGGCCAATGCATCAGTAAAAAACCTATGGCTATCATTTGAGAGACTGTTTTTACTTTTCCTGCGAATGATGCTTTAACACTGATATTCTCACCGACAGCGACAGTTCTGAGTGCCGTGATGAAAAGCTCACGGATGATGATGATGTAAACAGCCCAAACAGAAGCTTCACCTATCATCATAAGTCCCAAAAATGCGGCGATTGTCAGCATCTTATCGGCAAGAGGGTCTAAAATCGCACCCAAAAGTGTCGATTGGTTCCATTCTCTGGCAATATACCCGTCAAAAAAGTCGGTAACAGAAGCAAGGACAAAAAGTAAAGATGCCGCGTAGTAGTTCCAAGTCATGTGGTATCCGTTATCTATGAAGAGTTGCTGGTTTAAAATGACCCAAAACATAAGCGGAGCGATAAGTATGCGTAAAGAGGCTAAGAGATTCGGAAGATTTAACAAAAAAGTCCTTGTAAATTTTATTTGAGATTTTAACCTTTTATTACTTATTTGGACTTAATTTCGGCTATCTAGCAACAAACTTTCATATTGTTGCTAGATATGACCAAGATTTATATTTTTACGTTGGGGTTTGCCTCTTTGACCATTTCATCAAGATAGACGAAAAGCTCTCTGCTGTTTTTTTCCATAGCAAACATCTCTGTGACAAGGTTGTCCATGTTTTTAGGGCAGAGACAATCACCTCTTGTCGCACATCCGACAGCCTTGATAACATGATTATGTACACTTGCATGAGGTGTTTCCATCTTTTTATAAGCTGCAGTATGAGAAAAGATTTTTTTACCGTCGCCCTCATAATACCATTTGCCCATTCTGCAGTTATGGTGATCGGCAAAAGTGGCCGCTTTTTGTGCATTTTCACTGAAAATAGTCGCATAAGCATTGTGCTTATAGACGATATGGTCGACTTTTACAAGTGTCGCAAAAAGAGAACTGTTGATGAGCTGGGACATGGTAGCTGTCTCAGACACGTTTTTGGAAAAATCTTCTATGACATCTTCAAAGTTGCTGACGTTTTCTTGGGAGTTCGATGCGAGCTGATTCATATCTTCCGAACCTGACAAGATATCATTGGCTTCTTGCTGAAGCGTCTGCAGTGTCATAGATATCTCCTGAGTCGCTTTTTGCGTACGTTCGGCGAGTTTTCTTACTTCATCGGCGACAACGGCGAATCCTCGTCCATGTTCTCCTGCCCGTGCTGCTTCTATGGCAGCATTGAGTGCAAGAAGATTTGTCTGGTCTGCGATATCTTTTATCAGACTTGCAATCGTACTGATCTCATTTGTTCTTTCATTAAGCGAAGTGATCGCACTGTTTGAGTTACCGATAAGCTGAAGCAGATGTTCTATGTTTTCAACGATGTTGCTGACGCTTTTTTGAGAGTTTTGAACTTTTTGGGCAGTGTCTTTAGCCGCATCGTTTATTATCTGTGTATAGCCTGTGTTTTTAATGATCGCTTCTTGTATGACGACGAGACCGTTTGAAATACCGCCGCTCTCTTTTTCAAACTGATCTGCGAGCTGGACTCTGATCTTACTTTTATAAGCATCCGAAATAGAACGTATAGCATCGTTTATATCGGGGATGGATGATAAAAAATCGCCTTTATATCCCTCTTTAAAGATCACTCTTTTTGAATTGCCGAGATTTGCTTCTGCGATACTTGAACGGATATCGCGTATGAGTTGTTCCGTCTGATCGAGCATATCGTTGATGCCCCATGCAACACCTTGCAGAATGTGTTTATCGTCGATATTCGTTATGCGTTCGGAAATATTGCCTTTACCGGCTTTAATGAGCACATCGCGGATCTGTCTTATAAGGTTATCGTGAAATATCTTCTCACAAGTGCTTTCTTCGGGTATAAACAATCCTCCGATCGCTATTATTGCCAATATGATCGCTGCGATATATGAAACATAGATACCCAGACTGATCGCACCGATAAGAGTAAGGATAATGAAAAAGAGGGTCTGTTTATTGTTGAAGGCTGAGGACAAACTTGTCATAGTCAACTCCTTGTTCTAAAAGTATTGTATCGAGCAGCTTTTTTGAGGCATCGATGCCCCCGGATTTTTCAGCCGCTAAAAGTTGGCTGTAAAGGTTGGGTATGATGCTCAGTGCCTTCTCGCTTGGTTTTCTTCTTACTGAGTGAAAGTCGCGGATATTTCCATTTACATCCAATGTGGCGGTGACATTTGCGAAGACCCAGTAATATGCCCCGTCTTTACAGAGATTTTTAACATATGCAAATATCTCTTGTTTGTTTTGAATTCTCTCCCACAATGTCTTAAAGATTATTTTCGGCATATCCGGATGTCTTAAAATAGAGTGGGGTTCTCCTATTAACTCTGATTCCGCATATCCTGATATTTTTATAAAAATTTTATTCCCATAAATGATCTTCCCCTTTTGATCTGTTTTAGAAACGATAAAATCATCATTGTTCAGTGATTTTTGTGTCTGATTTGGATTTGGTCTTTGCACTTTGACTCCTTGTATATATAGCTATATTAACGATATTCAGTTTCACTAATTATAATGTGATAAATCTTGTCTGGTATTTTTTGTTATCTTGTTACTTTTAGTAATATTTTTTTTAAATAGCGCTAATAATGGGTGATATTAACAGTTTTTTGCAGTTTTTTACTTAGAAATACAATTTATTTTTAATATAATTTTCGATAACATAGTTAGTATAAAAATATAAGGATGATTGGATGAAAAAAGTATTGATAGGTCTGAGCTTGTTTGCGGCACTGGGATTACAGGCAAGTGATAGTATTCAAGTAAGTATGAAAGATATGAGAGACGGTTTGGTAGAAGTACAAGACGGTTTTTTATATAACAATAAAAGTTCTATACTAAGCGGTATTGAAAAAATAACAAAAGCAAACAGCGTTTTTCATGATGAAAAGTCTGCTGCGTCTTTTTTACCGCAAGACAAAAAGAAATTTTCTAAAATTGCTTATATAAGTACAAAAAATTTAAATCTTTATTTAGAAACAATGAAAAACTACGTAGATGACGGAAGTATTGTAAATGCTTCTGATGCATATTCTGGTGTAGTTCGCAGTTGTACACACTGTCACGCGATCACTAGAGGCTGGTAGTAACATTTTCTAAATTCCAAGTCAAGGCTTGGAATTTCTCTCTTTAAGTATTTCTCTTTGAATTAAAATCTTATAATTGTCGTCTGTTTAATAAAACATCGTAATACTTAATGATACTATTGTCATTATAATTTTAAACGAAAGGGTGTATGTATGAAGTTTTTCATCTATCTTGCATTTTTTTTCTATATGAGTGAAAGTTTTTTATTTGCCGGCAATAGTGCAGATAATCAATATGAAAATACAAATTCTGCAATAATCTTTACATATCATAGATTTGGAGAAAAAAAATACCCATCGACAAATATCCGTTTGGAACAGTTCGAATATCAACTGAATTATCTGCAAGATAATAACTATACGGTATGGCCTTTGTCAAAGATAATCAATTATTTTAAAGAAAAGAAGAAAATCCCGTCAAAAACAGTTGCGATATGTATGGATGATGCTTATGTAACAGTCTATACCAATGCGTACCCTATGCTCAAAAAAAGAGGTTTTCCTTTTACAGTTTTTGTCAATACGATGCCGATCATCCATAAATCAAAACGTTATATGACTTGGGATCAGATGCGGGAGATGAGTGCAAACGGTGCACATTTTGCAAATCATACCTATTCTCATGCCTATTTGACACAAAAAAGATCCGAAGATAAAAAACAATGGGAAAAACGGGTAAAAAAAGAGATCGTGATCGCTGAAGAAAAGATGCGTCAAGAGCTAGGAGCGAGTGTAGAAGAGGATCCAAAGATGCTTGCTTATCCGTTTGGAGAGTATAGCGTAGAGCTTGAGAAACTATTGGTGAGTATGGATTATGTAGGGATATCTCAGGTTTCCGGACCTTTTGGAGAAGATACTTCCTTAACAAGAGTTCCAAGATTTCCTATGTCTGAGACCTATGCTACTACAAAAGGTTTTTTACTCAAGATAAATACCGTTCCATTACCTATAGCTTCTATAAAACCGCAAGAGACGATGTTAAAAGGAAATAATCCGCCGACTCTGCGTATCAAATTAAAGCAACCGCATAAAGATATGCTCTGCTATAAATCAAGCGGTGATAAGATAGATATGAAGTGGATCTCTTCGACAGAGGTTGAGATAAAGTCAAGAACAAAACTCAAACTGCCGCGTGATCATTATACATGTACGGCAAAAGCCAAAGACGGCAAGTGGTATTGGTATAGTCATTTGTGGGTATTTCAGCAAAGATAGGACGACGGAGTTAAGGGATTTGAATCCCTTAGTATTTATTTTAAATATGATTTGAGCAGGCTTGCCAGATTTTCTATCTCTTTTTCTCTTTGTTCATCGCTTACGTGATTGCCAAGATGCTCTTTTATATGACCGTCAAGTACTTCGCTCATCAGTGATTGGATTGCGCCACGCACCGCACTTATCTGCTGTAATACATTAAAACACTCTTTTTCATCTTCTAATGCTTTTTCGATCCCGCCGAGTTGTCCTTTTATCTTTTTTATTCTCAAAAGCAGTTTTTCTTTATTCGCTGTGGTATGTGCCATAACTTAACTCCTATTAAAGTATACTGGGGTATAGTATCAAAATTTTTCTTATGGAGCGATTATGCAAAGTAAACTTATTCATTCGCATCAATTCGATGTGGGAAATCCCGTTGCCGAACGCAATACCCGTATAGCTGTTTTATTGACATTTGTTATGATGATTGCAGAGATTATTGGCGGCTACTATTTTGGTTCTATGGCGCTGCTTGCCGACGGATGGCACATGAGCACTCATGCTTTGGCTTTGGGACTCTCCGCTGCTGCATACGCCATGGCGCGTAAATATGCTCAAGACGGCCGTTTTGCTTTTGGCACGTGGAAGATCGAAGTCCTTGGCGGCTACACCAGTGCGATCTTTCTCGTCTTGGTAGCGGGGTTGATGTTTTACCAATCGGCCGAGCGTCTTATCTCCCCGATACAGATACATTACGACGAGGCGATCGCCGTAGCGGTCGTCGGTCTTGTAGTCAATCTTGTGTGTGCGTGGCTTTTGGGAGATCATCACGATCATCATCACCATCATCACCATGGTCACGATCATCATCATGACCTCAATCTTCGCTCTGCATATATCCATGTACTCACCGATGCCGCGACCTCCGTTTTGGCTATAGTAGCGCTTTTTGGCGGAAAACTTTTGGGTGCTTCATGGCTTGATCCCGTGATGGGGATCGTAGGCGGTGTTTTGGTCAGTGCGTGGGCGGTAAAACTTATTCGAGAGAGTGCAAAAGTGCTCTTAGATGCTCACATGGACGATCCTGTGGTAGAAGAGATCAAAGAAGCCATAGAACTCCTTGATCCTAAATCCCGTATTGTAGATCTGCATGTATGGCGTGTCGGTAAAGGGAAGTATTCTGTCATTGTCGCAATAGAGGGCAGTCTGACTCCGCAAGGAGTTCGTGATGCTCTGTCGATCCACGAAGAACTGGTGCATATCACAGCAGAGATCAATTAAAGTGTTGAAGTTTCTTTATTATGAAAAGCATGGATCTGCCTCGTTGGAGGCAAAGATTCCTATTTATTGAAAAGTAGTCCCGCCGTCGATGACTACTGTTTGTCCCGTCATCCATGATGATGCACTTGAACATAGAAACAGACAAGCTCCCGTAAGATCTTCTGCTTCACCCATACGGCTAAGAGGTGAGCGTGAAACAACTTCGCTTTTTACCTCTTCATAGTTAGGAAACGCACGAAGTGCATCCGTATCGATAGGACCGCCGCTGACTGCATTGACGCGGATCCCTTTTTCGCCGAGTTCAGCCGCAGCATATCTGACCATCGCTTCGACA
The DNA here is from genome assembly GCA_018824305.1 of bacterium. Lineage (GTDB taxonomy): Bacteria > Campylobacterota > Campylobacteria > Campylobacterales > Sulfurimonadaceae > Hydrocurvibacter. The sequence goes on from JAHJGM010000009.1 coordinate 147,537, forward strand.
GCCGCTTTATTTGTCCCGTGACCTGCATAGTTTGGAGTATAGACTAAGTTACCAGTTGAACTCATAGAGATAATGCTTCCTCCGCCTACTTTTTCCATTCTTTTAGCAGCTTCTTGTGCTCCAACGACAAAAGCGTCGACTGTAGCAGTATAGATATTGTTTAGACCTTTTGGTTTTAAACGCATAAACGGACCGAAACCACCGACGACTGCACGTCCTGAAATGATGGCGTTAGAGATGAAAAAGTCTAGTCTGTCAAAATCTTGATCGAAGAGTTCATAAACCTCTTTGTAAGTCTCTGGTTCTAAGATATTAAGCTTATAAGCTCTGGCTTTAATACCGTATTTTGACTCGACGTCAGCAATGATATCATTTGCAGCATCTGCACTAGAAGCGTATGTAAACGCTACATTACATCCCTCTTTTGCAAAAGCATAAACGATAGCTTTTCCGATACCGCGAGTTCCACCACTGATAAATAGAGTTTTTCCTTTAATCATTACAATCCTTTGATAGTGTAGTTTTTCATAACAGTTTCTAGTTTTTTCATATTTTCAACGCTTGGTGCGACAAGAGGCAATCTATACTCTAAGGTATCGATCAATCCGGCTATATACATCGCAGCTTTTATCATAACAGGATTTGATTCTATAAATAAAACTTTGTTTATAGGATAAAGCATATCATTAATTGCTTTAGAACCTGCATAATCACCCGCTAGCGCACGTCTTACAAGCTCGCTTTTCAAGTCAGGCAACAGATTGCTGGTAACAGATGTGATACCTGCACCGCCATTTGCAAGTATCGGGTAGTCGATCGCATCATCACCACTGAACACTTTCAGTTCAGGTCTTTTTGAAAGAAGTTCTATCGTTCTTTCGATACTTCCTGTCGCCTCTTTGATACCATAGATGTTCTTTACATCATCAAAAAGTCTTATAACAGTATCTGCTTGTATATCGACACCCGTGCGACCCGGAACATTATAAAGCATAAACGGCATTTCAGGTACCGACTCGGCTATGGCTTTATAGTGCTGATAGAGTCCCTCTTGAGAAGGTTTGTTATAGTATGGACTTACTGAGAAGATCGCATCGACACCGCATGCTTGTGCTGTTTTTGCCGTTTGTATAGCTTCTGCTGTGGCATTGCTTCCTGCACCTGCAAGAACTTTTGTATTTGTACCGCGGCAAACTTCAACGGCGATCTCCATACATATTCTGTCCTCTTCATGTGTCAGAGTAGCACTTTCTCCGGTAGTCCCGACCGGACAAACTGCATCGATACCGTTATCTATCTGACGTTTGATGAGTGTGGCAAATGACTGTTCGTCAAGTTTTCCATTTCTAAATGGAGTTATAAGTGCGGTAGTTGCACCGGTAACAAGTTTCATACTATTCTTCTCCTTGCGGTTTTTTTCTTAATATTACTGTCGTTGATTTCGAAAAGTCAAAATATTTATTTGCCGTCTTTTGTATATCATCGATACTGAGTTTATTGATGGACTCTTCATACTCTTCAAGCGGTTTGATATCCCCGCGAGCCAGATAGCTTCCAAATAGGTTCGCAACAGAAGTGGAACTTTCCAGTGAGTAGATAAACTCGGATTTTGAATTGATCTTTACTTTGTCCAGTTCGGCTTGTGATACTTTTTCACTCTTCATAAGTTCTATCTGAGATATTATCTCTTTTTCCACATCTTCGGCTTTTACATCAGGGTTACATGAAGCCAAGAAGAGAAATATCCCCGGATCTTTATTTTCCATATTGTATGCATATATCTGATTGACAAGATGCTTTTTATCGACTAGGTCTGCATAAAGTCTAGAGCTTTTTCCACTGCTGAGCATCTCGCTGATCGCCGAGAGTTTTATCTGGTCGGGATCTTGGAAGTTTGGGATATGAAACGCTATGGCTACCATCTCCACTTCACTCTCTTTATAGATAGTCACTCTTTTTGGTCCGTCTTGTTCGGGTTCGATGAACTTGACTTCAGGAATGAGGACACTGTTCTTTATCTGTTCAAACTCTTTTTTTGCACTTGCAAAAACATCTTCCGGTTTAACATCACCTGTTACGATGAGTATCGCATTTTTCGGCTGATAATAGGTCTTATGAAAATCTTGTATATCTTTTAGAGTCCATGTCTGGATATCATTCATGAAACCGATCGGAGTCCAATGGTATGAATGGTAGACATACGCGTTGTTAAAAAGTCTAAAGTACAGATATCCCAAAGGGTTATTGTCCGTTCTCCAGCGTCTCTCCTCGGCTACGACATTACGCTCCGGCTGAAACTCGTCATCTTTGAGATTGAGATTGTTCATAAGCTCTGCAAACAAAGAGATGGATTTATTCAGATTTTGAGTGCTTGATTTGATATAGTAGTGCGTAAAGTCAAAACCTGTCGATGCGTTGTTGACCCCGCCTACACTTTTTACCTCTTTATCGAACTCGCCTGCTGTCAGATTTTTTGTCGATTTGAAATTCATATGCTCAAGCATGTGTGCGATCCCGGTTTTGCCCATGATCTCATTTCTGCTGCCGACTTTATAAAAGATATCCGTTGATATGACATTTGAATCATTATGCATCGGTATGACAACGATCTGTAAACCGTTTTCTAATGTTTTTGTCTCATACTCCGGAAGTGATGAATTGATATGTTTTTTACTCACTTTACTCTCTTTTATTGGTGGTTTTGTATTTTTCAGATTGTATGCTGCGGTCATAGCGATAGCTAAAACTGCAAGAATTGCAAAGATGGTTTTCATTTTCTATCTGCACCGATTGCTTGAGTGATATTTGTATATTTATCGGCTTGGATAAAATCTATCAGTTCTAAATTTATATCTCTTATCATATCTGGACCGTGAAATACCAGTCCGCTGTATATCTGAACTAGAGAAGCACCCGCTTTGATGCGCTTGTATGCTTCCTCGGCAGAGTCGATGCCGCCTACTGATATAAGCGTAGTCTTGCCGAAAAGCTCTTTTGCAACAGCTTCGAAGATCTCAAAACTTTTTTGTTTTAACACCGCACCGCTGAGTCCGCCTATATCTTTAGGATTTTTGACCAAAGAGTAATCGATCGTCGTGTTTGTCGCGATGATACCGTCCGCTCCCTTTTCAACAGCAAGACTTGTCAGATCAACAGCCTGTGCTTCACTCATATCAGGAGCTATCTTTAGTAAGATAGGTTTGTTTGTCAACTCTTTTGCTTCACTAAACAGAGTCGTTATAAACTCTTCGTTTTGCAGATCTCTAAGACCCGGCGTATTGGGTGAAGAGATATTGATGACGATGTAATCTCCAAGCTCGTGAAGCGCTTTGATCAGTGTCGTATAGTCATTTATCGCGTCACGCTCGGATGTCGTTTTGTTCTTGCCTATGTTTATACCGATAGGAGTTGAAAAAGGGTAAATTTTTTGAAGTCTTTTTTGAGCTGCCAAAAGTCCCTCATTGTTAAAGCCCATCGCATTTTGGAGGGACTCCTCCTCGATGTGGCGAAACATTCTCGGTTTTGGATTGCCCGGCTGGGGTTTTGGAGTCAGTGTTCCTATCTCCGTAAAACCAAAGCCAAGTGCCTGGATGCCGCGTATCATAGTGGCATTTTTATCAAATCCCGCTCCCAGTCCGACAGGATTTAAAAAATCTATTCCAAGAACTTTTTGTTGCAGGATAGGGCTTGTTATAAAATGGTCGTTTAAAAAGCCGTTAAAGAGGTTTGGACAGACATTTGGCATTCTTAAAACAAATTCGGCTAAATGATGTGCAGTTTCCGGGTCTAGTTTAAATAACAGAGGTTTTAATGCTTCATAATTGATCATAAATCGAGTTATCCATTCAGTTTAAAAGTACGTGATTATACAAAAAAAAAGGTAAACTTTAGCTAAGCCCTACATGTAAGGCTATAAAGTAGATTTTATACCTTCTCCCAGAAAGTGCCTTGCGGAGTATCCATGATAGAAACTCCGAAGCTCAGTATCTCGTCTCTGAGTCTGTCCGATGATTCGAAGTCTTTTACCTTTTTTGCTTCGTTGCGTTTTTCTATCAGCTCTTTTATCAGCTCTTTTGTCGCTTTATCAATGCCTGTTTGGAAATATTCAAAGGGATTTTTCATACCAAAACCCAGAATCTCTTCGATATAAGCCATATCGATCATGGCCTCGCGTTTAAGCTCTTTGTGTTTTCCTGCGGTGTCAAGCGTCTCATTGACAGTCGAGACCATCTCATCTATAATCGAAAGAGCTAAAGAGATATTCAGGTCATCTTGGAGCGCATCTAAGAGTTTGGTTTTGAATGCTGTATCCATGTCTGCATGAACTTCCAAACCAAAAAGGCGTTTTTTTAGTCTGTAAAGTTTGTCAAGACGTTTTTTCGCAGCGATAAGATCCTCTTCGTTGAAGTTGAAGTTGCTTCGGTAATGTGTCGAAAGAAGATAAAATCTCAATACCTCGCCGTCGTAGACTTTCAAAGCGTCTTTGATGAAGAAGCTGTTACCAAGACTTTTACTCATCTTTTCGCCGTCGATGTTCACAAAACCGTTGTGCATCCAGTATGCGGCTATCTCGTGGTTTGTCGAACATCTTGTCTGCGCGGCTTCGTTCTCATGATGTGGAAAGAGCAGGTCGGCTCCGCCGCCGTGGATATCTACGGCATACTTACATGTAGAGTCCGCAAGATGTTTTTCTATCATTGCAGAACATTCCAAATGCCATCCCGGACGACCCGCTCCAAAAGGAGAATCAAAGCTGATATCGCCGTCATTGACGCTTTTCCAAAGAGCGAAATCCGCACTGTTTTTTTTCTCATCGGAGTTTAAGACACGGTTTTGTTTTTCATCCTCGTCTTGGACTCTATGTGAGATACTGAGATAGCCTTCATCACTTTTTGTATCGAAGTAGACATCACCGTTACTTATCTGGTAAGCATGACCTTTGTTTACAAGGTTTTGTATCATAGTAAACATCGCATCAAGAGATTCCGTCGCTTTTGGTTCTATGTCGGGTCGTTTGATCCCGAGTTCTGCCATATCTCTATGATATGCTTCTGTAAATCTGTCGGTAATCTCTTTGATAGTGACACCCAGTTCTTTTGCTTTTTTGATGATCTTATCATCGATGTCGGTTATGTTTCTAGCGTACTTTACATGTCGACCCTCAGCTTTTAAAACACGAGAGAGTAGATCAAAGACAAGGGCACTTTTTGCATGTCCCAAATGAGCGTCATCATACACGGTCGGGCCGCAGACATACAGAGATACTTCCCCCTCTTTTAAGGGTATGAACTCTCTTTTTGTTTTTGTGACACTATCGAATATAACCATCTATAAAATCCTTGAACCATAGTAAGAAAAAAGTAAAAAACACAGCACTGAGGAGCCAGTAAAGGGCTTTTTTTGATGTGATTATATCTAAAAACTGTTTTGTGCCGAACACTTTTATTGTCAATATAAAGCTCAAAAATCCGCTGAACGTACTTGCAAGTGCGAGACCGCCGGCACCCATAGGAGAGATCAATGCAAGCGAGAGGATTACATTTGATATTAAGGAGTATGTGGCTATTTTAGCGGCTTTCAGCTGGAGTTGAGAAGCGTAAAGCCAAAGAGAAAAAAGTTTGTTTAGACCAAAAGGAAGAAGCCCGATAAGGTACATCTTTAAGACAAAAGAGGTGTTTGCTGCATCTATTTCGGTAAAAGCGCCGCGTTGAAACAGAAGTTTGACGATCTCGTCTGAGAGTATAAGCCCTCCAAGGGTACTTATCATCAAAATAGTCGCTAAAAACCAAAATGCTTTTTGCATGTAAGCAAGTGCCTTTGTCTGCTCATTGTTTTTGATAAATCTTGCAACACGGGGAAAGATGGCTATAGATGTGGCGATGGCAAACAGTGCCAAGGGAAGCTGAAAGACACGGTTTGAGTAGTACAGATAGCTGATCGATCCGGCTGCTAGAAAAGATGCCAGCCACGTATCTAAAAATGCCGATACCTGAGCGGTTGAATTTCCCCAGATGGCAGGAAAGAACTGATTGCGGAAGACTCTGGTCTCCTCTTTTACATGCAGGGCTTTTTTGTTGAAGTATTTAAACCCGCCGATGATCATCTTCAAAAGTCCCGCTCTTTGTACGGCGATGATATGGACGATGAGCTGAAGCAGACCGCCTACGACTACACCCCAGCTGAGATAGTAGACTATGACTGCATCTGATGAGCCTTTTGACAAAAGCAGTGCGCCTATGAGTGCTATGTTTAAAAGACCCGTAGCAAACGCCGTAGTGGCAAAGTGATGTTTATACTGTAAAAGTGTGCTTAAAAAAGTGACTACAAATATAAATGAGAGATAAGTAAAATTTATAGCAACATAGGGTGCTGCAAGCTGTACTGTTTCTTTATCAAATCCTATTGCCAAGGCTTTTGTAGCAAGTTCAGGAAGCAGGTTTACAAGCAGGGTGATCAATAAAATAATCGATAAAAAGACAACAAATATATGTACGGAAAAGAGGCTTTTTTTGCTAGAACGCGTGAATGAGGGTAAGAAGACCTGAGTAAATGCACCCTCTGCAAATATTCTGCGAAACAGGTTCGGAAGTTTAAAAGCGATAAAGAATATATCGCTGTAGATATTCGCACCAAGAATCGAAGCCGTTAACACATCTCGTATAAATCCTAAGATTCTGGAAAAAAGTATCCCGAAGCTGTTCGTAAAAATTGCTTTAAACATAATATTCTTTATTTTTTTGCCAATTTTACAATAGTTTAACAAATATGATACTAAAATAGAACTCCTTAAACACAAAGAGAGATTAAATGGCTATTTTTGGTTCGAAAAAAGATACTGATACTAAGCAAAAAGCTATACGTCCTATTGTCGTAAGGACTGAGAACGTCGCAAAAGAACTTATCAACATTGCGTCTGTCAATAGGGTCGATGCGGCTGCTTTAGATTTTAATATTTTGGAGATGCAGACGCTTACGCGTAAAAAGTCACCCGGTAAAGATGAACTTTTTAAAGAAGCAACGCCAGAAGAAGTAAAAGCTTTAAAAACCAATAAACTTTTAATGGATCCGACTTTTGAGATAAAACAGAACTATGAGATAGAGGTTTTCACAAGAAAACCGAGACCTGCTTATGATGGTTTTCAATTTTCCATAGGAGTGAATGCTACTATGTGTAAGGTTTTTTTGACTATCAAAGAGGGGTCGCGTATGGCCTATATCGATAATTTTGAAGAAGATTTTTTAGAACTGGTAAATAAAAAGAAGATACGTGCAAATATTTTAGTCGGTATCTTTGACGATATGCTCCCCGATGCCATATCCAAGTTAAATGCGACGTTAAGAGTCAACGAAAGTATTACATTTGAAAAAACGGACCCTATCTTGGTCGCAGAGGGAATAGAACCTCAGGCAACGATAGATGATGAAGTCATTATGCATTTTAGAGAAAAACATTCTAAAAAAGTAAAAGAGACGGATAAGATCGATTATTCCAAACGTAATTTCATCCTCAGTGTCGTTAAAGATGAGCTGCTTATAGAATATATAAAACCTAAAAAAGGTACTGACGGAAGAAACTGCAGAGGGGAGTTTTTGATGGCAAAAGAGCCCTCTTCGACCAATCTTCCGACCTTTAAAGTAACAGATAAGATCGCCGTAGTCGAAACTGAGCGTACTACCGAGTACAGAGCCAACATAAACGGTTATATAGTTTATGAAAACGATACTTATGATATTAGAGCCGAGCTGGATATCAATGAGATAAGCTTCAAGACTACAGGATCGATCGAAACAAAGCTGGATGCCGATGTAAGCGTAAAAGTCAAAGAAGCCGACATCTTTAAAGATGCCGTCGGTACAGGGATGGAAGTAGAAGTAAGCGAATTGGAGGTCGAGGGAAATATCGGTCCAAACGCAAGTGTCTATGCAAAAAGAGTCAGAGTGGACGGACAGACGCATAAGAGCTCTTTTATAAATGCCGATGATCTGACTATTAATGTGCATAAAGGCAAGGCAAAAGGTCTTAAGGCACATATAACAAGGCTGGAACAGGGCGGTATCATCGCAAATGAGGTTGATATAATGCAAGTCATCGGCGGAAATATCAAAGCAAAAGAGGTAGTGATCGACCTTATCGGATCAAATGCGACAGTAACGGCAAGCAAAAGAATCGAGATCAAAAAGATGCAGGGAAGCGAGAATAAATTTGTCATAGACCCGCTTGCAGTAGACAGTCTGGATGATAATGTCGGCAATAAAGAAAAAGACCTCGATGAATTAGAGGAAAAGATAAAGATACTTAAAAGGGAAGTGGACAAATATTCTGCATTGGTACAAAAAAATGAAAATACTTTTCTTGATATCAAACGCAAGCTTATCCATTATAAGAAAAACAATATTAGACTGCCCGAAGCTTTTGTAAAACATTACAAACAATTTCAAAAAGTCCAGATGCATCTTACTGAGTTACAAACAGAACTTGAAGACAAGAAAGCAAAAAGAGATAGATTAAATACAACCATCAATGCGGTTCAAGATAATATTTTTGATGCGAGAGTCATCAACAGAGACAAGTGGGTGGGATATAACGAGATACGGTTCAAACTTATAGAACCGCCGATCGACATAGTGTATACACCGGTAGAGGGTGATGAAAACACCATATATGCTTTGGTGAAAACAGAGGATGACGAATATATTATTAAGGCTGTAAAAGAATGATCGTAGGGTTAGAAGGCACAATAGAATATAAAGACCCGAGTGTCGTACATGTAAACGTAAACGGTGTGATCTATGAGGTGTTTATCTCGCTTCAGTCATATTCGGCACTTCAAAAAGAGAGAGTGAAACTCTACACGTCACATATCATCCGCGAAGATGCACAGCTTCTTTTCGGATTTATGGACAAATCCGAAAAAGTGATGTTTGAGCGACTTATCAAGATCAACGGAGTAGGTCCTAAAGTCGCTATGGCGATATGCTCGACATTCACGGCATCGGCATTTGCTACCATCATCAACAATAACGATGTGGGCGGACTTAAAAAAGTACCGGGTATAGGGCCTAAAAATGCGGGACGCATCTTAGTCGAACTGAGCGGATTTGATGCTATCTTGGTCTCAAACGAATCGACTCTCAATCCAACGGCTGTAAATGAGGCTTCATCTGCACTTGAAACCCTTGGATTTAAAAAAGATCAGATATTAAAAGTGCTTAGTGATTGCACTAGCGAAGACACGGCTTCTTTAGTAAAAGAAGCGTTAAAAAAACTACAAAAGATTTAAAGGAAAAGATTGAAGTTAGCTATATTATTCGGTGGGGCAAGTTTTGAACATGAGATAAGCATCGTCAGTGCTATCACGGTAAAAGAGAAGTTAAAAGGGTTTGAATTAGAGTTTATTTTTTGTGATCAGGACCATACGTTTTACTATGTGGATCCATCACGCATGAAAGCTGTTACATTTTCTAAAGGCGAGCATAAGAAGATGCCTCGTCTCACTCTGCAAAACGGAGGATTTGTTAAAAAGTCATTTTTATCTTCTACAGTTGTTGGTACTAGCGTTTTAAACCTTATACACGGGGCTGACGGAGAAGACGGCATCATCGCTTCGATGCTGGATTTTTACTCCATACCGTTCATAGGTCCTCGTACGGCTGCCTGTGTGTTCAGCTTTGACAAACGCTATACAAAGTACCTTTGTGAAGCCTTACATGTAAAGAGCGTGGCGTATGAGACGCTAAACAAAAACGATGAGCGCAAAGTAAACGTATCATATCCGTTTATCATCAAGCCTGCCCGTCTTGGAAGCAGCATAGGTGTGAGTGTCGTCAAAGAGGAAAAAGAGCTTGACTATGCACTTGACGTTGCTTTTGAGTTTGATGAGAATGTGCTGATAGAGCCGTTTTTGGCAGGCGTTAAAGAGTACAATCTTGCAGGATGTATGATAGAGGGCGAAATAAAATTTTCTATTGTCGAAGAGCCTCAGAAAAACGAGTTTTTGGATTTTGAGAAAAAATATATGGACTTCTCACGCTCAGCGACCGTCTCATCGGCTGAGATAGATGACAAACTGGTCACGGAACTTCAAAACACGTTCGCAAAGATATATATAAACCTTTTTGAGGGCGCGCTTATCAGATGTGATTTTTTCGTAGTCGATGGCGAAGTGTACCTTAACGAGATAAACCCGATCCCGGGGTCTATGGCAAACTATCTTTTTGATGACTTTTCAAAGACTGTCAGCGGGCTTCTTGCCTCACTTCCTAAAGAGAAAAGAGCAGGGGTGAGTTATCAATATATCCACTCGATCTCAAGTGCCAAAGGTAAATAAGTGGCGGTCAAATCTATTCAGTATGACAGACACACCTTTGATATCAGTTACGAGATAGTAAATCCCCAGGCGAAGATAGATATGATAGTCCTGCATGGCTGGGGTTCAAATAAAAATCTTATGAAGCAGGCTTTTTCACCTTATATGAGCAGATTCCGTCATATCTATATAGATTTGCCGGGTTTTGGCAACTCCCCGTGTAACATGAGTTTAAAGACGACTGATTATGCGCGCATCGTCGAACTTTTGATGGTTCATATCAATGCTTCAAAAGATATCATCGTTGGGCACTCGTTCGGCGGGAAAGTGGCACTTTTACTTGAGCCGAAAGTTTTGGTCTTGCTGGGCAGCGCGGGCATTTACATTAACAAAAGTCTGAAAATAAGATTGAAGATCGCTTTGTTTAAACTTTTAAAAGTATTTGGTTTTGCAAAGATAAGACATCTTTTTGTCGCAGAGGACGCCAAAACATTAAACTCTCACATGTATGAAACATTTAAAAACGTGGTCAACGAGGATTTCTCGACCCAGTTTAGAGAGTCAAACTCCAAAGCGCTTTTATGTTGGGGAGAGGATGACACGGCGACACCCCTTAGCAGTGGAGAAAAGATCGATGCGCTTATGAAAGATTCACGCTTAGTCGTTTATCACGGAGACCATTATTTCTTTATGCAAAACGCAAAATCCGTATCGCAGCTTATTGAAGAGACTTTTATCAAAAGATTGGAGAAATAATTTGGATTATAATGTTTTGGCTTTATTTGTGACTAACGTCCTTTTTGTAACGACGCTTGGATGGTATCTCATCACAAATCTGCAATGGTATGACTATAAGATCCAACGCGTTATCTTGAACCATCACAAGAGTTGGTGGCACCTTGTATACTTCATCATTCCGTTCATCGCCTACTACACGACCGATAGATTTTTTGCGATATTTTTTTACTTTGCGGTTTTACCATCTTTGTTTATATGGCATAAACGTCTTGACAAGAAGCTCGTCCTTACATGGAGAGTAAAAAGATTTTTGATTCTTCTCGTCTCTCTTACACTGTTTCAAGATATCCTTTGTACTTTAAAACACGGGTGTGACGTTTACGGCGTCTTGATGCCTTTGGTCGTGGCATACATCGGTTCTACATTCATCGAGAAGTTTCTTTTTGCCGCATATAAAAAAGAAGCGAAGAACAAAATAAAATCATTGGACAAACTTCAGATCGTGTGTATTACGGGAAGTTACGGCAAGACAAGCATCAAGAACTTCGTTGCCGGCATATTGGCTACAAAGTACAAAGTCTACGCGACTCCTAGAAGTGTCAACACTATAGGCGGGATCGTAAGAGATGTCAATGAAGCCTTGCCTGAGGATACAGAGATATATGTATGTGAAGCGGGTGCAAGAGAGATGGATGACATCCGTGTCATTGCAGAGTTTTTAGAGCCGCAAACTGTCGTAGTCGGCAAAGTGGGTCCACAGCACTTGGAGTATTTTAAGACACTGGCAAATATCATTTTTACAAAACTGCAGATCATGAAATCTCCAAGACTCCAAAAAGCATTTATTCACAACTCGGTGACAAATGAAGCGCATGAAAAAGTGACTTTTTTTGGAGATAATATCTCACATGTAGAAGCAACTCTAGAGGGCACGTCATTTAGCTTACATGTAAGAAAAGATGAGACTTTGAACCTTCATACGAAAATACTCGGAGAGTTTCAGACGATCAATATAGACGCGGCTGTTTTAGTCGCGCAGCATCTGGGACTAAGCAGTGAAGAGATAACAAAAGCCGTAGAAAATCTCAAACCCGTAGAACACAGGCTCCAACGCATAGATGCAGGCGGAAAGATCATTTTAGACGACGGTTACAACGGCAACATCGACGGAATGCTCGAAGCGGTACGTCTGTGCTCTCTTCATAAAGGAAGAAAGGTGATAGTCACACCGGGACTGGTGGAGAGCAGTGATGAACTGAATATTAAATTTATTGAAGCGATAAATGCCGTTTTTGATATAGTCATCGTCACGGGAGCGTTGAATGCCGCTTTATTTGAAAAACATTTGACGGTAGAAAACAAAACAATCTTAAAAGACAAGATGAAACTCACGGAGCTGTTAGGCGCGCACACAAAAGCAGGGGATATCATTCTCTTTGCCAACGACGCACCGAACTTCATATAGGAAAAGTTAAACTACATGAAAGCCATTTCGGAGTTAAATAATTTTGATAAGCCAAGAGAAAAACTTACTAAAAAAGGTGTGCAGGCTTTAAAAGATTATGAACTTTTAGCTATTGTTTTAGGCAGTGGTACAAAGGATAAAGATGTACTTAAACTCTCTCGTGAGATTGTCAAACTCTTTGAAGATGATTTTGATAATATTAACTTAGAAAAATTAACGTCTATACATGGTTTGGGAGTTGCAAAAGCGTCACAGATTTTATCCGCTATTGAACTTTCCAAAAGATATCTTATCAAGCAAAATAAAAAAATAACCTCTTCACAAGATATATATGATCTTTTGCAAGAATACAAAAGTAAAAAACAGGAGTATTTTATAACGATCACACTTGATGGAGCAAATCATATTATCGAACAAAGAGTTATATCTATCGGAACTCTCAATCGTTCACTTATCCACCCCAGAGAGGTTTTCGCAGATGCCATAACAGATAGAGCAGCTTCTATCATCATCGCACATAATCATCCTAGTGGCATACTTGAAACAAGCGATGAAGACATACTTGTTACAAAACGCCTCCAAGAGAGTGCAAAACTTTTAGGTATAGAACTGCTTGACCATCTTATTATCAGTAAAAATGGATATTTAAGTATGCGGGATTTGGAGCTTTTATGATAAAACACAATGAAGACACAAGAGTTAAAATACCCTCTATTTTACATCTGACAAGATTAGGCTATGAATATCTTTCGTTAAGAGATGCTACTTGGGATTTAGACACAAATATTTTTACGGATGTTTTCAAAAAAAGTATCACTAAAATAAATCCTGATTTAGAAGATGATGACATTAACCGTCTTTATGATGACATCTCTCAATTATTAGATTATGAAGATTTTGGAAAAGCATTCTATGAAAAACTTACAGAACAATCTGGTGTAAAACTAATAGACTTTGAAAACTTTCATAACAACACTTTTAATGTTGTTACAGAACTCACATATAAAAATGGCGATGATGAGTTTAGACCTGATATTATTTTACTTATAAATGGGATGCCTCTAGTTTTCATAGAGGTTAAAAAGCCAAACAATCAAGATGGTGTATTAGCTGAGAGAAAGAGGATAAGCACAAGATTCTCAAATAAAAAATTTAGAAAGTTTGTAAACATTACGCAGTTGATGGTTTTTTCAAACAATATGGAATACGATGATGACTCATCCGAGCCGATTGAAGGCGCATTTTATGCAACATCTTCGCATACTCCGAAGTTTAACTATTTTAGAGAAGAAGAGAAGTTGAATTTAGCAGAGCTTTTAAATGGTTTAGATGAAGAGACAGAAAATTTTATTTTAAAAGATAACAACTTAGAATCTATCAAGAAGCAAAATGAATTTTTAACAAACAAAGACCCAAGCACTCCGACAAATCGTTTAAGTACCTCTCTATTTTGTAAAGATAGATTAGCATTTGTTTTAAAGTATGCCATCGCTTATGTTAAAGTAAGTGGCGGTGTTGAAAAACATATCATGCGTTATCCTCAGATTTTTGCTACAAAAGCGATAGAGAAAAAACTTAGTGAGGGCATTACAAAAGGGATAATCTGGCACACGCAAGGCAGTGGTAAAACCGCACTTGCATTTTACAATGTCAAGCATCTGACAGATTATTTTCAAAAAAAATCTATCATTCCAAAATTTTACTTTATAGTAGACAGACTTGACTTATTAACGCAAGCAAAAAAAGAGTTTATTAGTCGTGGGCTTGTTGTGCATGAAATCTCCAGTCGTGAAGCATTTGCAAAAGATATAAAGGCAACAACGGCGATTCATAACGAAAGAGGACATCAAGAGATAACAGTTGTAAACATTCACAAGTTTAAAGATGACCCAGATGTTATTGCGGTGCAGGATTATGACATCAACATTCAAAGAGTCTATTTTTTAGATGAAGTTCATAGAAGCTACAACCCAAAAGGGAGTTTTTTAGCAAACCTCACTACCTCAGATCCACATGCCATAAAGATTGGTTTGACTGGAACACCGCTTATTGGTGCTGATGCTTCATCAAAAGCCATTTTCGGAGATTATATCCATAAGTATTATTACAACGCTTCTATAGCAGATGGATACACGCTCAGGCTTATCCGTGAAGAGATACAGACAGAGTACAAGATACAACTGCAAAAAGTCCTTGAAGAGATAGAGATACTCAAAGGTACTTTAAAAAAAGAGCAGATATATGCGCATCACAGTTTTGTAGAGCCTATGCTTGATTATATTGTAAAAGACTTTGAAAAAAGTCGTTTGCTTTTTGATGATAATTCAATAGGTGGTATGGTAATTTGTGATTCCTCAGAGCAAGCTAAAATGATGTTTGAAATATTTGAGTCAAAGTATGCGCAACAAACATTTCCACACCCCAAGAGTACTTCCTCGTTCCTCACAGCGCATGCCAACAATGATTATTACGATGCCGAGATGGTAGCTGAACCTATGCCAACCTATGGAGAAAAAAGAAAAGACGCTTCCAAAGTAAAAAGTGCAGCGTTAATACTTCATGACATCGGAAACAAAGAAGAGCGAAAGCAAAAGGTTGAAGATTTTAAAGATGGAAAAATCGATTTTTTATTTGTCTATAACATGCTTTTAACAGGCTTTGATTCACCGAGGCTCAAAAAACTCTATCTTGGTAGAATCATCAGAGACCATAACCTTCTTCAAGCACTTACGAGAGTGAACCGAACCTACAAAAGGTTTAAGTACGGATTTGTAGTCGATTTTGCAGATATAAGTAAAGAGTTCGATGATACCAACAAAGCCTATTTTGAAGAGCTTCAAGCAGAGCTTGGCGATGAAATGGAACATTACTCATCACTCTTCAAATCACGTGAAGAGATAGAAGAGGAGATTCAAGCTATAAAAGAGCTTCTGTTTAGTTTTGATACAATGAATGCAGAAATTTTTTCACAGCAGATAAATCAAATCCAAGATGTTAAAAAAATGCAAGAGGTAAAAAGAGTGCTAGGTGATGCAAAAAGTCTCTATAACCTTATAAGACTTTTTGGTCATAATGAACTACTTGAAAAGATGGATTTTGCAAAGTTAAATCTACTATACCGTGAAGCATCAAACCACCTCAATTTATTGAACCAAAAAAGTGCACTTGAAAGCGGAGATGACAATGCAAATATCTTAAACTATGCACTTGAAGATATACTGTTTAAGTTTACAAAGATAGGGGAAGAAGAGCTTGTTCTAGCAGATAAACTCAAAAATACTCTAAAGCGAACCAGAGAAGCATTAGCAGGTAACTTTGACAAAAAAGACCCTGAGTTTATCTCGCTAAAAGAGGAACTTCAAAGACTCTTTAAAAACAAAAACTTAAACGAAGTGACACAAGACGAGATGAACAAAAATATAGCAACACTTGAAAAAATACAAGAGAAGATTAAACAGCTTAATTATCAGAATGAGCTTTTAAAACATAAATATCAAAATGACGCAAAATATGCAAGAATACATAAACGACTGATGGAAAATGACGACTTATCTAAAATGAAGAGTGAGGTTTATGCTGCTCTTTGTGATGTAAAAAAAGAGACGGATGAACAAGTTCTCCATAATAACTCTATTTTAGAAAATGAGGATTATTTCAATAGAGTGATGCTAACTACAGTTTTCAATCAGTTTAAAAAAGAGCATCACATAGACTTAAATCCACATGCTACTAGAGAGATAAGTGCTTTAGTACTCCATGAATACATGAATGAGTATAATGGAAGTATAAATTGGTAAAATATAGTTTAAATTTTGAAAGGTTATTGAAATGAGTAAAAATCCAATAGATAGCAAAGAACTTGAAAAAGTAATTTTTACAACACAAATTATAGAAGGCTACAAAGAAGCGGATGCAGAGGTTGTTAAAAAGGTTCGCGAACTAAGGGAAAAACATGGCATCAAAGTACAAAGTTCAAAGTAGCGATGTCTATATTAAAGATACTGATGTACCTAGAAATAGGCTCAATATAGATGATAGTGTAGAAATTCATGAGCTAGAAAAAGAGCTGATAACAGAAGCCTACAAGATTTTTTATGATGAGCTTAATGAAAATACAGTTTTTGATGAGACTTATTTCATAGAACTCCATAGAAGAACTTTTGAAGCTTTGTATGATTGGGCAGGAATATATAGAGATGTCAATATGGCAAAAGGTGAGTCTAGATTTTGTCAAGGAATGTATGTACAAAGTGAATCAAAAAAAATATTTGAAGCATTAAAAAAAGATAATTTTTTAAAAGATTATGAAAACAAACCAAAAGAAGAGTTTGCTAAAAAACTAGCTTACTATAAATGTGAACTCATAGCTTTACACCCATTTTATGAGTTGAATGGTCGAATCACAAGGCTTTTTTTTGACATGATAGCCTTGTTTAACGGATATAAGTACATTGATTATTCGACTATAACACCAAAAGAGTATATCGATGCTGCAATAGAATGTGTTCAGTTTGCAGATAGTGACAATATGGAAAAGATTATATTAGACGGATTAAAAAAATAGGAATAAATTTGACAACACAAGATTTTGAGAGAGAAACAAAAAAGTTAATAGATAGTTTAAAAGGGATTTGTTCTAGTTACGGTTTAGGTAATGACGGAAATGAATTTAAAATTATTACACAAGTGTTTTTATATAAATTTTTAAATGACAAGTTTGCTTATGAAGCTAAGCAAAACAATGAAACGCTTGCAAAAGCAGAGAAATGGGAAGTAGCATATAGCGCTATGTCTGCTGATGACAAAGAATTCTTACTTATGGCATTA
Organism: bacterium; assembly: GCA_018824305.1. GTDB lineage: Bacteria > Campylobacterota > Campylobacteria > Campylobacterales > Sulfurimonadaceae > Hydrocurvibacter. The sequence goes on from JAHJGM010000009.1 coordinate 164,874, forward strand.
AGTGCAGATACGGCTAGACTGAGACCGCAACATCTTATTTCTCATCTTTTTGAAATCCAAAACAGCCCAGATTTTGCCAAAACATTTGATGAGACTTTACGAACAATTGCAAATGAAAACAACGATATATTTGCAGTAAAAACAGAGACTGGAGCAAAGATAACTCTTTTTGATAATGTGAGTGAGTTTATCTCTGACAGCTCAAAAAGAGATGCTTTTTGTAAAGCAGTTATCAACAAACTTGTACATTTTAGTTTTGAAAAAATCTTTAAAGAAAAGTACGATTTTTATGCGACTATTTTTGAGTATCTCATAAAAGACTACAACAACGACAGCGGCGGAAAATATGCGGAGTATTACACTCCACATGCCGTAGCAAAAATCATGGCGGCTATCTTGGTGCAGGGTGATGTCAAAAATGTGACATGTTACGACCCCTCAGCAGGTTCTGGAACGCTTCTTATGAATATTGCCCATGCTATAGGAGAAAAGAACTGTACTATCTACTCACAAGATATTTCTCAAAAATCATCAAGCCTCTTAAGGCTCAATCTGGTTTTAAACAATCTTGTACACTCGATTCAAAATATCATTCAAGGTAATACAATCCTGCACCCTTATCACAGAGAGGGTGAGGCTCTGAAAAAGTTTGACTACATCGTTTCAAATCCACCGTTTAAAATGGACTTTAGCGATTTTAGAGATGACCTCGATAGCAAAGAGAATCATGAGAGATTTTTTGCGGGAATCCCAAAAGTTCCAGCAAAGAAACTAGAGAGTATGGCGATTTACTCGCTCTTTTTACAGCACATTATCTTCTCTCTCAAGCAGGGTGGAAAAGCTGCCGTGGTTGTGCCGACTGGCTTCATCACTGCTCAAAGCGGGATAGATAGAAAGATAAGAGAAAAACTCATAGATGAGAAGATGCTCGCGGGTGTCGTCTCCATGCCGAGCAACATCTTTGCAACCACTGGAACAAATGTCTCCATCGTCTTCATAGACCGCTCAAACAAAGAGGGCGTTGTACTCATAGACGCTTCCAACTTGGGCAAAAAAGTAAAAGAGGGTAAAAACCAAAAAACTGTTTTAAGTCCTAAAGAAGAAGATGAGATTATCAACACTTTTAACAACAAAAGAGTCAAAGAAGATTTGTCGGTCGTGGTAAGTTACGAGGAGATAAAAGCTAAAAACTACTCTTTCTCAGCAGGACAGTATTTTGATGTGAAGATAGAATATGTGGACATTACAAAAGATGAGTTTGAAGCGAAGATGAAAGAGTTTAGTGAGAACTTGGAGAGTATGTTTTCTGAGGGGAAAGTTTTGGAAGATGAGATTTTGAAATCTTTGAATGAGCTGATTTATGAATAAACTAAAAAAATATAAATTTAATGAATTATATGATTTTAGTTCGGGTATCTCTTCAAAACCAGAACAGGCAGGTCATGGTTCACCATTTGTCTCTTTTTCTGTAGTTTATAATAATTATTTTATACCTGAAAAATTAGATGAATTAATGGATACATCCGAAAGAGAGCAAAAAACGTATTCTATTTTAAAGGGAGATATACTCTTAACAAGAACAAGTGAGACAATTGATGAACTTGCAATGAGTTGTGTAGCATTAAAAGACTATCCAAAAGCTACATATAGTGGTTTTGTGAAAAGACTGAGACCATTACAGGATAATATTACTTATAATAAATATCTTGCATTTTATTTAAGAAGTAAATTATTTAGAAAAACTATGACTAATAATGCAGTCATAACTTTAAGAGCAAGTTTAAATGAACAAATATTTTCATATTTAGATTTACTTTTGCCAAAGTATGATAACCAAGTAAAAATTGGAGATATGTTTCATTTAATGAATGAAAAAATAGAACTCAACAACCGCATAAACAAAGAGCTTGAAGCTATGTCAAAAACTCTTTATGATTACTGGTTTGTACAGTTTGATTTTCCTAATGCCAACGGCAAACCCTACAAATCATCAGGCGGGAAAATGGTTTATAATGAGGAGCTAAAAAGAGAGATTCCAGAGGGTTGGGAGGTGAACTCATTATGGAATATTGCAAATTATTTTAATGGGTTACCTATGCAAAAACATCGCCCAACTGATGAAAATTATTTAAGAGTAATTAAAATTAAAGAGATGAATGAGGGGTATAGTGATAACACTGAATTTGCAAAAGCAGATATTCCAAAAGAAGCTATTATAGAAAATGGTGATATTCTTTTTTCTTGGTCTGCAACTTTAGATGTTAAAATGTGGTCTAATGGGAAAGGTGCTTTGAATCAACATATTTTTAAAGTCACATCAGATAAGTTTCCAAAAGTATTTTATTTTTTTGAATTATTGAATTATCTACAACATTTTAAAATGATGGCAAATTTACGAAAAACAACAATGGGACATATTACTCAAGAACATTTGAAACAAAGTAAAATTGTAATACCTCCGATAACATTAATAGAAAAAATTGAAAAAATAATAAATCCAATATTAGAAAAACAAAATTTACTTGAACAACAATCCCAAAACCTAACCCAGCTAAGAGATTTCCTCCTCCCGATGCTGATGAATGGACAAGTGAGTATAAAATGAAAAAAAAGATAGACAAGTTCACGCTTTACATCGGATACTTCGCAGCGTTTGTGCTCTCCCTGCTTGTACTTTTGATCGTTTATGACGCGTTGGCGAGATATGTCTTTTCTGAAGGCTCAACGGCGCTGCAGGAGCTTGAGTGGCATCTATTCGATCTTATCATGCTCTTTTCCATCGCCTATACGCTCAAAAAAAGTGCGCATGTAAGAGTCGATATCTTTTATAACAACTACTCTCACAAAACTAAAAGTATCATCAATCTTATCGCGGCACTGTTGTTTGTCATCCCTTTTTCGCTTCTCATCGTCTATGAGGGGCTTCATTTTGTGGAGCTTAGTTTCGTTCAGATGGAGGGTTCATCCGATCCGGGAGGACTGCCGTACCGTTTTATCGTCAAGTCTTTGATGCCTCTTGGGTTTATCTTTTTGATCATGCAGGCAATCAAAGAGGTGCTTACATGTAAAGAGGAGCTTACACGATGATAGCTCTTTTGATGTTTGCAGTCGTACTTGTGCTTTTACTTGTCGGCATCCCAGTCGCATTTGCATTTGGTACGGTTGCCATTGTCTTTGCGGCGTTTATCCCTGGACTTGGATTCGAGGTGTTTGACATCCTGCCGTTTAGAATTTACGGGATCATGAACAATACCACGCTTATGGCTGTTCCTCTTTTCATTGCGATGGGTCTCATACTCGAAAAATCGATGATGGCGGAGAAGCTTTTAAGCTCTATGAGTATGCTGTTTCGCGGTGTGCGCGGCGGACTTGGCGTGAGTGTCGTGCTTGTGGGTGCTATGCTCGCAGCATCTACGGGGATAGTAAGCGCATCGGTGGTCATGATGAGCGTTATCGCACTGCCGTTGATGCTAAAAGCCGGATACGACAAAAGTCTCGCTGCTGGAACGGTCGCAGCCAGCGGAACGCTCGGGCAGATCATTCCGCCTTCCATCATCCTTATCATCCTTGGTGACGTTATGAGCGTGAGTGTAGGAGACCTCTTTAAAGCGGCGATCCTTCCGGGTCTTGTACTTGTGGGACTTTATATCGTCTATATCCTCTTTATCTCATACATCAAGCCCGAAGTCGCACCCGTCTATGAAGTGGAGGAGAAGGTATCGGCAAAAGAACTTCTTTTATCTCTGTTCCCGCCGCTTCTTTTAATGGTGAGTGTTCTTGGTTCCATTTTTGCGGGCATTGCATCTCCGACAGAGTCTGCTGCCTTTGGAGTAGTGGGTGCATTGCTTCTGAGTTTCATCAACCGTTCGCTTGACTGGGCAATGGTAAAATATGCTTCGCTTGAAACCATAAAACTCACGGGTATGATATTCATGATACTCTTTGGTGCTACGGCGTTTAGCCTTGTCTTTAACGAGCTTGGCGGGACAGATATGATACTGGAGTTTTTCAGCAACGATATCGGTGATGTCTGGGTATTCATTGCCGTTTCTATGTTCGCTATCTTTTTACTCGGTTTCTTTATCGATTTTATCGAGATATCTTTTATCATCGTGCCTATCTTGGTGCCGATAATGAACGCTTTTGGCATAGACCCTATCTGGTTCGCGGTTTTAATAGCGCTCAATCTTCAGGCATCGTTTTTAACACCGCCCTTTGGTCTTGCACTCTTCTTTTTAAAGGGTGCCAGCAAAGAGATAACGACGATGCAGATATATAAAGGCATTATTCCTTTTATACTATTGCAACTTGCCGCTCTTTGTATCGTTATATTTTTCCCGGACTTAGTATTTGCATTCTTATAATAGAACTAAAATAAAAAAATATTGTTACCGACAATTAAGTAAAATAAGTTATATTTAGACAAAGAGATGCTTTATCTTATTTTAGGGCATTAGCATAGATATAAATTGGGAGGGTCGTAATGAGAAGCATAACAGATGTGACGATTAAAACAAAAAATTTGGGGCTTATCTTTGGTTCTATGTTTTTTATGGCGATTGTAACGATTTATATAGTTTCTACAGAGAGTAGAGCGCTTCTAATGCATAAAAGCTATGAGTCTTTGTTATCGGCAAGAGACTCAAAGTCTATCCAAATAGAAGAGTTTTTTAAAGAAAGAATGAGAGATATAAACTCTCTTTCAAAGAGCCAAAATATATTAGGACTCATTAATGATCTTAATGCATTAGATCAAGAGATTAGTTTTGATAAAAAGGGTAGTTTTCCTGTCAATAATCCTCATGTAAAACAGATCACTGCTCCGTATGAGGAGTTTTTTAAAAACTATGTCGATAACTATGGTTATTATGATGTGTTTTTAATCGATCCAGTCGATGGTCATGTTATCTATACCCATGCAAAAGAGTCAGACTATGGAGCTAATCTCCTTTACGGTGATCTAAAAGATTCAGGGCTTAGTGAACTCTTCAAAAAAGTCATGCAAAATAAAAGAGCCACTTTTGTAGATATGAAACCATACGCTCCAAGTGCCGGTATACCTGCGATGTTCATTGGAGCTCCTGTTATAAAAAATGGGAAATTAATAGCGGTTTTAGCATTTCAGATATCTGATGACGCGATCGATAAGATCATGAATTTCCGCAAGGGCTATGAAGATACGCAAGAAGATTTTTTAGTAGGTCCAGATAAGCTTATGAGAAGTGACAGCTTCTTAGACCCTAAAGAACATTCGATTAAGGCTTCCTTTGCAAATCCATCGACAGGCAAAGTGGATACAGAGGCAGCAATTGATGGTCTTGCGGGAGAAACGGGCATCGATATGATGCCAAGTTATCATGGGGATCGTGTATTGGCTGCGCATGCACCGATAAAAGTAGGTCAGGATCTACAATGGGCGATTGTAAGTGAGATCAGTGAAGCAGAAGTGATGAAGGCTCCAAATGATTTTAGAAATAAGATGGCTATTGCCTCTATCGTTATTTTTATTATCTCATTGACTGTTGCTATATTTTTACTTAATATAGCACTTGTACGTCCATTAAAAGAGCTGGAAAACAGAGCAAAAGATTTGGCGGACGGGGAGGGAGATCTGACCCAAAGACTTGCAATCGTCGGAAACAATGAAATCGCCGATGTCGCTAAATACATCAATGGTTTTATTATAAAAGTACAAAAGACTATTATCCAAGCAAAAGAGACAAGTTATGAGAATGCATCTATCTCTGAGGAGCTAGCTCGTACATCACTGGAAATCGGTAAAAAAGCAGAGGATGAGTCTGTAATAGTCGGTGAAGTTTGTACTCAGGGAAATAATCTTCAAACAATCTTAAACAACGCAATCGAAGATGCCAAAGAGACCGAACATGAACTTGACGATGCAGAACATACATTGGAAAAAACAAACAAGTTGATCGTGGCTTTAACGGATGATATCAGCGTACGTTCACATGCAGAAGCAGAACTTGCAGCTAAACTGAGTGTTTTAAGCACTGATGCAGGACAGATAAAAGCTGTATTAGAGGTCATTGGAGATATTGCAGACCAGACAAATCTACTTGCACTTAATGCTGCTATCGAAGCCGCGCGTGCTGGCGAACATGGTCGCGGATTTGCCGTGGTTGCCGATGAAGTCCGAAAACTTGCAGAACGTACACAAAAATCTTTGTCTGAGATCAATGCTACGATCAGTCTAATGGTTCAAGCTATCATCGATGCAAGCGAGGCGATCTCACTAAATGCTGTCGAGATAGAAAAGCTTTCAGGAAATGCCGTGATTGTGCAAAATGAGATCTCAAGCAGTGCCAACGTTATGGATTCAGCTGTCAAAAAAGTTGATGATATGGTAATCGGTTATGCAGAAAACGGAAAGGCGATTCAGTCAATGATCGATAAAGTCCAAGTCGTAAATGAACTTTCCGCGTCCAATGCAAGAAGTGTAGAAGAGATAGCTTCGGCATCTGAACATCTATCGTCTATGACAGGAAAGCTAAATGGTCTTTTAGCGTCATATAAAAGTTAAAGAAAAGGCAGTTGATCTATGAATGATGTACTATATGCACCTTGGAGAAGTGAGTATGTCAGCGGCGAACGCATAGAGGGATGTGTGTTTTGTCATATAAGCTCCCATGTAAAAGATGACAGTGCCCTACATGTGCTTTATCGTGATGAGTACTGTTTTATGGTTATGAATAAATACCCTTACACTCCCGGACATTTTATGATCATCCCGCATCTTCATACCGATAAACTCGAAGAGTTGCCGAGTGAGACATGGCTGCATATGAGCGACTTGGCGCAAAAATCGGTCAGGCTTTTAAAAGAGGGGTTTAATGCCCACGGTGTAAACATCGGGATGAACCTTGGTGAGAGCGGTGGGGCAGGGATAGCAGAACATGTACACATGCACATAGTCCCAAGATGGCAGAAAGACACGAACTTTATTACGTCCATAGCCCATACTAGAGTTTATTCTACGGATTTTGAGAAGATCTATAATCGTATAAAAGAGTTGGTCGCAGAGTATATCAAATAGGGGAAAATCCCTATTTAGTGGTGTGCATCTTTTGCATGAGCTGCATGAAATGCGTTTAGCTCCATTTTGACGCCTGCGTATAAAAACAATCCGAATGCAACCGTTACAAAAACGATCTTTGCACTGCTGTCTCCTATCATCGCCCAAACTATACCAAATACAAGCATTACGCTAAATATAATAAACCAGTTTTTATCAATTTGACTTTGTTTCATCATTTTCACCTTATTTCTCTTTTTTTCTTGTAAGTATTATACCGACTATGCCCAGTATTACCAAAAAAAGTATGATATTTTCGCCGACTGCAGATGCTTCGTCCATAGGAACTCCAATTTTTTAAGTATAACTATAGCATTTACTCTCTTTGTAATCAACTTGTAATCAAAAGAGTTTAACATACCGCTATCAAAATTAAACAAAGGTAACATCAAATGAAAAAACTTGCGTTATTAGCACCATTGGCTGCTTTATTGGTTACAACTGGTTCAGTATCTGCTGCGGACTTAAAAGGTAGTGGAGCTTCTTTCCCTTACAGCGTTTATCAATCATGGATAGGTGCGTATCATAAAGCAACCGGAATCGAGATCGATTATATCTCTAAAGGTAGTTCTGCTGGTATCAAAGATGCAGAAGCTAGAACAGTTGATTTCGCAGGTACAGATGCACCTTTAAATCCTCCTAAACTTGCAGAAGACAAACTTTACCAATTCCCAGGTGTAGTTGGTGCGATCACTATGAGTTATAACATGCCAAATACTCCTAAATTAAGCTTAAGCCGTGCTGCAATTTCAGGAATCGTACTTGGTAAAGTAGCATACTGGGATGACAAAGTTATCACTGATGCAAACAAAGGTGTAAAACTTCCACACGAAAAGATCACTTTCGTTCACCGTGCTGACGGTTCTGGAACTACATTCAACTTTACTTACTACCTAAGCAAAATTTCAGATGAGTGGAAAACAGCATACGGTGCTAAAAAAGCTCTTAACTGGCCGGGTGATCACCACGTTGGCGGTAAAGGAAATACTGGTGTAGCTGCACTTATCAAACAAACTCCATACTCTGTTGGTTATGTTGATTATGCTGATGCAACAAACAATAGTCTTCAAATGGCTGTAGTTGAGAACAAAGAGGGTAACTTTATTACTCCTACATTAAAAGCTTTCCAAGCCGCTGCTGCAAAAGCTGATCTTGATCCTAAAAAAGATTTCTATGCTGTAATCGCTGATCCGGCTGGCAAAGACGCTTACCCGATCGTTGCTGCGACATTTATCTTGATGCCAAAAGAAGCGGTAGCAATGGACAAAAAAGTTACAGCTTTCTATGACTGGTCATTCAAAAACGGTCAAGCACTTGCAAGTGAATTAGGTTATGTTCCACTTCCGGATGCATTGACTGACAAGATCAGAAAGTACTGGTCTGAAAAAGGTGTTAACTAATACTTCCGCGATAAAAACAACTTGAACTTTTTGTTCAAGTTGCAAAAAAATCCCCATTTAATGAAGCTTATATCTTATCTGGTTTATAATTTCGTTTCAAAATAGTGATAAATTTTTAAAAGTGCATAGAATGCATTTTTTAGAATTTATAAAGCATTGGTATATTAATGGAAAAAATCTTCAAAAATCTCTCCTTGATAAGCGCTAGTCTTGTCCTAGTGTTACTTGTGTCTATATTTATCAGTCTATTTAACTCTGCAAAGCCTGCAATTGATGAGTTCGGTTTGGGATTTATTACCGAGTCTGCTTGGGAGAAAGATGTTCCCATTGAAAACAGCGTCTCGCATTTAGCCGACGATGCCAAAAAAATCAAACAAGAACCCGCAACATTTGAAGATGATATATTGGCTGCATATAATGATGAAGATGATACCCTAACAAAAACTATCTATGGCGGACTTATTCCCATAGTCGGAACTCTGCTTTCTACTTTGATTGCTATGGTCTTTGCTTTGCCGATCGCTATGGGGATCGCGGTCTTTTTGGCGGAGATCGCCCCTAAACAGATATCAAATGTCGTCGGTATCGCCATAGAGCTGCTTGCTGCTATCCCTAGTATCATCTTCGGGATGTGGGGACTTTTTTATTTTGCTCCAATCATCCAAAGCGTAGTAGGCGGTTATCAGGTCTCGCTTTTAACGGCAGGGTTAGTGCTTGGAGTTATGATACTTCCCTTTATGGCAGCGATCACAAGAGACAGTATGAGGACTACGCCCGATGTCTTAAAAGAGTCCGCGTACGCCCTTGGTGCTACGAAGTTCGAAGTCATAAAAGATGTGATTTTCCCATACTCCAAAAAAGGTATTATCGGCTCTGTCATACTTGCACTCGGTCGTGCTTTAGGCGAGACGATGGCGGTGGCATTCTTGATCGGATCGGTCTTCTTGATGCCGCATAAACTCAGCGATCCGACTGTATCGATCCCTGTAGCTATGGCGAATAACTTTGGCGAAGCGACAGGTCTTACACTCTCGTCACTCTTTTATCTTGCGTTTTTACTTTTTATCATAAGTTTCTTGGTCATCTCGATCGCGAAATTTTATTTTCTAAGAAAGGCTGACTAATGAGATTGACATTAAATAAGATCGTCTTGTTACTATCGACTATTTCTGCTTTGATCGGTCTGGCATTTTTGGGATGGATACTCATAACGCTGATAGCCAAAGGGCTTTCATCGTTTCATATTTCGCTGTTCTTTAAAGATCTTATAGACGGCGGACTTAGAAATCTTATCATCGGTCAGTTTATCATAGCCGGTATCGCTTCGCTTATCGGTATCCCTATCGGTATGCTTGCGGGGATCTATCTTCAAGAGTATGGACGCGGCAAGTTTGTAAGACTGATCCGTGATCTCAGCGATATTATGATGAGTGCGCCCTCGATCGTCATAGGTGCCTTCGTTTATGCCGTAGTAGTCGCTCCGACAGGCGGGACGAGCGGTTTTGCGGGAAGTATAGCGCTTGCTATCATGATGATCCCTATCGTTATCAATACGACGGACAATATGCTCTCGCTTGTTCCCATAGAGCTGCGTGAGGCAGGGATGGCATTGGGAGCAAGTAAATACCGTGTTATTTTGGATGTCATCATCAAAGCTGCGAAAGTAGGGATCATGACAGGTCTGCTTTTATCATTTGCAAGGATCATAGGTGAGACTGCACCGCTTCTTTTTACCAGCGAGACAAGTAACTATTTTAGTTTAGACCTGACAGAGGCCTATCCATCTTTGACCGTAAGTATTTACAACCTTGCAAACGATCCTACATCGGCAAGTCGCGATCTGGCTTGGGCAGCATCATTTATATTGACAATTCTGGTTTTATTGATAAACCTGGTTGGAAGATACATCACAAGACACAAAGGATAAAATTTATGCCAATAATGAGTATAGAAGATTTTAGTTTCACATACGCTTCGGCGCCGGCTAGATCATTAAACAACATTAATTTACCGATTATGAAAAACTCTATAACAGCCCTTATAGGTCCTAGCGGGTGTGGTAAGTCTACGCTTCTTAGATCTTTAAACAGGATCCATGACCTTTACCCCGGGAATGATTACGAAGGCAGACTTATGCTTTTAAATGCTCAGACGCAGGAGATGGAAAATATCCTTGATATCAAAAGAGAAAATGAGTTTATCGCACTTCGTCAGCGTGTAGGAATGATCTTTCAAAAACCGACACCGTTTCCGATGAGTATTTTCGATAATGTCGCTTACGGTCTTCGTATCGCAGGGATCAAAAACAAAACGGAACTCGCAGACAGAGTCGAAGCAGCACTCAAAGGCAGTGCACTTTTTGGAGAGGTCAGCGATCGTATGAACAAAAGTGCGATGGGACTTTCCGGTGGTCAACAGCAGCGTTTGTGTATCGCAAGAGCAGTCGCGCTAAAACCTGAACTTCTGCTTTTCGATGAGCCTACGTCTGCACTTGACCCTATCTCCACAGCAGCTATCGAAGAGCTGATAGTAGAACTTAAAAAAGATGTCAGTATCGCCATCGTTACGCACAATATGCAGCAGGCAAGCCGTATCAGCGATTATACTGCATTTATGTATTTGGGGGATTTAATTGAGTATGATGAGACAGAGAAGATCTTTTTAAATCCTAAAGAGAAAAAAACAGAAGATTATATTACGGGGAGATTTGGATAATGTTAAAAACTTACAGCAACCAATTAGACGATATAAATGAAAAAATAGCGACGATTGCAGAAAATATCTTAGAAGCGAACAGAGTCATACTGAACGGACTTCAGGAGTGTGATAAGAAGCTTTTGGAAAAAGCAAAAGAGAGCTTAAAAAACATGAGCTCTAAAACAGTTGAGATAGATAATACAATTGTCAAGATATTGGCATTATACTCTCCTGAAGCGAGAGACCTGCGTCTTATCGTCTCGTTTTTTAAGATAACAAACGAGCTTTTACGCGCTTCTTCAAACACGAGAAGTTTTATATCGGGTCTGAGCAATTACTGTACAGAACTGGATGAGACTACGGTTAAAGAGTTCGCGGTACCTATGCAAAAATCAACGGTAGAGTGTCTGACTGCCGTAGTGACTATGATAAAGACCACATGTACGGACGAGACACAGGAACTTTTTAATAAAGTCCTTATCTCAGAGAGCAAAACAGATGACCTGTATGAACTTTTACAGGACAATATTTATAAACAAGCTCCAAGTATAGAAGATTTTGGCAAGTTTACCAAAATCTTGAGCGCTCTTAGAAAAAGCGAAAAGATCGCAGATCGTGCCTTGGATGTAGGAAGTCTGCTTCTTTATGCAAGAATCGGCGGCGAGCTGGGCCTCATCGAATAGACCTCTCTTTTGAGGTCTAGTATACATCTTCATTTAATCTTTCATACTTTAATCTAGTTTTCACAGCACTTTATATATAATCTCCCAATTAAAAAATCAGGGTAGAAAATGGATATAAAGACAATCAGAAGTATGGAAAAGGCTACGATAGAAACACAGCCAAGCGGTTATGCGAGATTGGCTCTTGCATTTTTATTTATAGCGTTAGTGTTTTTTTGGACGACTTTTTCACATGATGGCAATCACGATAATCCATTTCTGATCATCGGCGCGGTATTTGGTGCTTATATGGCGATGAATATCGGTGCAAATGATGTCGCGAACAATGTAGGACCTGCCGTAGGCTCTAAAGCGCTTACTATGATGGGTGCGATCATCATCGCGGCAATTTTTGAAGCAAGCGGTTCTTTTATAGCGGGCGGCGACGTAGTCAAAACGATACAAAAAGGGATCATCGACCCTAGTATGATAGCGAATCCCGATATTTTCATCTGGGCGATGAGTGCTGCACTTTTAAGCGCTGCATTATGGCTGAATCTTGCGACATATTTCGGTGCGCCTGTCTCTACGACGCACTCGATTGTCGGCGGTGTTATGGGTGCGGGTGTGGCTGCTGCGGGATTTAAGATCGTCTCATGGGGCACGGTAGGCAGTATCGTCGCCAGCTGGATCGTTTCTCCTATACTCGGCGGAGTCATTGCTGCTTTGTTTTTGTTTTATATAAAGAAAAACATAGTCTACCAAAAAGATATGATAGAAAGTGCAAAAAAAGCGGTGCCTTTGCTTGTTGCTATCATGGCTATGGCATTTGTCACATATCTCATGCTCAAAGGTGTCAAGCATCTGGTCAAAATCAACTTTCTTTCTGCTGTTGGGATCGGTGTCGTATCTTCGATAATCATATTCTTTGTCGTCAAACCTGCAATCGTCAAAGCGGCAGATAAAGTAGCCAAAAACAGAATGGGTGTCAATACGCTTTTTACTATTCCCTTGATCTTTGCAGCGGCACTGCTTAGTTTTGCTCACGGAGCAAATGACGTAGCAAATGCGATAGGGCCGTTGGCGGCTATCAATGATGCTGTTATGGGCGGAGCTATAAACAAGCAGGTCGGTATCCCGTTTTGGGTAATGAGTGTGGGTGCGATAGGGATAGTCATAGGACTTGCTCTTTACGGACCGAAACTCATCAAAACAGTCGGACACGAGATCACCGAACTTGATCAGATGAGAGCATTCAGCATCGCGATGGCTGCAGCGCTTACCGTTATCGTCGCTTCTCAGCTTGGACTTCCTGTTTCTTCTACTCATATCGCCGTCGGCGGTGTCTTTGGTGTAGGATTTTTAAGAGAGTATCTTGACCGCGGTGAATCTATGTTTATACAAAGCGTGAGAGAAAAGTTCAAGGCAGATAAAAAAGCGCTAGACGATATGCGTGATGAGCTGAAAAAACTTGATAAACTCGAAAATAAAAACCAGCAGGACTATGAAAGAATCGTCGAACTTTTTAAAGGGATCGATGAAAAAGAAGAGCTTGTAAAAATGGAGAAAAAAGAGTACAAAGGTGCTAAAAAGATCAAGTACGTTAAAAGAGATGCCGTTAAAAAGATCATCGCTGCATGGATCATTACCGTTCCTGCCGCTGCAGTTTTGAGTGCTGCGGTTTTCTTCATGATAAAAGGGATAATGAGCTAATCGTTAGCTCATTTACCGATAACTTCTTCCGCTTCTGTCTGTAATCTTCTTTTAATTAAAAATAATGCAAAAATTGTTCCATATTTTACATCTGTTTTAGGTTCTTTTGTCTAAAATAAAGAAAATCAAGTTGGGAATAAATTTTTTATGAGAATCGATAAATTTTTGAACAGTGTCAATATCACGAAAAGACGCTCTGTCGCACAAGATATGATAGCAAACGGTGTCGTCAGTATCAACGGCAAAGTTGTAAAACCAAGCAAAGATGTCGCTATCGGAGATGTGATAACGATCGCTTATTTGAGCGGAGAAAAAAAATACTGTGTTTTGAGCCTTCCTGCTGTAAAATCTACGCCAAAATCCGAACAAGACAAGTATGTAAAGGAGATGCAGTGAACTATCAAGAGTCATTAGAGATGTTTGAACGTCTTTTTGAGCATCAGATGAACGATGAGCAGATGCGTGAATTTTTGACGGGGCTGAAGCTTGATGAATCGACCAATGTAGAAACCATCGCCGCTGCTGCACATGTAATGAGAAACCACTCTATCGCTTTGCCCGTAAAAGAGGAACTAAAAGATAGAATAATAGATATCGTCGGAACAGGCGGCGATAAGATAGGAAGTTTCAATATCTCTTCAACCGTTTCTCTGCTTGTAGCTTCATCGGGAGCGTACGTTGCAAAACACGGAAGCCGCTCCGTGACTTCAAAGTCAGGGAGTGCCGATATGTTTGAGAGACTGGGTGTCAGACTCGATCTGAGCAAAGAAAACAGCGCAAGACTTTTAGAAGAGACAGGTTTTACTTTTATGTTCGCACAGAACTATCATCCCGCTATGAAATTCATTATGCCCGTTAGAAAAAGCATCCCCGATAAAACGATCTTCAACATCCTGGGACCGCTTACAAACCCTGCGGGAGTGAAGAAGACACTGCTCGGTGTTTTTGACAAATCGTTTGTACCCAAACTAGCCGAAGCACTGAAAATCAATCAAGCCACAGATGCTCTTGTCGTCTCTTCAAGGGAGCGCATGGATGAGATCAGTATCTCAGATGTCACTTATGCGGCAAAACTAAAAAACGGCTCTATTGAAGAGTTTGTCATCGATCCGCAGAACTATGGTATTAAAAGAGCTCCGCTAGCGGCCATTATAGGCGGTGACGGTGATGAAAATGCAAAGATTCTTACAGATATATTTGAGAACCGTGCAACGGACGCCCAAAGAGACATAGTCCTTATAAATGCAGCTGCGGCATTTATCGTAGATGCTCAGGCAAGGGATTTTCAAGACGGATTAGAGATAGCAAAAGATGCTTTGCTCTCAGGCAATGCAAAAGCAAAACTCAAACAGATCATAGAGGTATCATCAAAACTGTGAAAGAATTTATCTTAGACAAAGAGAATCTGTCGGTACTTACAAAAGAGGTTATGGAACTTCTCTCAAGCGGCGGTGTCGTGATACTGCGCGGTGATCTTGCGGCCGGAAAGACTACCTTTGTCTCTGCGTTTGCCAAAGCGTTTGGCATCGAGGAAGCCGTGACCTCTCCTACGTTTTCACTGCAACAGTGTTACGGTGAGAATATCTATCACTATGATATCTACAACCACGGAATAGAGCATTTTATGGCTTTAGGGATGTTGGAAGAGCTGGAGCGTGAGGGGTACCACTTCGTTGAATGGGGAGACAATACGCTTATCGAGATACTGCGTAGCGCCGAGATACCGTTCGTTGTTATAAATATAGCAAAATTAGATGATAAAAGATTATACAGGGTAGACGATGCACACATTAAGAGCTGAAAAACTTGTCAAAAAAATAAAAAGTTTAGAGATAGTCAAAGGGATGTCGCTGGAAGTACGAAGCGGCGAAGTCGTCGGGCTTTTAGGACCAAACGGGGCTGGAAAGACAACGACGTTTTATATGATATGCGGACTTGTTGAAGCGAGCAGCGGTGATGTCTTTTTTGACGGTGAGAACCTTTCAAAGATGCCGCTTCACAAGCGTGCCATAAAGGGAATAGGCTATCTTCCTCAGGAAGCTTCGATATTTAAAGATCTGACAGTCGAAGACAACCTTTTAGTCGCTGCACAGGCTTCAAATATGAGTAAAGAGGAGCAGGAAAACCGTTTGACGGAACTGCTTGATATGTTCAATATCGAACCGATCCGTTACAGAAAAGGTATCAGCCTCAGCGGTGGAGAACGCCGCCGTGTCGAGATAGCAAGAGCGCTTGTCAACAAGCCGAAGTTCCTGCTTCTGGATGAGCCTTTTGCAGGGGTCGATCCGATCGCTGTACTTGACATCCAAAACGTCATCAAACAGCTTGTGGAGTACGGTATAGGGGTGCTTATTACCGACCATAATGTCCGTGAGACTCTTGCTGTATGTGACAGGGCGTATGTTATTAAATCAGGGACACTCTTAGCAAGCGGGACGAGTGATGAGATAGGCAGAAATGCCGATGTTAGAACACACTACCTTGGGGAGGATTTCAAGTTTTAGAACTTGAAATGAATGGCGGTATATGGCAACTTTAAGAGTCAGTCAAAGTGTTGAGACCAAAAACAAACTCTCAAATACTTTGCGCAATTGGCTGCCGATACTGCATTCGAGCCTCAGTGAACTAGGCGAAGCGATGGCTCCCTTTGTCGAGGCGAACCCGGTCATAGAAGTGAGTTCGGGTTTTGAGGAGAGTTTTGAGAGCAAGATCCCCAAAAAGATCATCTCAAGCAGTGTTTCAAACACAAGAACAGAACAGATAGAAGCACTTACCATTCAGTCAAGGTCTCTTTATGATGTCTTGGACGAACAGCTAGAAGCTCCGCTTTTTCCTACGCCCCTCTCTCAGAGCATTGCTCATTTTGTCGCTTCAAATCTTGATGAGAACGGTTACTATGAGGGCGACAGCGAGGCTTTTTGTGATGAAAACTCTCTGACTCTGGATGAGTTTGAACGTGTGAGAAAACGGTTCATACATATAGAGCCTGTGGGCATAGGTGCAAAAAACCTGTCAGAATCGTTTTTATTTCAGCTTGAAAATTCCGAAATAAGCGATGCGGGTTATGAGTTGGCTGTCAGGCTGATAGAAAATCTGCAAGAGATGCACACCTACAGTGACGATCCGCATTTTTCAGAAGCACTTAAAGTGATAGGGACGTTTAAAAATCCTCCTGCTATCGAGTATCTGGAAGAGTCGGCTCAGGTGATACCCGATCTGATGATATTCTTTGACGAGGAAAACGGCATAGAGGTGAAACTCAACGACAGTTATTACCCGACTATCAACATCAACACGCAGTATGCAGTCGAACATGAGTTTATCTCCCAAAAGATCAAAGAAGCAAAAAGCCTCGTAGATGCGCTTGATATGAGAAAAGCTACGCTTTACAAGGTGGGATTGATGATAGTCGAGTATCAGTATGAGTTCTTCACGGGCGGAGATATCAAGCCTTTGACTCTTAAGACGCTTGCCGATGAATTTGGACACAACCCCTCTACCATCTCACGTGCCATAGCGAACAAATATATCGCATGTGACCGCGGTATTTTTGCTATGAAAGAGTTTTTTACCACTGCTATAGATGAAGATGTGTCAAACTCTGCTATCAAAGACTATCTGCTTCATATCGTAAAAGCGGAATCGCCAAAAAAACCTCTTAGCGACATGAAACTCTTAGAGATGATACAAGACAAGTTCAAAGTCACGATGGTGCGCCGTACTATTGCCAAATACAGAAAACAGCTCAATATCGCAGGTTCAAGTGAGAGAAAAAAACTTTATCATCTTAATGTCTGAGGTTAAAGAGAGACTTGATGCAGAGGTCTTAAAACGCAATCATGCAGATGAGATATCTCAAGAGCGGCTCGATCCCATCATAGTCGCCCGTCGTTATAATGATGAAGCCATCTCTCTTATCTGCGCTCTGTTTTCTTACGGTAATGTCAAACAGATAGTCAAGTTTCTGGATTCACTCGATTTTTCACTCTTACATGTAAGCGATAAAGAGATAGAAAAAGCTCTCTTAAACCACTATTACCGTTTTCAAAAAAGCGAAGATATCGTCGCTCTTTTCATCGCTCTCAAACGTCTTACAAACGAGAACAGGCTTGAAAACGTGTTTAAGAGAGGGTATGACAAACAGACCAGTGTGATCGATGGTATAAACGAGCTTATAACGACACTCAACTCTTTGTATCCGCATACTTCAAAAGGATATGATTTTCTGCTGTCTCGTGTCACGACAAAGAGTAAAGGAGCAGGTGCCCTTAAGCGCTGGATGATGTACCTTCGTTGGATGGTGCGAGATGACAATATCGATATGGGACTTTGGAGCGGAGTGGACAGAAAAGACCTTATCATCCCGCTTGATACCCATACCTTTAACGTCTCCCGCAAACTTGGACTTTTACAGCGCAAGACGTACGATTTGCAAGCTGCCATCGAGCTTACATGTAAGCTCAGAGAGTTCGATGCAAACGACCCTTTGAAATATGATTTTGCGCTTTATAGAATAGGGCAGGAAAAACTTCTATAGATTGCTAATGATCTATTATGTATAATTGTGCAATTCAAAGAGGAGAAAGCTCATGAAAAATCTACTGTATATCATTCTAATCGCCCTGTTTCTTGGCGGATGTTCTTATAAAAACGATGCTATCATGCTAAAAGCTTATGACGGTGACTACGCAGGAGAGATAGCCAAAGAGAAGAAGAGTATCCATCTTGGCTTGGTACAGGATATGAGAGCGGATAAGCGAGTTATCGGCTATGTCCAAAAAGAGGGTACAAAGTTGTACAGTGATGTAGATTTTGCAGCACAATACCAAGAGGGACTAAAACAGGCACTACGTGTTGCGGGTTTTAACAGTGACGTGACTTCAGATAATGCATCTTTTAATGTTGAAGTGCATATCAAAAATATCCATGTAGTCTATAGTGACAAGCTCTTCGGTGAAAACCTCAAAGGTGAGATAGACATCGAAGTCATCGTCAAAAAAGAGAGTAAAGTGACAACGCTGAACTTTAAAGAGAGCAGCGCAAAATGGATGGCGCCTTCGTATGACTCAAAAGATATAGAGCCGTTTTTACAAAGCATCTTTTCAAACAGCATAGACGACATCGTTTCAAGACTGACAAAGTACTAAAACAGGAGGCTTCTTGCCTCTTGTCTTTTAAGGTAAACATATAAATGGAAAATTTCATCCTCATCCTGCTTTGTATAGCCCTAGGCTATGCTATTCAAAAATTCAATATCTTTTCAGACGATGCCGCCATCACTTTAAATCAGTTCGTTATCTATTTTTCACTTCCTGCGATGATACTTTTACAGATACCAAAACTGACATTTTCCATAGAACTTATCATCCCCGTCGTCATCGCTTGGGTGGTCATGGCGCTTAGCGCAGTTATCACTTTGTATGTGAGCAGATGGTTTGCTTTTAGCAAGGAGATTACGGGCTCTTTGATGCTTGTCACAGTCCTTACAAACTCCTCGTTTATGGGGATCCCGCTCATCAGTGCTTACATGGGACAAGAGGTCTTGCCTTATGTCTTGGTGTATGACCAGTTGGGGACGTTTTTCGCACTTTCGATCTACGGTACTTTCATCGTCTCGTACTATTCGCATAAAAGCGAGGTGAGCATAAAGATGATAGCTTTCAAGGTGTTTACGTTTCCGCCTTTTATAGCGCTTATCATCGCTCTTTGTCTGATGGGTGTAGAGTTCAACGAGAACATAACAAAAGTGCTTTCACACATGGCAAGTACCATTATCCCCGTCGGTCTGGTCGCTGTCGGTCTGCAGCTCAAACTGCGTCTCACTCGTGATGAGATAAAGCCTTTTAGCACCTCTTTAGCTATAAAACTCCTCTTGGCACCGCTTATTGCCATAGGTATAGCATCTCTTTTTGGATGGGACAATCAAGCTTCACATGTAGCCATCATGGAAGCAGGAATGGCACCCATGGTAACCGCAGGAGCAATGGCATCCATGACGGGGCTAGCGCCCAAACTCAGCTCCGCCATCGTAGGTTATGGGATTTTATTTTCCTTTATAACGACAAATATTTTATATAAATTGATAGGATAAGTCGTTAGTTTTTTGCTATAATACCCCCGCAAACGGGGATATAGCTCAGCTGGGAGAGCGCGACGCTGGCAGCGTCGAGGTCAGGGGTTCGAACCCCCTTATCTCCACCATCATTCAAGAGCCACTTTTTTAAAAACCCATATTTTAACTTAATAGACACCCTGCCAAGTATCCGCTTGCAAATGACCATTGCAGATTATAGCCTCCGCACGGTCCGTCTAAGTCCATGACCTCTCCGCAGAAATACACTCCTTTCATCAGACGGCTTTGCATTGTTTGAGGGTCTATCTCTTTGAGGCTGATCCCGCCTCTTGTTATCATCGCCATCTTAAACCCCTCGTGTCCCGTTATGGTCAGAGGAGTGGACGCGAGTATCTTGACAAGTTCGGCACGGTTTTTTCCCTCGACTTTATTGAACTTCATCGAGGCATCGACATCTGTTAATCTGCACAGTTCAAGGATGACCGATTTTGGCAGAATACTCAGGAGGTTTTGCTCAATATTTGCATCAGGATTTTTTAATATCTCGCTTTTAAAATGACGGAGAATATCATCTTCATTCATCCCTTTTGTCAGGTTTGCGATGATGGGGACTTCGCCGAGTTTGCTCAAAAGCGGGGTGATCTCTCGGGCAAAATCAAGTACGACAGGACCGCGGATACCGCTCTTTGTAAAGATGAGATCGCCTAGCGCTTTAAGGTTCTTATATTTTTTAATATCAACACGCAGCTCGACCTTTGGCAGGGTATCGGCACGACAAGAGGTACCCCATGTTTCTTTGGTCAAAAGCGGCATCATCGCAGGAAAAAGTTCGGTTGTAGTGTGTCCGAGGCTCGATGCCAGAGTGTAGCCGTCACCTTCGGCTCCAAGGGTAGGGTAACCAAGTCCTCCCGTAGCTATGATGACATTTGGTGCGTTGTAGACTTGAGAGTCGGTTTTAGCGCCGCTTACATGTAAGCCCTCATGAAGGATCTCCGTGACTTTCTGCGAGGTTTTCACCTCTACATGTAAACGTTCAAGCTCATCTTCTAATGCACTAAGAATGGTCTGCGAATCATGTCCGAGGGGAAACACGCGAAATCCGTCGGGTGCATGTGTCTCAACGCCTATCTCTTGAAAAAACGCTATGAGTGCTTTGTGGTCTAAGAGGTTTAATGCTTGGGTCATAAAACGCCCGTTACGACCGAATTTTGCCATAAACTCTTCGTTACCAAGTGTATTTGTCAGGTTGCATCGCCCGCCGCCCGTAGCTTTGAGCTTGGCACCGAGCTTTGAGAGTTTTTCCAAAAGAAGGACTTTTTTGCCCTCACGTGCGGCTTTTATGGCAGCTATCATCCCCGCTGCACCAGAACCGACAACGATCACGTCATATCTATTCATCTACACCCTTTATTTAGTAAAATTGTATCGAATCTTAATGAAATAATAGTTTATACACATCATTAGTATAGATTATGATATAATACGTAAATTTATTTGTGCTTCGGTTCACATCTGACTTCGTTTTTGTTCTACTATTTAACTTTAACTACACTAATTCATTAGCCAAATCGAGACTTGTTTTTTTTAACACTTACAGCGGGCTAACACACAAGGTACATTATTATATGTCATTTTCTACATTAGGTTTAGGGGCTCCTTTATTAAAAGCCATCCAAGAACAAGGGTATAGTGAGCCTACTCCTATACAAAAACAGGCGATTCCGGTCATTTTAAGCAAGCGTGATGTTTTAGCAGGCGCACAGACAGGCACAGGCAAGACAGCAGGTTTTACGCTTCCGTTACTTCAGATGTTATCTGATAAAAAAGTCACAGACCACAGAGTTCGTGCACTCATCCTGACTCCGACACGTGAGCTTGCTGCACAAGTGGGCGAGAGCGTTGAGCTTTACGGAAAACATCTTCCTTTTAGATCAAGCATCATCTTCGGCGGTGTCAATATAAACTCGCAGATAAAACAGCTTAAAGCGGGTGTCGATATCGTCATTGCTACACCGGGTCGTTTGCTTGACCACGTCGGGCAAAAAAACATAGACCTCTCTAAAGTAGAGTTTCTGATCCTCGATGAAGCGGACAGAATGCTTGATATGGGGTTTATAAACGATATTAAGAAGATCCTTGCCATCCTGCCTAAAAACAGACAAAACCTGTTGTTTTCGGCTACGTTCTCAGATGAGATAAAAAGATTGGCTGACGGATTGTTAAACAATCCTGCACTCATAGAGGTCGCAAAAAGAAATGCGACATCGCAGAATGTAAAGCAGATCATTCATCCGGTAGACAGAGATAAGAAAAAAGAGCTTTTGACGCATCTTATCACGACTAAGAACTGGAAACAGGTCTTAGTGTTTACAAGAACGAAACATGGAGCCAACAAGCTTACGGGTCAGCTTGAAAAAGATGGTATCACAGCAGCTGCGATCCATGGAAATAAAAGCCAAAATGCTCGTACAAAAGCACTTGCCGACTTTAAAAACGGTGAAGTGCGTGTACTTGTAGCGACAGATATCGCAGCGCGCGGAATAGATATAGACCAGCTTCCCCATGTGGTGAATTTCGAGCTTCCTAATATCGCAGAGGATTATGTCCACCGTATCGGCAGGACAGGGCGTGCGGGTAACGGCGGTGAGGCTATCTCACTTGTATGTGTCGATGAACACGAGTACCTAAAAGGTATCGAAAAATTGATAAAGCAGGAGATCCCTAAACATACATTTAAAGAGTTCACTCCAGATCCGTTCATAAAAGCAGAGCCGATACAGCAAAGAAGTAACTCAAGAAACAGTAATAATAGACCTAAGACAAACACACAGCGTCCTTCAAGCCAAAGAAGAGGCAGATAACCTCTTAAAGACGCGGACGGACTTCGCTTATGGCGTCATCTATGACGTATGAAGCGGTTCCGTTTGCGACCTCTGTATGTTTTAACTTCAGTGTCCCCCAGACCGTGATATTCTCATACGCATCCTCCATCATCACTCCTTTATCCTTTTGTGTCGTTACAAAGATAGTCTGATTTGCCGGAGAGGCAGGTACATGTATGCACGCGGCTTGATTTGGAAAGAAAAGAAACTTGTTCACACTCTCGCCGTCGATGTCTATGGGTACTAAGTAACCTGAAAGCTTAACGCTTTGTCCATTTACGGCTTTGTTGTTCCCCGCTTGTTTGAGTGCTTCTTGCATCTGTGCGTAGATCGCTTTTTCCTCTTCGCTTCCCTCTTTTACTTTGGAGACTTTCTGTTTATAAAAACTGACGATCTTGGCTTGGTTGAAATTCGGGTCGATGAGTTTTGACCAGTCGTCGATCTCATAACTTGGTTTGTCTGAACATGCAGATAAAAAAAGCACAAGTGAGAGAAACAGGAGTCTTTTTATCATATTTTGACCATCAGTCCGTCTTGCAGAGAGTTTTTGTATGACTTGAGTGCAGGCAGGACACTGACGGCTATGGCCGTAAATACCATAATCACAAGCATAAAAGACTCATAAATACTCGGTAGATAGCTGATCTGCAGCGCCTTGTTTAAAAAAAGATCGTTTATCAATATCAAGATATCAAGGGTTATATTTCCGACTAGTATCCCGCTTGTGACGATGATAAAGGCTTCCATGCCAAAAAGGAAAAATATCATCTTCACGGTGGCGCCGAGACTTCTTAAAATGGCTATCTCGCGTCTTCTGTCGTTTAATGTCGCAAGCATTGTCGATATCATCCCAAAGATGGCTGCCACAAAGACGATGACGGAGATAAGAGTCAGTGCCTCTTGCATATTTTTCATCAGCTTATAGAGCTTGGAAAGTGCTTGTGCGGGGATGGCAGCCTTGAGGTTTTCATCTTTGAAGTTTTCGATCTTATCTGCTACATTTAAAATATTAATGCGGTTTTTAAGACCTATGAGCACGCCGCTGATATGTTTTGGAGTTATATCCATGCGGGCGAGTTCATCGGAGGAGATATGCATATCTACAAAGTGACCTGTCTGCCACTCCAGATGTATCGCTTCATCCGCTTTTAACTGAAAAAATACGCTTTCATCATTTGGAGTACCCGTGGGTGCCAAAATCCCTGAAATATGAAAATCCCTGTTGGCGTGAGTATGTTTGTGGGCAGCTCGTGAGTGTGATAGATGGATGATATCTCCAAGTTTGAGATGCAGAGTATCCGCTACGTCGCTTCCGATGACAACATCGTAAAACTCCTTAAAATCGCCGCCTTGTGCAAACTCCAAATTTTTAGAAGTTGCGTATCTGTAGTATTTAAAGTAGTCGTTTGTCGTAGAGACGGCGTCATAGCTTTGAAAAGAGTCTCCCACTGAGAGCGGCACCGCCCAGGCGATTTCATTAAACTTTGATATTGTTTGATATGAAGTGTAATCCATCTCTTTTAAAGGCTCTCCCATGTGGAAGATCAGGTTTAAAAGGATATCAAGAGAACCGTTAGGTGCGGCGACAATAAGGTCTGTTTGGTTGATGGTGTTTAAGAAGTGCTCTTTGGTTGTCTTTGTGACCCTGTCTATGCCTAAAAGCAGTACGACACTGATGGCGATGGAGATGATCGAAAGAGAAAAAGCGATCTTTCTGTTGTAGATGCTTTTAAAAGTAAGCAGCCATAATATCTTCATCTTGCAGCCTTGTTGATCTCTGTGAAGTCATAATGAGTACCGAAGTAGGATGAAAGCGACCTGTCGTGACTGACAAAGAGAAGTGTGGCATTTTGTGCCTCCACCTGCTTGAAGAGAAGCTTCATAAATCTCTCTTTTGCATCGCTGTCAAGTGCGGATGTCGGTTCATCCGCTATAATGATCTTTGGAGCTCCTATAAGTGCGCGTGCGACTGCCACGCGTTGCTGTTCGCCTACGCTTAGGTTCATAGCGGGAGTGTTTAAAAGAGCTGGCGAGAGGTCTAGTTCTTTGAGAAGTCTCTCTATCTCACTCTCCATATCGCTTACATGTGAAGATTTCTGTTTTGAAAATCCGCAGGAGAGTGCGATGTTCTCTTTTACGCTCAGATAGGGCAAAAGGTTGAACTGTTGAAAGACGGTTCCGTAGTTATCTGCGCGAAATCTGTCTTTATGCGATGAAGAGAGTTTGGAAAAATCGGTGTGCAATATCTTGATATCGCTGATGTCAGGTTCGATGATCCCGCAGAGGATGTTAAGAAATGTCGTTTTGCCGCTTCCGCTTTTTCCATGCAAAAAGATATGCTCGCCCTTTCTTACATGTAAAGGTGCCATATCCAAAGTATTTTTTGAATTGTGCGGATATTGAAAGATACAAGATGAGATCTCTATGATATTGTTCGATTGCATAAAAAAATTGTATCTAATTCGGGGTAAACACGGGTTTAGAAAAGTAATATCCCTGAAACATATCGATATCCGTATGTTTTAGTACGTTATAGACCTCTTCGCTGTGAACATACTCGGCTATGACTTTCATACCCATTTTGTGTGAGAATGCGATGATGGCTTCGACTAATGTCAGAGATTTGCTGTTTATGTCTACGTTTTTTATCAGGGTGCCGTCTATTTTGATGATATCGGGCTGGCTTAAAAGTATCAGTTCAAAGTTTGCAAATCCGCTTCCAAAATCATCTATAGCGATCTTTACACCATATTTTTTGACTCTGTTGACAAATCCGAGAAGAAGCTGGGCATCTTCGATAAACTCATTTTCAAGTATCTCGAATGTACAGCGTCTTGCCACATCTAAATTGTTTTCCAAAAATGAATATACCGCATTCATCAGTTCCTTGTTTTTTATATCTTGGTATGCAAAGTTTATGGAAAACTTTTTGTCGTTGTTCTTGAGTATGTCGAAGGCTTTGAAGATGATGATCTTTGAGAGCTCGTTATATCTCTTTGTCTGCACGGAGATATTTAAAAATTCAACGGGAGAGACAAACACTTTATCTTTGCCATCCTCTTGGACAAGGCGCATTAAGACCTCATATTTTACGATATTGAGCTCTTTATCAAGTATGGGTTGAAAGAAGGGTTGTATATTTTCGTGCTGTAAAGCTTTTTTTATCTCATTATTCCAGTACATATAGTTCTCGGAGGTTTTTATATTGTCCGTTATGCTTGAATAGGCTGAAAATTTAAGATAGTTTTTCTTGGCATATTGCAATGCACTGCTGGCTTGTTCATATATCATATGATCTGATGTGGCAAAACCTATGGTCACATGTACATTGATAATATCGTTGATAGCTTCTAAATAGATGTCGTTTGTAGCGCAGTCTTCGATGATCGATTGTATATCGCTGTAGATATCGTCCAGATCCATCATAGCATTGTAGTCAAGCAGCGCAAATTCGTTAGATACGACTCGATATAATATATACCCTCTTGCATTAGCGATTTTTTTTAAACACTCTGCAGTCTCGATAAGGACCTTGTCACCAGATTCCATTCCGCATAGGTTATTAACAGAATTAAAATTGTCTATATCTACGAGTATCAAGTTCCCTATACGCATATCTTTGATTTTTTCTAATAAGGATGTTCTGTTATTTAGAGAGGTTAACTGGTCTGCATATAAAGAATAATTTTTGTCTTGCCTCATAAATATTGTCCAATTTGTTTAATATAGTTTGTATGATAACAAAATTAATTAGAAATATAACTTTGGTGCGGATTTAGACGGTTTTCTTTTAAAGAATAGATTTATTTACATGTGGATATTATAACTTTATGGGATACGCAATAGATGGGCATCAGAGGGGATAAAATTAATGATTCAGAGGTTATTTTTACTTTTTTTTATTTTGGTAAATGGTTACGCTAGTGAGAACAAAATAATCGCCTTTGCTCAAGATAATATGGCAAATGATTTTCGAAAAGCTCAAGTTTTTGAAGCTAGAGATGCAGTCTCAAAACATAGGAATTTGAAGTTTGTATATTCAGATGCGAAAGCTAAGACATCACTTTTGATCTATCAGATAAATGAGTTTATCCAAATGAAGGTCGATCTCATCATAGTGGGAACAAATGATGCCGATGCAGTAGTACCGGTTGTGACAAAGGCTTACAAAAGCAACATACCCGTCATAATCTTGGACAGAGGCATTAACACAAAAGAGTACACGACGTTCATAAACTCCGACAATATAGAAATCGGTTCCATGGGAGCTAAATATATCGCCAAGAGGTTAAACAACAAAGGGAGTGTACTGCTTTTTGAAGGCTTGCAAAAAGCCGATGTCACACATCTGAGAAGCAAAGGTTTTATGGATGAAATGGCACGACATAAAGAGATAAAAGTTATCAAAAGAACAGGAAACTATCTTAGACGCGATGCTATTGTCGAGATGGAAAAGCTTATACAAGAGGGGATCCATGTTGACGCGATATTTTCAGAGAGTGACAGTATGTTAAGCGGTGTAAGAAGCGCACTGTACAAGCATAAGATGGATCCCTCGAAGATCATTATGATCGGATGCGACTATACAAGCGAAGCCAGAGAAGCGATAAGAAAAAATGAGCAGACAGGCTCGATACTCTTTCCTCTGGGTTCTAAACAAGCTGTCGATATCGCTATGAAAATATTTGCAGATAAAAAAGTAGAGAAACATATTTTTATACCGGTCAAGCTGGTGACAAAAGAGAATGTAGAAACAGTGGAGCCAATATTTTAATGATAAAACTTAAACTGACGACAAAGATCTCCTTGATCACGCTTTTTTCGATAATTATTTCTATCGGGGTACTTGGATTTTATTTTGACGAGTTCTTGAAAACCATCTATTTTGAAGATGCGAAACATCGCATAGACAATGCGAAAGAGAAGATATATTTTGATA
This sequence comes from bacterium, assembly GCA_018824305.1. Lineage (GTDB taxonomy): Bacteria > Campylobacterota > Campylobacteria > Campylobacterales > Sulfurimonadaceae > Hydrocurvibacter. The sequence continues at coordinate 192,333 of JAHJGM010000009.1, forward strand.
TAAAAAACAAAGAGAGCGACCTTATAAAAGGAGTCAGCTTTATCAAAGACGATAAAGCGATGATAGCTTCCATTTCGCTTATCAATGATTATCAGGAAAAGACAAACTATAATGCAATACTGCTTGATGAAGAGAAAAAAGATATCGCCGCACAACTTTTAAGAAGAGTGAAGATCTCTTTTAATGCGGACATATCTTTATACGACAAGAACGGAGAGCTTATAGCTTTTGTTTATAAAGATGACAAGGGTTACAAGCTGAATTTTATATCGTATGAAAATCAAAAAGTCGTATTGTATTCAAAATATGAATTTGACGATACCTATAAAAAGGGTACTTTTAAAGATGGAGAAAGAACTTTTCTGTACCAGCATATTCATTACTATGACCAGCCCCTGCTTCAAACAAAAACATTGATCACATATCATTTTGTAAACGAGAGTCTCTATATAAAATCACACAAAAGTCTTTTTGATAAAAATAGCGATACTCTTGCTCACATCGAGATGTCATATAAGATAGACGGTACCTATTTTAAAAATATATCAAGCAACTTAAATATGAATATCTTTATGACGACGGATGTTCGCTACTCAAATAACAGGCTCAGCCTTTTAGACAGAGCAGATATAGATGATGTAAATATCATGCAGTCTGATATGCAGTATTACAGCTCATTTGTTATCGTCACGAAAGAGCTGCCTTTAAATATCGTCGTTTCTCTTGATAAATCAGTTTTAAACAGCGCGATCAGTAAAAATAGAAAAGAGCTGATACTTTTTTTACTTCTGATAACATCTCTTACTTTGATAGTATTGTATTTTTTACTCAATTCAAATCTTTCCAAACCGTTAAATAGGTTGATGAAAAATATTTTCAAAATAGAGAAGGGTGATTACTCCGAATCAAAGATAATCAAAAGCAGTGATGAGCTTGAAGAGATATCCGTCAATATCAACAGGCTTGCAAATGCCGTCAGTAATCGTGAAAAAGAGCTCAAAGAGTCTCAGGGAAAACTGGAGTATCTTTCAAACCATGACGAACTAACAAGTTTGTTAAACAGGAGAGCTTTTGATAAAAAGCTGAATGATTTTATCGACCTAGCTAAAGCAAAAGAGCATAAAGCGGCACTTTTGTTCTTGGATCTAGACCAGTTCAAACAGGTCAATGATACATTGGGGCACAATGTAGGAGACGAGCTTCTTCAAAAAGTCTCTGAAAGATTATCCGGATTTTTAAGTGAAAAAGCCCTATTTGCAAGGGTAGGCGGCGACGAATTTAAGATCTTTATAGAAGATTTTGAAAATATAAAATATATAGAGGAGTTAGCAGATGATCTTCTCAAGCAGTTTGAAAAAGTCTTTGTGTGCGGTGACTATGAGATCAGTACAACGGTCAGTATCGGGGTGGCGATATATCCCGATGACGGAACAGATTCCGTCACGCTTATAAAGAACGCCGATTTGGCGATGTACAAATCAAAAGACAAGGGAAGAAACAATTACAGTTTTTTCTCTACGGAACTTTCAGAATATCTGCAAAAGAGAACAGATATCATAAATGCACTGAAATACTCACTGAAAAACAAAGATGAGTTTTTGCTGCTTTATCAGCCGAAGATCTCTATAAAAACAGGAAAGATCATCGGTGCAGAAGCACTCATACGATGGAACAGCGCTACTCTTGGATTTGTGCGTCCCGATCAGTTTATAGGTGTGGCAGAAGACACCCACATGATCATCGAAATAGGAAAATGGGTCTTAGACCAAGCATGTAAAGATTTTGTGCAACTCAAAAGTGAGGGGTATAAACTAGGTCAGGTCAGTGTAAATATCTCGGCAGTCCAGTTAAAGTTCAGCGACCTGCTAGAGACGTTGCAAGATGTCATAAAATCAACGGGTATAGAGACAAGAGAGTTAGAGTTAGAGGTTACGGAGAGCTATATCGCATCAAATGAATTAAAAGCCATTGAGACACTCGGTAAGTTTAGAAAACTGGGGATCGAACTTGCGATCGATGATTTTGGTACCGGATACTCCTCTATGAGCTATCTGCAAAAACTTCCTATTACAAGATTGAAGATAGACAAAGCATTCGTCGATGATCTGCCTCATTCAAATGAGAGCGAAGCGATCGTAAAAGCCATATTGGCTCTTGCAAGTACATTCGGTCTTAAAGTGACCATAGAGGGTGTAGAAAATTGTGAGCAACTGGATTTTTTCAAGGGTAAATACTGTGATGATATACAGGGCTATGTTTACTCAAAACCTTTGCCGCTCGATGAGTTAAAGGTTTTTATAAAAAATAATTCGAAGAGTGCAACCGTAACGGCAGAGAAAGAACAAGGATAATAAAGTGATGAAACATATATTTTTTGGATTTTTGACAAGCGGTTTTTTAACATCGAGTCTTTTTGCGTTTACATTTGGAGTCGTGCCGCAGCAAAGTCCGTTGAAGCTCATCGAAGTATGGGGTCCCGTCGCGAAATATCTTGAACAGGCAACAGGTGAAAAAGTCACTCTAAAAGTTGAACGCTCAATACCTGAATTTGAAAGAATTCTTTACAATGGCGGTTATGATCTGGCATATATGAGTCCCTCAGCATATACCATAGCAAATAAAAAAGAGGGTTATACAGCCTCAGCAAGAGATGCAAAAAACATTGTCGGGATATTGGTCGTAAATAAAAACAGCGGCATTAAAAATATCCAAATGGCCGATGGAAAAAGATTTCTTTTTCCCGCACCCTATGCTTTTGCCGCGACTCTGCTTACAAAGTATGAGTTGCTGCAAAACTATGGCATCGATATCGATAAGCAAAACAAGTTTCGCTATGTAAACTCTCATGATTCCGTCTATAAAGGCGTGGCACGAGGAGTAGGTGATGTAGGAGGCGGAATAGAGAGAACATTTAAAAATCTGGATGATATAAAAACTAAAGACTCATTGCTCATTTTATATAAGACAAAAACATATCCAAGCCATCCTTTTGCGTTTAAACCTACAGTATCAAAAGATATAAAGAAAAAGTTTACGGATGCGTTTTTAAATATGCCCCAAGGTCTGTTAAAGTCACTCAGTATGACCAAGATGATAAAAACCGATGATGCAGAATATAACATCGTAAGAGATGTGGCAAAAAAATTGAAATTAGAGAATAACTGATATGAGATTATCGTTTAAATATAGATTTATTTTATCTTTTGTAACCATAGAAGCGGTCTTTATCTCTTTGATCGTATTTTTTAATTTTTCTTCATTAAACCGTCTTTCAAACTCTCTTATTGAGGAGAAGATCGAAGCAACGACCAAGCTTTTTACGGAGCTTGTCAAAACACCGCTTTTAGTGTATGACCTTGCAACGATCGATAATGCTGTCGAGAGTTTTTCAAGCATAAAAGATATCGCCGCTGTTGAGATATTTGATACTAAGAAAAGGATGCTTTCTCATTTTAACGATGAAGGTTATACGTATAAAAATATTTTGGATCATAATCTTGAAGAGATCATAACCGATGACAGAACATTCCGACTGAGTAAACTATCCATAACGGTTGACGGTAAAGTCATAGGCAGTGCAAAAATAGTCTTTGAGATCACAGACAGTATCCAGACGATAAAAAATAATAGAGATCTTACTTTTACGCTTGTTTTGGTCGAAATATTATTTAGTATGATATTGGCATATATCATCGGGCATAGACTTACAAACTCATTGAATATCTTGACATCAGCAGCAGGGCAGATAGCCCAAGATGATCAGATCATCATTCCAAATGTCGGAAAACAGGGTGATGAGATATATATACTTTCAAATGCTCTTCACATTATGCAAGAGCGCATAGCCCAAAGAAACAGCAACATGAACTATTTGGTGAAAAAACTGCAGGATTCAACGGCGTTGATACAAAAAGAGAGAGATTTTCACAGTGCGCTTTTAAATCAGGCAAGCAGTTTGATAGTCGTGATGAATAATAAAGGGGAGGTCGTCTTAACAAATAAAGCGGTAGAAACATTGACGGGCTACACCCAAAGCGAAGTTGAGGGCAAGATAGTCTGGGATATCTTTATACCAAAAGAGATCAGACCAAAAGTACAAGAGGTGTTTTTAAATCTCGTGGCAGGTGATTTTCCAAGTTCGTATGAGAATGCATGGATCGTAAAAGACGGTTCGCAGGTTCCTTTTGCCTGGTCAAATTCCTGTATTGTCGATGATAAGGGTGAGATAGAGTATGTCATAACGGTGGGAATAGATATGACGGAGAGAAACAAAAAAGAGCAGACGATCCAGGCACTTTTGAACTCTCCTTCTGTTTTTATCGTATTGATCTCGATCGATGAGACCATTTTGGAGATAAACGAAGTGGCCGTTGCGCGTTTAAAAGCAAAAAATGAGGAGCTTAAAGGAAAAAAACTCTTTGACTATACATCGCAGGAGAGTTCGCAATTAAGAAGAGAGTATATCGATGAGCTTATCGTCACTAAAAAACGAGTCGTGTATGAAGAAAAAGAAAACGGGTATGTCTATAAAAACCACCTATACCCTATCTTGGATGAGAAGGGAAATATTATGCAGATATCTATCTTCTCTCATGATATTACACCGTTTTATAAGGCACAAAAAGAGCTGGATAAATATATTAAACTAGTTGACGAGAACGTAATGATCTCCCATGCAGACACGAAAGGGATAACCACGAGTGTCAGTAAAGCGTTCTGTAAGATAACCGGCTATACGGCTAAAGAACTTATCGGACAAAAGTATAACATCATAAGACATCCGGATATCCCGACATCTTTATATGACAACTTATGGAATACGATCAAAAAAGGCAAAGTGTGGCACGGTGAGATAAAAAATCAGAATAAAAACGGTGAGGCTTACTGGGTCGAAACTGCCGTATATCCTGATTTTGACGAAGAGGGCAATATCATCGGTTACAATGCGATCCGTCAGGATATCACAAGTAAAAAACTGCTTGAAGAACTTTCAATAATGGATTCGTTGACAAAACTTTATAACAGACGCTGCTTTGATGATGTCTTTGACAAAGAGATAAAAAGAATAAAAAGAGAAAAAAAGATATTTTGTCTTCTCTCTTTGGATGTAGATGATTTTAAGATGTATAACGATACGTACGGACATCAGATGGGCGATAACGTCCTTGTGACTATAGGGGCATTTTTAAAAGAGCACATGCGAAGATCCGGTGATATGGCATTTAGAATCGGCGGCGAAGAGTTTAGTGCAATTTATAGTGCTGATGATGAAAAAAGTGCGTACGATTTTGCAAACAGCATACGTCAAGGTATAGAAAATAAAAAGATCGAACATAAAACAAACAGGGCGTCGCCTTACGTGACAGTTTCTATCGGTGTGATATTTATTGATTTTAAGAAAAATCGTAGTGTCGTCATTGATCAAGCTGTCCTTTACAATCATGCGGACGAGTTACTGTATATTGCAAAAGAAAAGGGAAGAAATACAGTGGAAATCGTTGAAAAGAGAGAATGACACGCTTTATTTGGCAGATGATAGTTTTATCGACACCTTTGCCGTTTTTCGATACAATCTCATTGAAATAATTTATAAATAATATTATGAAAAAGGATGCAAGATGGAGTGCGAGTTTCCAAGTATAAATTCAAGCAAAGATGATATAAGAGAAATTTTTTCAAGTGTAAAGACTATTGCGGTCATAGGGCTTTCTCCTGATGCTACAAAAGACAGCCACAGAGTCGCGGCATACCTTCAAAACTGCGGCTACAAGATAGTGCCTGTCTATCCAAAAGGAGAAACGATCCTTGGCGAAACGGTATACAAATCTTTAAAAGAGATCCCGTTTAGCGTCGATATGGTAGATATTTTCCGTAAAGCCGATGCTCTTGATGCTATTGCAGATGTGTGCATCGAGCGCGGCGATGTCAAAGTGTTCTGGTCACAGATAGGTATAGTCAATAATGCAGCGGCCAAAAAAGCGCAAGATGCAGGGATGAAAGTAGTTCAAAGTCAATGTGCGATGGTAGATCATCGCAATCAATAGGGATAATGTTTGTTAGATTTAAAAAAAATATATGAAGCACAAGAACGCATCAAAGATGTCGTCGTTAACACGCCGTTTTCCTATGCACCCTATTTAAGCGGAGCATCGGGCTGTGAAGTCTACTTGAAAAAAGAGAACCTGCAAGTCACGGGTGCGTTTAAGATCCGCGGAGCTTACAATAAGATAGCTTCACTGAGCGATGAGCAAAGAGCATGCGGAGTCGTAGCTGCGAGTGCGGGCAACCACGCGCAAGGAGTAGCTTTTTCAGCTCAGAAATTCGGTATCAAGGCGACTATCGTTATGCCTGATTCTACACCGCTTACAAAGATAAACGGTGTCAAACATTATGGAGCTACCGTCATCCTTGCCGGGAGCAACTATGATGAAGCGTATGGGTATGCGCTCAAATACGGTAAAGAGAACTCTTTGGTATTTGTGCATCCTTTTGAAGATGATGAAGTTATGGCAGGTCAGGGCACTGTAGCCTTGGAGATATTAGAGCAGGCAAATGATCTGGATGCAGTACTCATCCCCGTGGGCGGCGGCGGACTTATCTCTGGCATGGCAAAAGCTTTTAAAGCCATAAATCCGACCATCCAAGTGATCGGCGTAAGTGCCAAAGGTGCTCCGGCACTGAAAAACTCCTATGAGCTTGGAACTCCCGTTGACTCTGTGAGTGTCAGGACTATTGCCGATGGTATTGCAGTTAGAGATTGTTCGCCTATCACTCTTGCTTACATCATGGAGAGTGTAGACAAGTTCATAACGGTTGATGATGAAGAGATCGCAAGCGCCATACTCTATCTTTTAGAACGTCAAAAACTGGTAGTAGAGGGTGCGGGAGCCGTGGGTGTTGCTGCACTTTTACACAATGAACTCCCGGAGCTCAAAGGCAAAAAAGTAGCGGTCGTACTCAGCGGCGGAAATATGGATGTCACACTGCTTTCGGTCATTATAGAAAAGGGTCTTATCAAATCAAGCCGCAAGATGAAGCTGACGGTCACTTTGGTCGACAAGCCGGGCTCACTGATGAAACTCACGGAGATACTCAGAGATCTAAACGCAAACATAGTCCATATCTCTTATGACAGGACATCGATCTCGCTTGATTACGGCGATGCAAATGTGACTATCCACCTTGAGACAAAAGGTGAAGAGCATCAAGAGCAGATCATAAGTATTCTTCAAAAAGAGGGATATTTGAGCCGATACATAAACTAGTCTATGATAGCCATAGATCTAGGCTCGAATACTCTCAGGTGCATCACGTATGACTGTGATACCAAAGAGTGGGGCGACGAATATGAAGCGATCGTCAAGACCGCAGAAAACCTGCATGTAAGCAAGCATATCAATGAAAATGCCGTGCATCGGGTCATAAAAGCGATCAAAGCAGCTCAGAAGAAGCTTGATTTTACTTCAAACAGTGTCAGTGCAGTGACGACCGAGGCGATGCGTCAGGCGGTTAATTCCGATGCTGTCTTAGATGAGATTTTTAAAGAAACAGGACTGAGATTTAAGATAATCAGCGGTGATGAAGAGGCGAGATACACGACAAAAGCCGTCAAGACAAGACTCGATATCTTAGAACTTCCATCCTCCTCTTTTACACTCGTAGACATAGGCGGAGGCTCGACCGAGATCATCTTTTATAACAACGGCGAGATCACGTCAAAGAGTTTTAATATCGGGATAGTCACACTGACCGATATGTCTCAAAACACACAAGAAATCGAGAAAAATCTAGAGAACCTTCTAGTTCCCGTGAGAGAATATATAGATGCGTACTACCTTTCTCATAAAAAGCCCGATCTTTTCGTGCAGACTGCAGGTACTCCGACTACTATAGCGGCATATCTGCAAGGGATGAATTACAAGAGTTACGATTCGGCAAAAATAAACGGGTATAGATTAGACATACATGGTTGCACAAATGTTATGAAAGAATTCCTGAAAATGGATGATGAAAAACGCTCTTTTTATGTGGGTGTGGGAAGAGAAGAACTCATCATTTCCGGGATCATAATAGTCAAGAAACTTTATGAAGTCTTGGGCTATGATAGCTCCATCGTTATCGATGATGGACTTCGTGAGGGCATCGCACTTTCTTATTGTCAAAAAGTGTGATAAATAGAAACTTAAAATAGATAAATTTTAAGTAATTTAACCTAATATATAGTTCTTTATATATATAATTAGCGAATTTTTAAAAAGGAGACGATATGCAAATTAGTGGCGCACAGATGGTCATTGAAGCATTGATCGCAGAAAAAGTCGATACCCTGTTTGGTTACCCGGGCGGTGCGATCATGAACGTCTACGATGAAATATATAAACAAAACTCTTTTAAACATATATTAACTCGTCACGAACAAGCAGCGGTTCATGCTGCGGAGGGCTACGCGAAAGCTAGCGGAAAAGTCGGCGTCGCTATGATAACAAGCGGACCGGGATTTACAAATGCCGTCACAGGTCTGGCAGATGCATATATGGACTCTATTCCTTTAGTCGTTATAAGCGGACAGGTTCCTATGAGCCTTATCGGTACAGATGCGTTTCAAGAGATCGATGCGGTGGGAATTAGCCGTTCTTGTACAAAACACAACTATCTTGTAACCGATGCAGCTGATCTGCCACGTGTACTTAAAGAAGCTTTTTATATAGCACGTACGGGTCGTCCAGGTCCCGTACATGTAGACATTCCAAAAGATGTAACGGCTCAGATCGCAAAATTCGATTACTCTAAACCTGTCGATATCGAGACATATAAACCGACTACAAGCGGAAATACGCGTCAGATAAAAAAAGCTGTCGAGGCTATTGCACATGCAAAACGTCCATTGTTTTATCTAGGCGGCGGTATTATCAACTCGAATGCATCAGAGGATGTCAGAAAGTTAGTCACAATGACTGGCATCCCTGCTGTTGAGACATTTATGGCTCGCGGGACGCTTAGTGTCAAAGACCCTCTTTTGATCTCTATGCTCGGTATGCACGGGAGTTACGCGGCAAATATGGCGATGAGCGAAACAGACCTTGTCATAGCTCTTGGTGCGAGATTTGATGACCGTGTTACGGGAAAACTGAGCGAGTTTGCAAAGGGTGCAAAGATCATACATGTAGACATAGACCCGGCAAGTATCTCTAAACTGGTTCCTGCTGATTTTCCTATCGTCGGAGATGTAAAGCATGTCGTTAAGAGTATGATGGATGTCGCTAAGACGCTTGTAGACAAAGAGCGTTATACGCCTTGGTTGGAGACAATTGAGAACTTTAACAGGCTCCATCCTCTTTCATACAAAGAGGATAGCCAAGATCTGAAACCTCAATGGGTCATCCAAAGAGTCGGAGAGACTTTAGGCGATAAAGCCAATATCTCTACAGATGTCGGTCAGCATCAGATGTGGACGGCACAGTTCTATCCTTTTACCCGTGCGCGTCAGTTTATAAGTTCAGGCGGTCTTGGGACTATGGGGTTTGGTTTTCCTGCGGCGATCGGCGTCAAAGCGGCCGATCCTAAACGCGTAAGCATAAACTTTACGGGGGATGGTTCGATACTTATGAACGTACAAGAGTTGATGACGGCTGTTGAGCAAAAACTGCCGGTTATCAACATCATCCTCAATAACAATTATTTGGGAATGGTCCGTCAGTGGCAGACACTGTTTTATAACAAACGCCACTCAGAGACCGATCTCTCTATGCAGCCGGATTTCGTCATGCTTGCACAAGCTTTTGGCGGAGTAGGTTATAGAGTCTCTACAAAAGAGGAGTTTGATGCGGCATTAAAAGATGCCATTGAGAAAAACGTCGTTGCTTTTATCGATGTAAAAGTACACAGACTTGAAAACGTTATGCCGATGGTACCATCAGGCGGGTCGTTGTTTAATATGATGTTAGATTATAAGGAGAAGTAAATGGAAGCAGCAGAAAGACGTGTAATTTCGGTTATCGTAATTAACGAAGCTAGCGTGCTATCTCGTATTACGGACCTTTTTTCAGGACGTGGTTATAACATCACTTCTCTTACGGTAGCGCCGATACCCGAGAGCAGATATTCCCGTCTTACGATCGTAACATCAGGCTCGGTGCGTGTGATAGAGCAGATCACAAAACAGCTTCATAAACTGATCCCTGTTTTAAAGGTCATCGAACACGCTGATCTCGTTGAAAAAGAGATGGCACTGGTCAAATTCCCAATTACGGAGAATCTGGCCGATATATCCGCTCTTTGTGCGGCATATAACGGAAATATCGTTAATGTCAGTGAAGATGTGATCATAACGATGGTCGCGGATGAGCCAAAAAGAGTCGATTACTTTTTATCGGCAATCAAGCGTTTTCATCCAAAAGAGATAGTTCGAAGCGGTGCTGTTGCACTAGAGCGTTAATATGTTGCTCTCAGATATAGCTTCATCCCTTACATGTGTACATGTAGGTGATGATATCGAGATAACATCGATGAACAATCTTGCAAATGCGAGCCAAACACAACTCAGCTTTGCAGAGCATAAAAAATACTCCACGGAACTGCAAAAGTCAAAAGCTTCGGCATTTCTCATACCCTCAAATCTAGTAGAGAGTCTGCCGAAAAACTCTTCATATATCGTCTGTGACAACGTCTCCATCTCTATGGCTCATGCAACGAAGCTTTTTGCTCCGAAAAAGATAGATTTTAATGCACCCGATCCTATCATAGGCGAGGGCAGTTACATAGATGAAAGAGCGAATATTGAAAACGGTGTCATAGTCGGTAAAAACTGTACTATCATGGCAGGGGTCTATCTCGGTTCATACGTACATGTAGGCGATAACACGACTATCTATGCCAATGCGACTGTCTACCGCGACTGCCGTATCGGAAGCGATTGTATCATTCACAGCGGAACTGTCATAGGCGCAGATGGATTTGGATTTTCCCATACGGCGACGGGTGAGCATATCAAGATATATCAAAACGGAAACGTCATCATCGAAGATGAAGTGGAGATCGGTGCTAATTGTGCGATAGACAGAGCTGTATTTGGTTCCACACTCATCAAAAAAGGCGTCAAACTGGATAATTTCATCCACATCGCCCATAACTGTGAGATCGGAGAATACAGCCTGTTTGTGGCACAAACAGGAGTAGGCGGCTCGACAAAGCTTGGACGAAACTGTGTGGTAAGCGGACAGACTGCATTTACGGATCATCTGGATATCGCGCCTTTCTCGACCTTTACTGCAAGAAGCGGAGTGACAAAATCCATAAAAGAACCGCGCGGTGTTTGGAGCGGATATCCGTTAATGGATCACCGTGAGTGGATGAAAGTTCAAAGCAAAATAGCAAAACTAGTAAAAGAGTAACGAATGAATATAAAAGAGATAGCAAAGATCATAGGTATCGACTACAATGGAGCGTCATTAGAGGTTACAGGTGTAAACACTTTAAAAGATGCATCATCAAGTGAAATATCATTTGTTACAAATTCAAAATACTTAAAAGATATAGAAGAATCAAAAGCTTGTGCGATCATCGTCAATAAAGCGGTGGCTTCGAGTGTACCAAAAAGCGCAATCGCTTTCATAGTGGATGAGCCGTATCTGATGATGGCAAGACTTACAAAACAGTTTGCGCCGAGTATCGAAGATGAAGATGCACCAAAAGCGATCATAGGCGAGGGCAGTAAAGTATCGCCAAAAGCCGAGATAGCAAACGGTGCAATTGTGGGTAAAAACTGTACTGTTATGGCAAATGTCTATATCGGAAGTAATTGTGTCATAGGCGACAATACTCTGCTTTATCCGGGTGTTGTCGTGTATCGTGACTGTAAAATAGGAAGTGACTGCATTATCCATGCAAATACGACCATAGGAAGCGACGGATTCGGATTTGCGACAAACAAACTCGGTGAACATACAAAGATATACCAAAACGGCAACGTAGTTATCGAGGACGACGTGGAGATAGGCAGCTCGACTACGATAGACAGAGCTGCATTTGGAACGACACTTATCAAAAAAGGTGTGCGTATAGACAATCTTGTCCAAGTCGGGCACAACAGTGAGATAGGCGAATACAGCGTACTTGTCTCTCAAACCGGAATCGCAGGTTCTTCAAAACTGGGACGCAATGTCGTCATGGGCGGACAAAGTGCCACATCAGGACATCTTGAGATAGCAGCGTTCAATACTTTTGCAGCGCGAAGCGGTATAACCAAGTCTATCAAAGAGAGTGGCGGCACTTATGCTGGTTTTCCTCTTATGAATCATAAGATGTGGCTGAAACTTCAGGGAACATTGGCTCGACTTATCAAATAGCCAATGCTTTTTTCAAGAGTTTCACGGTAAAACACACTCCCTTATCTACATTTTTAGCCTCTATGCTTCCGTGCAGATGGTCTTCTATGATCGATTTACTCATATAAAGACCAAGACCTGTTCCCGTTTTCTCGTCTTTAGTCGTGAAATAGGGCTCGAATATCTTAGGAAGCACCTCTTCATCGATTCCCCCTCCGTTGTCGCATATTTCAGTATAGACATACTCCGTATCTTCATATAATGTGATCTTCAATAAGGCATCTTTGATGTTATTGGATACCATCGCATCTTTTGCATTGGTGATGATATTGACAAATACCTGCATCAATTCACGTGGATAGGCATCGATCTCCGAGCCGGAATCGTTCACGATCTTATAATCGATATTATTGTTTTTTAGACTGTCTTTGACGATCGAAAAAGTCTCATCCAAAACATCAGATAATTTGACTTTTGAGATCTCTTTGTCCGGTTTAAAAAAGTTTCTAAAGTCATCAATTGTTTTGGATAGGTGTTTCGTCTGGTCAATGATCTCTTCGGCATATTTTTTTCCGTCTTCCAATTTGAACTCTTCTAGACTTAAGTCAAGCAGCATGTTGTTCGCGATCATTGAGACCACACTGATGGGTTGTCTCCACTGATGCGCTATCATGCTTATCATCTCGCCCATCGCAGCGTGGCGTGACTGGGCAAGCATCATCTCGTCTTTTCTTTTGAGTTCCGTAATGTCTGTAGCGGATGAGATGACTGTATGCTTGCCGTCTATCATCCCTAAGGGAGCGGAGCTAAACTGCCATGTAAGTATATTTCTATTTTTATTTATAAATGTGAACTCCCCGTCATCGACTTTGGCGGTAATACTATAAAGAGACTGTACGTGTTCTTTGACACGGCTCTTCATAGCAGGATCCTCATATATTTTATCTATAAACTCAAATACGGTAGGGGTCTCCTGTATCGAATAACCTGTAGCATCTATCCAAGCCTGGTTTAGCATAATGATCTTGCCGTCATCGGTGTGCAGGACGATCGGATTAGGCGATTCTTTGATAATCGTCTCAAGCTCCGCTTTTTTTTGTTTGAGTGCCAAAATAGAATCCTCTTTTTCCGTTACGTCTTCATGTGTAATAACAATATTTTTGATATTGCCTGCCGAGTCTTTCAGCGGATAGAGACGCGTATTTAACTTGCGGATTCTTCCTGGACCTCCGGCTTCTGTCGAACCTCTTGAATCGAATTCGTAGATGGGAACGACTACGCTTTCTCCCGCATAAGCTCTCTTGATATATTCGAGTAGACCTCTGTTTTTAACTTCTTCGCTTTTGAAAAGATTAAATTTATTGAGTGTTAAACTTGCAGGAAATCCCCACAGTACTTCATAAGCATGGTTTACTTCGATCTGCGTACCCTCTAGATCATAGATCTCTATGACAGAAGGAGATTCTTTCATTAATTGCTTAAACTGTTTTTCGCTTTCATGCAATAATTTTTCAGCTCGCTTTCTATCCGTTATATCTTGTATGAAGCCTTTGACTTTGAGAGGTCTGTTGTTTTGGTCATATTCCACTTCGGCGATAGAACTGATGATCTTAGCGGGAGTTTTATCAAAGGGGTGGATCTTAAACTCAAGATTGTACTCCGTGCCTTTTTCCAAAAGATCGATTAAAGCCTGATGAACACATTCTCTCTCGGGAATGCAGCTCTCAACCCTCTCTATGCTGAAAGCATCGGAATCCTCTTTAAAACCGTAGATCCGTTTGGCTTCCGTAGAACCCCAAAACTCCTGCGTATCAAGTATATATTCCCAACTTCCGACATGACCTATCTTTTCTGTTTCTTCATATCGTATCTGAGTGGCTTTTAGGGAGTCTTCTATTACTTTTTCCTTAGTGATATCGACAGAGTTGCCCACAAGACCTATGATATTGCCTTTTGAATCAAACAGAGGAGATTTTACGGTCAAGAGATAGATTTTTTGACCGTCTGGGTATGTGACCCATTCAAAATTGGATCTTGTCATTTTATCACTCAGCATCCTTATATCGTTCTTTCTGAAAAGATCAGCCATCTCTTTATCTACGATATCATAATCACTCTTGCCTATGATCTCGTCTGTCGATTTTCCGATAAATTTTTCAAAAGCCTTGTTGCAGGCGATATAGGTAAAGTCAGTATCTTTTACGAAAATCAGATTTTCAACACTGTTGACGGTATTGCTGTACAGCTCTTTGAGCTCTTCGATATTTTTCTCCGTTTTTATATGCTTGAGAGCATAGGAGATATCTTTTGCCACCTCTTCTAAAAGCAGTACTTCATCGTCATATTTTATCTGTTTTTCATTTACGGAAAGGGTTAGATACCCGATGATCGTATCACCGTCTTTTAAAGCTACATTAAAAGTTCCATTTCCGCCGTAAAGGTTAAACAGGGGACATTTGGAACAGTTTTCATCACTTTTTTCCGTAAAAGAGCAGGTCGTATGGGTTTGGATGGTTTTTTCTATGCAGGTAGGAGTCCAGCCGCTTTGGATCTTTTCTTTCAGCAGAAGAAGGTCTCTCTTTGCATTTGAGCCTGCAATATACTCTACTCTCTGTTCTTCATCGATCAGTACGATCCATGCACCTTCAAATATATGTTTGGAAGCTAAAATATTGCAACATTCCTGAAGAAGAATATTTATATCTTTTTCTCTTACGATCAGTTGATTTACACTCTGTATAACCGCTAGAACACCGGTCAAATGTTGACTTCTGATTATGTATTTTGAAACTTTATGAATACTGAAATAGGCTACGAAGATAAATATGAATGTAAGTATTGCGATGATTAAGAACTCGGTCAGTTTAAAATCTTTATAAAATGCATTTGATTGTGCCATAAAACCGCGAGCTTGTCCTTGTGCATATTCATAAATACCCGATATTGAAATTTCCAGTTTCGATATATAAGCCGATTCTTTTGTTTCGGCCATATTTACGGCTTCTATGCGTTGGCCGTTTTTTATGAGAAAGATGATCTTGTAACGGGTTTCTTGCCATTCGTCTAAAAGCTTTTGCATCTCTTGTTGCTGTTGTGCTCCCTCTTCACCGAGTATTCTCTCTTTGATGATCGTCGCATACTGGACAATGTGCTTTTCATGCTGATCTATATGCTGAATCAAAACATCTCTTTCCTGTGGTGTAATATCCATTGTTATGACATGAACATCTTTATGGATCTTTAATATTTCGGATTTTAAATTCAATGCCGCATTTGAGACTTGAAGCGGGTGCTCATAAATCTTGGAAGTTATGATATGGATACCGGTTGCTTGATAAAAAGTAAAGAATAACAATCCGACAGAAACAGTCCCAAGCAGAATAAATGCGGACAGGATGACGCGGATCTCTTTTTTTATTTTATGAGTTATTGACATAAAAACCTCTCTTTGTGTTGATATCAATAATATGACTTTAAACTTGTTTATATAATATTG
The DNA here is from genome assembly GCA_018824305.1 of bacterium. Lineage (GTDB taxonomy): Bacteria > Campylobacterota > Campylobacteria > Campylobacterales > Sulfurimonadaceae > Hydrocurvibacter. The sequence continues at coordinate 208,152 of JAHJGM010000009.1, forward strand.
ATAAAGAATACATGTAGTATTATTGTAGCCAATTATTATAAGCATTTGCTAGTGAACAAAATTATTTTATTTATAATCAACTTGTGATATTATAAGTGAGGTAAAATGATAAAAGGTGATATTTGATGGCAGATTTGAAGCAGTTAAAATTAGAAGCAGAGGGTTTTAACGTTTTATATGTTGAAGACAATGATGCGCTCAGGGCAAATGCGCAGAATCTGCTGAATAAAATATTTTCACATGTAGATGTCGCCGTAAATGGGCAGGAAGGATTGGCTTTATTTAAGGCTAAAAGACACCAGATCGTTATAACCGACATTAAAATGCCGAAAATGGACGGGCTTGAGATGGGTTCGCAGATCCATCAGCTCTCTCCAAAAACTCAAATAATCATCATGTCCGCTTTTGATGACAAAGATAACCTGTTTAAATCGATAGAACTCAGTGTTTTTCGATTTTTGAAAAAACCTGTAAATGTCCATGAACTGGCGGATGTCCTTTTTTTGGTAATGAAAAAGATACAAAGCGAGCAAAACTCGGAACTTTTTTCTGCAAATCTTGAAAATATCTTTAATTATCAAGCATCTATGATCCTTATGTTAAAAGGAAATAAGCCCGTTTTTGCCAATCAGGTGATGCTGGATTTTTTTGAAGTCAAAGATATAGCGGAGGGTGTGGAAAAATACAAAGATTTCGGAAATCTTTTTTTAGAACATGAGGGGTTTTTATATAACAAGGCGGGTAAAAACTGGCTTGAAGAGATACTAACCAGCGGTCAAAAACTTTATAACGTAAAACTCAAAGATAAAAAAGGCAATATCCGACATTTTGTTTTGAAATATCAGGAGATACCCGATAAAAAAGATTATGCGATCTTGTCTTTGGACGATGTGACAGAACTTAATCTTTTAGGGACGTTTGACGCAGTGCAAAAGGGAGATCTTGAAAAAGAGACTCGGGATATCTACAAGTTCCTTGAGGTCATTCAAAGAAATCATGCAAAAATCACCATGCATAACTTTTATAAAGGCCTGAGCATAACAAGCGATGCACAGGTAGAAGAGATAAAAGACAACAGTGTTGTATTTAAGACAAGCTATTTACAGCAAAAAGCGATACAACATGAAAAGCAAAGCCTCTTTGTCGCCGAGATATTTCCACATGCTGTGAATCTGTCTGAGATCGTCAATATCAGTTTTGACAAGAAGCTTATCGAGTTTAAAAATATCCATTTCACAGAGTCCTCGCCGATAAGCAGAAATACGGTTCGCGTTATCCCCGAAGAGAATCATAAAGTCACCCTTTTTATCAAAGAGAAAAAGTTTGTCGGAGAGATCAAAATAGAGGATATTTCTATAAATGCCGTTAAACTCCGACTTGATTCACTTCCTGCCGATCTGGAAGAGGGCGATGAAGTGATGCTCGATATCACCTTGTATCCGGATCAAAAACCGTTTATGTTAAACACAAAAGCAAAGCTCTTTAAAAAATATATGGAAAAGAAGCATTTTCATTTAGTGTGTATATTGGAGTATGAAATCGAAAAAAGAAAGGAGATCGTCAACTATGTCACAAAAAGACAGATGGCGATAATCAGGGAATTTAAAGGTATGAACAATGAATGAGAAAGAAAAAATCTTATATGATGACGGAACCCACAAATTTGTTATGTTTAACTTTGACGATGAAGCGCATGAAGACTCTTTTTTGTCTGTGAACCAGTATCTTATCGTGCAAAACGGTGCGGGAGTCTTGATAGATCCGGGAAGCGAAGCTATCTTTGATGAATTAAGCGAGGCGGTAAGCAGACATGTGGACATAGCAGATATAAAATTTATTTTTCTATCCCATCAAGACCCGGATGTATCTAGTTCCATTACACAGTGGAGTATTACCACACAAGCTAAATTCATAATGTCGGGCTTATGGGTTCGGTTTATGAGTCATTACGGCTTTATGGAACTATCTAGGATCATGAGTCTGCCGGACAGGGGTGCAAAGATTAATTTCGGTAAGGATTACCTTAGATTTCTGCCGGCACATTTTTTACACTCTCCGGGAAATTTTTCTTTGTATGATTCACGTTCAAAGATTCTGTTTTCAGGGGATATCGGTGCTGCCATTATCGCTTCACCCGATGATTATAAACATGTAGAGGATTTTGAAGAACATAAGCAGGCAATGCTGGGATTTCATAAACGTTACATGGGTTCAAACAGAGTTTGCCGTGCATGGGTAGGGAGTGTCAGAAAACTTGATATCGACAAAATCGCTCCGCAACACGGGTTTATTTTTGAAGGGGAAAATGTACCTTTATTCTTAAACTGGTTCGAAGAGCTGAAATGCGGAAGTGATTTTTTAGAAGAACTTTATTAATATAGAAATTATGAAAAACTTGGAGCGTATATGATTGATGCACTGATGTTAAGAGAACTTTGTTCAACATTAAATGTACTATATGTCGAAGACGATATCTCTATACAAACTTTTATGCTCCGATATCTTGAGAAGTTTTTTTCCTCCGTCGTCGTTGCAAATAATGGGCAAGAAGGGTTGCAAGCATATCAAAAAGAGAGTTTTGATATCGTAATTACCGATTTGTCTATGCCGGTGATGAACGGATTTGATATGATCACTGAGATAAAAAAAATCAAACCGGATCAATCCATCTTGATAACAACGGCACACTCCGAATCGGATTATATGTTTAGTGCTATCAAAATCGGGATCGATGGCTATATTATAAAACCGTTTGAGTATGAGCAGTTAAATCAGGAACTCTATAAGATAACAGATAAGCTAAAACAGTATAAAGAGAACGAAGAGTATAAAAATCATCTCTCGGAAATGGTCGAGGCAAGAACGAAAGAACTCCAAAATGCCTTATCGTTTCAAATACAAAACTATGATGAAACGCTTCATGCTATGGTAGAAATGATAGAAGAGCGTGACACGTACACCGCAGGACACAGCAAACGCGTAGCTACGTATTCGAAGATGATAGCGTGCGAGATGGGTTACGGCGAAGAGGAGTGTCTGAAAATATATCAGGCAGGCATCTTGCATGATGTCGGCAAGGTCGCCACGCCAGACGCTATTTTACTCAATCCTAAAGGTTTAAACGAGATAGAGTATAAACTGATCAAAGAGCATGTCGTGATCAGCTATAAGCTCCTAAATTCAATACCGATGTTTAAAGAGTTGGCGGAGATCGTCTACTCGCATCATGAACGATATGACGGAGAGGGTTATCCGCAAGGTCTCAAAGGGGAAGATGTTCCGCCTCTTTCAAGGATCATGATCGTCGCAGATGCTTTTGATGCGATGACGACTAGCAGGATATATCAAGCGAGAAAAGGGGTAAAAGAAGCCTTAGCAGAGCTGGAAAGTTTTACATATAAGCAGTTTCATCCCGAAGTCGTAAAAGCAGCGGTCGAAGTTTTAAAAGATATACATATAGATAAGAATATCAGTCAGGTTCCAACGACACAGATAGAAAAAGAACGTTTTGCATATTTTTACAAAGATATACTTTGTGATGTCTATAATGAAAGCTATCTGGACCTTGTTTTGGCAAAAAACGGTGTTCAAGAGGATGATTATAAGTTTTTGTATTTTTTAGAATTTAAAAGATTCAGCCAATTTAACAAAACATACGGCTGGGGCAGAGGAAACGAGTTTTTAAAAACTATAGCAAAACTTTTGAAGGAGACGTTTCAAAAGTCCTTAGTCTTTAGAATATTCGGGGATGATTTTGTCATCTTGAGCCGCGAAGAATTGAATACTCCGATGATACAGGAAAAAGTCAAAGAGCATCTAAAAGAGGAACTCGATTATACTCTGCAGGAGATACGGCTACAGGATAGAAATATCAAGCATATTGAAGAACTGCTTTAATTATGGTTGCAACTTCAAGGAAAATTGGCTAGACTTATAAAGTAAAATTATAATGGAGGTGTTAAAATGTCTCATAATACAATAGAAACGACGATCCCTTTACACGGTACGAACAAAGGTATTATCTCTATATCAAAAATCGATGAACCGTATGGAAAGGGCAGCAATACGGTAGCAAGTATAGGTGTTTCCTTAACGGGCATAGCGAGTGAACCGGACTGGAAAGTCCATATCCCTTTAGAAAATTTAAATGATGTTATAGAAGCGCTTACAAAGTTAAAATAGGTGGTTTTTCCTTACATGCAGTTCTTACATGTAAGGATTATAAGATTATTTAAGACCTTTTACAAAGCCTTCGATACGTTTGATCCCCTCTTTGATACTATCCATATCAGTTGCAAAACTAAATCTGAAATATCCTTCACTGCCAAAACCGACACCCGGAACAACCGCAACACCGGTTTGTTCCAACAGATCTTTTGAGAACGCTAAAGAGTCGTTGCTGATCTCTTTGATATTCACAAACAGATAAAAAGCGCCGTCAGGTTTGATAACTGAGAGTCCGTCAATTGCATTGAAAAGTTTTACTGCTTCGTCGCGACGCTTTTTAAACTCTACTCTCATCATCTCGATATCTTTGTCAGCACTGCCGTCTAGCCCTGTGATAGCTGCTTTTTGAGTGATAGAGTTGATATTTGACGTACTTTGGCTTTGAAGTGTTTTTGTCGCTTGTATGATGTCTGTACGGTGTGCAGCCATATAGCCAAAACGCCATCCTGTCATCGCAACAGATTTACTAAGGCCGTTGATCGTAATGGTACGTTTGTACATATCTTCGCTGACCGCCGCTGAAGATGTGAACTCACCGTCATAGATCAGTTTTTCATACATCTCATCACTCGCAACGATGATATCGGTTCCCTCTAAAACTTTTCCGAGTGCGACAAGCTCATCTCTTGTATAAACCGAACCTGTCGGGTTAGAAGGAGAAGTGATGACGATCATCTTTGTTTTTGACGTGATAGCATTTTTTAACTGCTCAGGAGTCATCTTAAATCCTGAAGCATCATCTGTCATGATCTCGATCGGTGTCCCGCCGCAGTATTTTACAAGCTCAGGATATGTGACCCAGTACGGAGCAGGGATGATGACTTCGTCTCCCTCTTCGACGATCGCTGAAAACAGGTTGAACAAAGAGTGTTTAGCACCGTTGTTTACGATAACTTGATTTGGAGCGTATGTAAGAGAGTTTTCTCTTTGAAGCTTGTCTATGATCGCTTTTTTAAGTGCTGGGATTCCGTCGACTGCCGTGTATTTAGTAAAACCATCATTGATTGCTTTGATCGCTGTGTCTTTAATGACTTGAGGAGTGTCAAAATCCGGTTCGCCGGCAGAAAAACTCAGGATATCTTTTCCTTGTGCTTTTAGCTCTTGTGCAAGGTTGGATACGGCGATAGTGATAGACTCAGATAGGGCATTGATACGTTTAGTAAGCATGGTTATACCTTAGGTGAAATTAATTGTGAAATTATACCAAAAATATTGAGATCTCCGAATAAATCATGCATATTCGAAGAGGAGGATTTAATTCTTCATAGACTTGATAAAGGACTCGTAGATCTTTTCTAATTCTATATCTTTTTCAAGGAGGTTTTTATCATCTTCCATGATGATGTGCTCTAAGATAGCGACACGTTTGAGAAGGTATTCAAACATCTCTTTGTTGATATCAGGAAGCATGTTATGCATAAACGGGTCTTTACAGCGGCCTTTTTCTATAGTATGCGCAGGGATACCGATAGCAGTCGAACAAGCGGGTACATTCCTAACGACAACAGAGTTCGCACCGATCTTTGAGTGTTCGCCGATCGTGATGTTTCCCAGTACTTTTGCACCTGCACCGATGACGACATTATTTCTAATCGTCGGGTGACGTTTTCCCGGTTCTAAACTGACACCGCCGAGCGTGACACCTTGATAGATAAGGACATCATCTTCGATGATCGTGGTTTCACCGATCACGACACCAAAACCGTGGTCGATAAAAACATGTTTGCCGATCGTCGCAGCAGGGTGGATGTCGATATTTGTCACTATCTGATTGATACCCATGATCATACGGGCAAGGTTCTTAAACCCTTTTTTGTGAAGTCTGTTTGCCAATCTATACCATGCGATTGCCCAGACTCCCGGATAATTAAATAAAAAGTTTGTGTATGACGTAAGCGCCGGATCGTTTTTATAAGCGTTTGTAAAATCTTCTTTTATTTCACTAAATAATCCCACTAAAAGCCTTTATCTGGTTGTTCTAAGGTAACCGTTTTGATACATATAATTTTCTAATTTTTGAAGTGTATCATTTTTTTCTTCTTCTGTTATAAAGTTACTTTGTAACAGATTCGTTTTAAGTTTTATTAATAATTCGCGGGCATTATATCCCATATCGTCTAGAATATCCATAACGCTGATGGAGTCTTCTATATTGTAAAGTTGAAATCCGTCCTCTGTTATTTCGACACTGCATTCACTTGGATGCGAGAACAGGTTGTGATTCATCCCCAGTGTCTCTTGATAAGCACCGACGTTGAAAAATCCTAAGAAATACTCTTCCGTATCAAGGTCGACGTCATGAAGATACAGAGGTTTTTTCGGATCAAAACCTATCTCTCCGTCACTGTCACATGTAATGTCCCAAAGTGAAGCAGGGCGGATCGCTTTTTGGTCAAGCCTGTCAAGTGGCATTACCGGAAAACTTTGTCCTAAACCCCAGTAATCAGGGAGACTTTGAAAGATAGAACTGTTGATGAGATATCTCTCTTGAAGTCTTTCTTGAAGTTTTCTGATCTCCTGAGTCGGGCTTTCTTGACAGATATAAAGCGCTTTTTTGATGATATTGTGCGCTAATATTTCTGCGTTTGATCTGTCTTGAAGGTCGATATACCCTAGATCGAACAGTGTCAGCAGGGACTCGATATGGTCAAGGGCATCATGGATGTACTCCATCGCACTTTTTGGATTCAAAAGCTCATGCAGCTCTCTTAACTCCTCGATAAGCGGAGGGTTCTTCTCTTTAAACTTGATGTGTTTCATCTGATAGTCTTGCGTGAAGAGCTCAAGAACAGGGGTGACTAAAACAGCATGAGAAGCCACGATAAAACGTCCGGACTCCGTGTAAATGTTCGGGTGTTCGACGGACTTTGAGTTACTTACCTCGCGAAGCAGGAAGACGACGTCGTTTGCGAACTCCTCGATAGAGTAGTTTTTTGCCGATTCATCTTTGTGCTGAGAGTATTCTACCGCAAGACCGCCCCCGATGTTTATGCTGTCAAGTGCATCTGCTCCCATCTTTTTAAGCTCTGCATAGATATTTCCGGCTTCTCTGAGTGCCTTTTTAAGCGGGGAGATATCAGACATCTGTGAACCGATATGAAAGTGCAGCATCTTGAAGTGCTCCATCTTGTTAGAATCACGCAAAAGCTGCATAGCCTCAAGTATCTCTGTAGAAGTAAGACCGAATTTTGCATCCATACCGCCGCTTTTTGCCCATGTGCCGCTTCCTGAACTGTGCAGACGAAGACGAATACCGATATTTGGCATTTTCAGATCACACGATGCTGCCACATCCAAGATGGTTTCAAGCTCGCCCAGACCTTCTATGGTGATGGTTATATTATGCCCGCTGTGCGCCGCAATAAATCCCAGCTCGATAAGCTCCGTGTCTTTAAATCCGTTGACTGTGATAGGGTATCCAAGCGGCGTATAGCTCATTGCCAGGAACAGTTCGGCTTTAGAACCGGCTTCAAGTCCGTAGCCTCTGTCATTTCCGCTTTGTGCAATCGCTTCGACGACATTTGGAAACTGATTTACTTTGAGCGGAAACACGGCGTTGAAACTGCCCTTATAGTTGTTTTCTCCGATGGCATTTGAAAAAGAGTTGAACAGGGTATCTATCTGTTTTTTGATGAGATGTTCAAAACGGAGTATCAAAGGACCTCTGAGTCCTGATGATCTCACTTTTTGCGTAATATCGATAATCGAGGGCTTTGAGCCGTGGTTTATACATACCTTGCCATTTTTAACTATAAAGTTTTCATTACCCCAAATATCAATGCCGTAGTTTCGCATATTTTCTCCTTCAAAAAACATCTATATCATATCTCCGTAATCGCAATAACCTGTTCGGTTTTTTCTTCTAAATTTTTTATCCAAATTTTACTCTCTTTTAGTTCGTTTTCACCAATAATCGCACAAAATTTTGCATTTGCTTTATCTGCATTTTTCAGGTGAGTCTTTAAGTTTTTAGATCTGTATAAAACTGTCGCTTTATCTGTTTTTCTTTTTGCCTGAGCCAGTGAGATGACAAGCTCTACTGCCTCATCATCCAATGCACCGAAGTAATAGCCTTCGCGTTTCATCTCAGGCATCTGTATGAGTTCCAAAAGTCTCTCTATCCCTATGGCAAAACCAACCGCAGGTGTCGCCTTGCCGTCCAAAAACTCTACAAGTCTGTCGTATCTTCCGCCGCCTGCTATAGCACTTTGGGCACCGATATTGTCGCTTACGAACTCAAATGCAGTCTTAGAGTAATAGTCCAGTCCGCGTACCAAGTGGGTATCGACCTCAAAACTGATATTATTTGATATGAGTATGCTTTTTAACTTATCAAAATCATCGCCACATGTAGGACATAGGCAGTTTAGAAGTTTTGGTGCATTGATATACAGAGATTGGCATCTGTCGTTTTTACAATCTAAAACACGGATGGGATTTGTACCTTTTCTTCTGACACAGTCCTCACATATCTCCTCTTGGTGCTCCTCTAAAAACGATACTAGAGTATCACGGTACTGAGGCATACAGTTATTGTCGCCTAGAGAGTTGAGTTTGAGTCTGTAACCGATCCCAAGAGCATTTAAAATGTCAGCTATCATCATGATCATAGTCGCATCTTCATACACGCTCTCTTCGCCGAAGCTCTCGACTCCAAACTGGTGAAACTCTCTTAGACGACCTTTTTGCGGACGTTCATAACGAAACATCGGACCGTGGTAGAAAAACTTGTAATTTCCGCCGGCTTTGTCGAACTTGTTTTGGATAAATGCACGCACAACGCCTGCCGTTCCCTCAGGACGAAGACATACGTCGTTTTCACCTTTGTCTATGAACTGATACATCTCTTTGCCGACAATATCGCTTGATTCGCCGACAGAACGCTTAAATAGTGCAGTCTCTTCAAGAAGCGGCGTTTCCATGTAGTTAAATCCATAGTTTCTTGCTACTTTTGTTGCTACTTCAATAAAATACTCGAATCTCTCCGAGTCTATTATGTCATTCATTCCTCTAAGTGATTGTATCATCTAGTTCTTTTCCTCTATAAAATTTATGATTATATTTGTTATTTCATCTACATGTAGAGATGCATCGATCTCTAAAAGCTCTATATTCAGTGCTTTTGTCGCTTTTACAAGTGAATCTTGAATACTTAAAAGGTATTCGATTCCTCGTTTTTCTATCTTGTCATGCTCTTTTTGAGACAGACGGTACGTGAGTTCTTCGCGTGAAAGCTTTAAAACAACGGCTTTTTTTGGAAAGACTCCGTTACATGTAAAGCGGTTGAGTTCTACGAGTTTTTCTATCTCGAAATGTCCGACGACGTCCGCATACGCTATGCCTGATATGACGCTTCTGTCACTGATGATGGTTTTGTCAAGGTTTGGTTCTACCACTTCTGCTATATGCTCGGCGCGGTCGGCCAAAAAGATCAAAAGCTCGGCTGCTGGGCTTTTGATCTCTGAAAACAGGACGATCTCGCGCAGCTTCGTACCAAGTTTTGTAGCACCCGGTTCTTTGGTGATGATGGCATCGGGATATCTTTCACTGAGCGCTTTTATCTGCGTACTTTTACCCGCCGTATCTATTCCTTCAATTGCTATGTACATTATTTAGCGCTCCCGATAATGGCTTGCACCTCTTTTGGAACCAGATGTTCGGTCTTGCCGTTGAACTTTAAAAGGTTTCGCACGATGGATGAACTCACAAACGCGTTTTGAAGTTTTGGCATAAGATAGACGGTCTCTATGTTCTTGTCAAGAGATTTGTTGAGATATCCGAGCTGGAGTTCGAATTCAAAGTCGCTTACGGCTCTAAGCCCGCGGATAAGAACGGTAGCGTTCATGCTTTTTGCCAGTTCTACCGTGAGATTGTCAAATCCTACGACTTGGACGTTTTTAAGATGTTTCGTCGCTTCTCTTGCCATCACTATGCGCTTATCTAACGAAAACATGGGCTTTTTCTCATTTGAATCGGCAACGGCGACGATCACTTCGTCAAAAAGCTTCAAAGCTCTTTCTATGATGTCGAAATGCCCGTTTGTTATAGGGTCGAACGTCCCTGGATACAGTGCTATTTTATGCATCGTCACTCCATCGTTTGTATAAGCTGTTTTCAATTCCTAAAAGATCGAACCATTTGCCGATCATAAAGTTTTCCATCTCTTCTAGCGTCGCCTGTTCGCTGTAGTAAGCCATAACAGGAGGTGCGATGATGATGCCCAGAGTCGAGAGTTTATGCATGTTTTCCAAAGCTATGGGAGAAAAAGGCATCTCGCGGGGTGCCAAAAGCAGAGTTTTACGCTCTTTTATCATCACGGCAGCTGCACGCGTCGTCAGATTGTCGGCGATGCCGCAAGAGATCTTGGCAAGCGTGTTCATACTGCATGGTATGATCATCATCGCATCTACTTTAAAACTGCCCGATGCTATGGATGCGGCGATATCTTTGTCGTCATGAAGGATGATATCTTCCTCTTTATCCAAGACGATCTTTGCATGTTCTGAGATTATAAGATGTTTTTGGATACCGTTTGGTAACAGTTTTAATGCTTTTAAGCCTAAACTCGCACCGCTTGCACCGCTGATAGATACCACTACTTTTTTCATTGGATCTCGACTCTCTTCATTCCGACAACTTTTGCCGTAAGCTTTTTACCATTTGATTTACGAATTGCGATTATATCGCCCTCTTTGCCGTCTTGTTCTGCTATTGCGGTAAAAGAGATGGTCACGCCGCCATCGGTTATGCTTCCCACGACCGTGTCATCTCTTCTGACCAGACTTAAAGCCTCGATATCGTTTATGGTCAATATATAATCGGATTTTAGTGCAAATTTGCTTTGATATTTATGATGTCGGATATCTATGACAGGATTACCTCGAAAAGTTGCAAATTTTATGTTTTTGATCTTTGTATTGCTTTGGCTCAACGGCTCATGGCGGTTGATCTTTTTTGTCGTGACGAGCACGTTGATGTTTGCATCTAGGATGTAGTCAAAAAATATCATCTTATGTTCCGGTGTCACTATGGAAAACGTCGAGTAGCTTTTAAACAAAGTCCGGCTTTGCAGTGACAGCGAGTAGATCTTGGGCAGCTCTGTTATATACGAACGAGGGTAGACTTTTAAAGACTTTATCTGCAGATCGGGATACTTCAAGAGGAACTCTTTTCTTAAACTCTCACTGATTCCACTCATGTCTATCGGAGATTTTTGTCTAAAATTCACATACCTCACATCTTTGTTTTGTATAATATAACCATGCTCTTTAAATATCTTCGCGACATCTTTCGCATTGACTCTGAGCATATGTTGTGTGGGATCGTCATAGCTAAAGAGCAAAAAATCCCTATCTATATCTTTTATGATGTCGGATGCGTAGACGTTTTGCGTTTTTGTTTCGTACTCTTCGGCAAGCGTGTATGCATGTAAAAAAGAGAAACCTAGAAAAAATAGTAAAAGATATCTGAAAAACAATATATCAAACCCTTATTTGTGTTATTTTTGTATTTTAACATAATATATAAAAGCCAAAGCATATAACCATTTTGTAAATGCTCAGCTTAAGGGCACTTCTAAAAAAATCTATGAAATTATAAATTTTCAAGGAGAATAAGATATACTAAAAACCCTACTATTTTTTGTTATGTCCAATGAAAATTTGAAAGGTATTGTTATGAAAAACGGTAAAGACAAAGGTACATTCGGCAGTGAGATAGAAAAATATTTGAATGAAAAACTTTTTGACCAAGAAGACGCGGTCAAAATATTGACAAAAACATTATTGCAGGCCAGCCTGCTAAAAACAAAAAACAGAGTCAGGGCGCTTTTTACCTTTATAGGACTTCCAAACAGCGGTAAGCACTACCTCCCGCAGCTTCTTTTACAATCAGACAGCGAAATAGAGAACATAAAGACTTTTAATATGGACCAATACAGCGGTAATTTCGCTATAGGTATGGAACAAATGAACTCTCCGCTTATAGAATCGGAAGTGATCTCTTTCGTGCAGGACAATCCAAAATCCATACTTCTTTTTGAGGATATAGAAAAAGCAGACCTGCAGGTGCAACTCTCTCTTTATACCCTGTTTGCGAGTGATGAAAAGTCGCCTGTGGACTTCTCACATGTGATCGTCATCATGACTACGACAAGACTAGGGCTTTTGATCCAGCGTCAAGACCTTCGTGATCTGATGAAAACAGATCCGCTTCAAGCCCATACGTTTTTGATGGAAAGACTGAGCCATGAATATATGATGGTAAGCGGCAACAAAGAGGAAGCCTTTGATAAAAAACTGCTGTCTCTTTTAAATGAGCACACCGTCATTCCGTTTAACCGATTAAGCCTCTCTACGCTTATCAAGATCGGTGCGAGGACATTAAACGAGATGTCTCAGGGGTTTACAAAAGAGAGCGGTATCGAAGTCGAATATACGAGTTTTGATAAGTTTATCTCGCTCTTGACACTCTCTCTTGCTCCATATATCAACGCAAGACACATTATCAAAAAACTACCAGAGGTGATGTTTAGCAAGATATATGATGCACTGACACTAGATACCCATGTGAAGCAGGTTCATTTTAGAGTTTCGGATGAGGCGGTGGCTTTTGTGGATGACGCACTCAAAGACCAGCCGCTTTTACTGAAGAAGATCAGCAAACAGCATAAAAGGATCACTCTTGACTGGAAGTTGAAATATAAAAACGGTATCGTCGATTGTTGTGTAGATAACGCATTTTACAGTGAAGAAAAGCTTGGAACACTGAGTGAAGATGTCTTGCATGTAGCCGATATGGGATTTGAAAACGTCGCGGGGCAGCAGAGGGTAAAAAATGAGCTTTTAGAGGTGTTGGCACTTTTGAAAGAACCCGATAGATTGAAGCATTTCGATATGACTCCGCCTAAGGGGATGTTCTTATACGGCCCTCAAGGTATGGGCAAAAAACTGCTTGCCCGTGCTTTTGCCTATGAAAGCGATATGCCCTATATCGTCATAAGCGGAGCCGATCTTTTTGATGCGTCAAAGATTCATAAAGTCTATGCGCAGGCGTACGGCTCGGCTCCTTCGATCGTCATACTCGAAGATATAGATGTCCAAGGGTTTATGAGCGGTGTGATCTCAAGGATGAACATCACACCTTTGGTCGAAGAACTTGACGGGATCGTGCAGAGTTTCGAATCACCCGTTTTTACTATCGCTACATTAAGCGACATAGCAAACATCCCCGATGAGCTCAACAAAGCGGGTCGCATTGATATCCGCATAGAGGTGCCCAAACTCGATATCGAAGCGCGCAGGTTTTTTATACAGGAGGTCTTGAAAAAACCTCATGACGGAGCGATCGATATAGAAAGAGTCGTGAGATATATCTCGGGAATGGGCGGAAACGAGTTGAAAAGAATAGGGCAGGAAGCTGCACTTAACGCTGCCAGAAAGGGTTTGAAAGAACTCACGGAGGAGATACTCCTAGAGCAGATAAACATCATAAAGTACGGTACCAAACTTGAAAATAAACAGATACGCGACATCGAAACTTCGATGGCAAAAACAGCGTATCATGAAGCGGGGCATGCGGTGCTCTCTTTTGTCCTTTTGCCAAACATCAAGATAGAGCAGGTGACCGTTGCACCGCGCAGCGAAGCACTCGGTTTTGTCTCGTACCATAATGACGACTACATAGATGCCACCTCTAAAGATGAGCTCTTTAATGATGTCTGCGTACTGCTTGCGGGTCGTGTGGCGAAGATGGAGAAGTTTGGCGAGTCCGGCATGGAAACGGGTGCTATAAACGACTTGGAGATGGCGAGTCTGCAAGTCTATGCGGCAATCGCTCTTTTTGGCATGGATGACAAGCTGGGTTACATCAACGTAAGCGGTGTAGAATCAGTTTACGGCAGAAAGATACTTTCTAAAAAGATCGAAGATCGTATGCTGGTCTGGATCGACGATGCAAAAAAGAAGACGCAAAAAGAGGTGAAACGTCTTTGGCCTGCCATCGATGCGGTGGCTAAAGAGCTGATAAAAAAAGAGGTCGTTGATGGTGAAGAACTCAAAGAGATCATCAACAAAGCGATCCAATAAGGAGATCCAATGAGCTGTGAAGAAGAGAAAAAGAGAATTCAAACACTAGAGCAAGAGATTTCCCGTCTCAATGGTGATATCGAGTATCTGCAATACAATCAATTCGAGATCGATTCCATGAATGAGATCTTCAATAAATATACCATCACTTCCGAGACCGATCCTCGTGGGTTCATAACTTACGTCAGCGACCCTTTTGTCAAAATATCGGGCTATACAAAAGAGGAGCTTATAGGCAAACCTCACAATATCGTACGCCACAGAGATATGCCAAAAGAGGTGTTTGAAGATATGTGGAAAACGATACAGGCAAAAAAGATATGGAAAGGCGAAGTCAAGAACCGAGCCAAAAACGGTGATTTTTATTGGGTTGAAAGCATTATATTTCCTATTTTAAACCACAAACAAGAGATCGAAAAATATAAATCCATCAGAATCGATATAACCGATAAAAAGAAACTTGCAGAGATGTTTTCGGGGATTATGCAAGAAGATCCGACACCTTTGAATTTTTAGCCGATTATCAGTACATGTAAAGACAAACAAAGTATAATCACAAAAAAATAGAAAACGAGATTATGCAAAACCTTACAGATATACTTACCCAAAAAACAGCTCTGAAAAAAGAGCATATAGAAAACATTTTGAAACTCCTTGATGACGGTTCGACCATTCCATTTATCGCACGTTACCGCAAAGATATGACCGGAGGAGCAAGCGATGAAGTGTTAAGGGAGTTTGAGATCATCTACCTTGCATCCAAAAAACTCCTCGAGAGAAAAGAGGAGATAACCCGCCTTATCCAAGAGCGCTCGACGCTTACACACGAACTGAAAAACAGCATCGATAAAGCAGAAAACCTGCGAGAGCTGGAAGATATCTACAGACCTTTTAAAGAGAAGAAAAGTTCACGTGCAAGTATCGCTGCGGCTAACGGACTTGCTCCGCTTGCCGATACCATAGCAGGTGCGAGACTGAGCGTAAATGAACTGCGTAATGAGGCAAAGAGGTTTATAAAAGGTGAGATCAAAAGCATAGATGAGGCGATAAAAGGAGCGCAAGATATTTTGGCTGAGCGCTATGCCGATGAGCCAAGAGAACGTGATGCTGTTCGTAAGTCGATGCTCCAGCATGGCGTCTTAGAGACTAAAAAGGCAAAAAGTTTTGATGAGAAAGGTGTATTTGCAAACTTCGTCGACAAAAACGAAAAGGTCGCATATATTCCCTCTCACCGCTACCTGGCGATCATGCGCGGTGTCAATGAAAAACAGCTAAACGCAAAGATCGGCATCGACACAAACAGGATCGAGCAAAACATCCAAAACTATAAGATCCCGCGTAATGCCCAAAGTTCAAAAGAGCTGCTTTTTGAGGCTTATAAAGATGGTCTCAAACGTCTTCTTTTGCCCTCTGTGGAGCGTGAAGTCCATGCCATACTCAAAGAAAAAGCCGACGGCGTTGCCATCAATACTTTTGGCAAAAACCTTTCTCAGCTGCTTATGACTCCGCCTGTCACAAAAAGAGTGATACTAGGGGTCGATCCGGCTTACGTGAGCGGATGTAAGCTGGCAGTCATAGATGAGAACGGGAACTATTTGGACTCGGATGTCATCTATCCGAATGAGCCGAAAAATGATTTTGAAGGTTCTAAAAAAAAGGTTTTAAATCTTGTACAAAAGTACGGTATCAACGGTGTGGCTATCGGCAACGCGACAGCTTCAAGAGAGACACAGGAGTTTTTTGCAAAACTCAACTCACAGCTTGACAAAAAACTGAGTTACACGGTGGTAAGCGAAGCAGGAGCTTCAGTTTACAGTGCTTCAAAACTAGCATCTGCTGAGTATCCAAATCTGGACGTTACTATCCGCGGAGCGATCTCTATCGCACAAAGACTTCGAGACCCGATGGCGACACTTGTCAAGATAGACCCGAAATCTCTTGGAATAGGGCAGTATCAGCATGATGTGGATCAAAAACTCTTGGCAAAGAAACTGGGAGACGTGACAACCGATCTAGTAAACCGTGTAGGTGTAGAC
>JAHJGM010000010.1 GCA_018824305.1 bacterium
GATATGATCTAAATTGTCGCCGTATATATGTAAATCCTGCGTACGCACATCAAACCGGTATACCTCAAGATAGGGCCATATGTGAGAAACCTGAGACACAATGGGATAAATATCTCAATATGTTAAATACAACTGCTATAGATTATCAAAATAAACTAACGGATGTAATGAAAAGTGGGAAAAGTGATTCTTTGTATGTAGAATGGGTCAGACTTTCAGACGGTGAATATGTTGCACATGACCTCAATGTTGTAGCAGAATATGATGAGTATGAAAATATAACAGGGGCGTTGGTGATCGGTCATAATATTACAAAACGTAAGGTGATTGAAAAAAAAGTAGAACATATGGCACATCATGATGCACTTACAAACTTGCCAAATCGTATACTTGCCAAAGCAAGAGCAGAACAGGCAATCGAATCGGCAAAAAGAGATAATTCTAAAATGGCACTTCTCTTCATCGACCTTGATGGATTTAAAACTATCAATGACTCAATGGGACATACCATGGGAGATGAAGTACTTAAAATTGTTGCTTCTAGAATAATGAATGAAATCGAGGAGAACGATACCGTATGCAGACAGGGAGGAGATGAATTTTTAATAATCTTACCTGACATAAATAGCATGAAAAAGGTCGTCGTTTTTATAGAAAACCTGCTGTCGAAATTTGAAAAAGTATTTTACGTTGGTGACCATGCCATCTCTACATCAGCATCGATCGGGATAGCTATTTATCCTGACAATGGAGATTCATTTGAATCACTGCTTCAAAACGCAGATGTCGCCATGTATAAGGCAAAAGAAAACGGCAAAAATACATATAGTTTTTATACAAAACAGATGAACCAAAACAACACAAAACAATTCAAAATTCAAAACGATCTTAAAAAAGCCATAAGTAACAATGAGTTCGTAGTATATTACCAACCACAAATCGATCTTGCCAAAAATCATATTGTAGGAGTAGAAGCTCTTATACGATGGCAGCATCCAGAGCTTGGAATGATACCGCCGATGAGCTTTATCCCTATTGCAGAATCCAGCGGATTAATTATAACCATAGGAGAATGGGTACTAAAGGAAGCATGTAGACAGGCAGCTATCTGGAGTAAACATGGCATTATCCTCACTGTTGCCGTCAATATATCGGCGGTACAGTTTAAACGTGGAAATTTGGAAGAAATTGTCAAAAAAGCACTTTCCTATTCTGGGCTAGACCCTCGATTTTTAGAACTGGAACTGACAGAATCGATTATGATCAATGATGTAGAAAATGTACTTACAACGGTAAAAGCGCTAAAAGCGCTAGGGGTTCAGCTCTCAATTGACGACTTTGGTACCGGCTACTCAAGCTTGGCATATCTGAAACGATTTGCTATTGACAAACTGAAAATCGACCAATCATTCATTCGTGATATTCTCAATGATAAAGAGGATGCCGCTATCGTTAAGACGATCATTCAGATGGCAAAAAACCTCAATCTTAAAACAATTGCAGAGGGAGTCGAAAATAAACAGGTCCTTGATCTTGTAAGTGCTTTTGGATGTGATGAAGTACAAGGATACCACTTTGCCAAACCAATGCCAGTCACTCAGTTTAAAAAATATCAAAGAGAGTTTATTTCAAAAAAACTACAAGGAATATAATAAAAATCAATAGAACTTTAGATTATCAGCCAACATTTTTATATTGAAAGTATATAAGATGCGATAAAATACAATCTCTCAAATATACTAAATTAAATCAAAGTTATAATTCATGATTAGAAATATGTTACTGTTTAAAAACAAAACTGTCCTTTTTGCAGAGGATGACAACATAATTCGAGCCAATATGATCGGTATCTTGGTAATGCTTTTTGGCAAAGTACTATCAGCTGCAGATGGAGAAGAAGCGTATAAATTATATCAAAAAGAAGCGCCGGACATCATCCTAACAGATATCAAGATGCCAAAGAATGATGGAATAAACCTTATCAGACAAATCCGCAAACACGACTACGAAACACCTATTATTTTATTGAGTAGTTTTGCTGAACAAGAGTTACTGATACATGCAGCGGATCTCTCAATAGATGGTTATCTCATCAAACCTATTGAACCTGAAAAGCTATCGCATTCAATATGCAAAGCTATACAACGAACACATAAACACACAGATATGACACCTTTGAGTAAAGAGCTGTTCTATAACGCCGCGACTAAAGAGCTCTATAAAAACGGCAATGTCGTAGTATTGGGCGTAAAAGAGCAAGAACTTCTCCAACTTCTGATACAAAATCGTCATAAAACAGTCACAAAAGAAAAGATAGGAAAAGTGCTATGGCCGCTCAATCCGGCATGTAATTCAGCAGTAAAAAACATCATTCTCAGAGTGCGTAAAAAACTAGAGATTGATATTATTACATCTGTTAGAGGTATCGGATACAGACTTAATGTTCATAAAACTCAAGATCTAACAGAATAAGTTTATATTCACACAACTATCATGACCATAATATGACCATAATATGACCAATAAATGACTTATTTAATATCTTTAACATAAATAATTTGATAAAATTAAATATTAAGATATAAGAATATTCAATAAAAGTTGTAACAAATGACAAAAAATCTTTTACTCCTAAAAGACAAGAGTGTTCTTTTAGCAGAAGATGACACCATTACAAGAACGGAAATGGCTGGAATCTTGGAGATGCTTTTTAAAAGTGTCTATTCTGCTCATGATGGCGAAAAGGCCTATCAACTCTACGAAGATAAAGCACCGGACATTATTTTGACAGATATTAAAATGCCAAAAATGGATGGACTAAATCTAATTAGAAAAATACGCCAAAATAACTACGATATCCCAATTATTTTATTGACAAGTTTTGCCGACAAAGAGTTTCTTTTAGATGCCAGTAATCTTTCTATAGACGGTTATCTTGTTAAGCCTATAGAACTGGAAAAACTCACATATACACTGTGCAAAGCTCTACAGCGAATCCATAATGATGTAGAGATAGTTCCATTAGGCAAACAACTGTTTTATAATTCCGCTACCAAAGAACTTTATCTAGATGGATCAATAGTCGTATTGGGTGCTAAAGAGCACCAACTGCTCCTGCTACTGATAGAAAACCGTCACAGGACTGTCACAAAAGAGGAGATAGAAAAAGAGTTGTGGCCGTTTGATGCAGTAAGTAATTCAGCGATCAAAAAATTGATTCTTCGCATACGACAAAAAATCAAACTGGATATTATAGTTTCCGTAAGAGGGATTGGGTATCGGCTCGATACCCGTAAAACACCAAGATAAAGTATATGAAACATCGTTTTTTATTTTTGGCACTGATCGGTTTCTTTGCTGGTGCCGGTATCTCTATTTTGACGATAAGCGGCCTTCTCCCATATAATTATCTCACCTCTTTATCTTCATTGTTTGGATCTGCTTGGGTAATGTTCTTCTTTATCCTAGCTATGAAGACCAGAACAAAAGACTCTCATGATGAAACGCAAAACAAGATGCTCTTCTTACAGTCTAGATATGCCTCCATGGGCGAGACGGTAGGCAATATCGCTCATCAGTGGAAACAACCGCTAAACGCCATAGGCAGTATCCAAAACAGCATCAAAGCCGCACTCATTTATCAAGGTGATATATCAAAAGAAAAACTTTTAGAATCAGTAGAAACAAGTTTTAAACTGCTACAGCATCTAGCAGGAACAATCGATACCTTCTATAGTTTTTTAACTCATAACAATAGTAACAATAGTAACAATAGTAACAATAGTTTTGTCATTGCGGACGTATTTGAAACAATAAGAAAAATAACGGAATATTCATTTCAAAACAGCAATACCAAACTGCTATTGAAATCTCATACAAATCCTACGATCGAGGGTGATGCGAATGAATTCACTCATGCCATACTCAACCTTATCCTCAATGCAAAAGATGCACTTGATAATTTTCAACCACAATCACCGACCATAACTCTTGATCTTATAGAGGGCGATAATACCTGTACAATAACCGTTTCAGACAATGCAGGCGGTATCGGTATAGAACCGATAGACAGCATATTTGACTGGCATGTCAGTTCAAAAGAAAACGGTTCCGGTGTGGGACTGTTTATGGCAAAAAATATCATCGAAAAGCGCTTTGGCGGCAGCATCACCGTAGAAAATAAAAATAGTGGAGCTTGTTTTAAAATAAAATTGCCATATACACAAAATGAAAATTTTTTTGATACTATAACTGAAGAAGAAAGACCGAGTTTGGAGCATATCCAAAGACTCAGCAAAAAAATCATCGAACTTGAAGAGCTTGAAAAAACACTCAAAAAATGGGGAGATATATTTGAACATGCCAGATGGGCAATTACAATACGTCTAGGGAATAATACCACTTTTGAAATGACTAATCCTGCTTTTAATACACTCTACGGTTACACATCCGAAGAATTAAAAAACATCACCGTTCCTGATTTATTTGCACCTGAGAACTTAGATATTGTAGCAATAATGCAAAAAGAAGCTTTTGAGAACGGTTATGCCGTATTTGAAGCGATACAAAAACGAAAAGACGGCTCTTTATTTCCTGCATCCATTGAGCTGATAGTCATTAAAGATGCGCATGGGGAAATGTTGTACAGCATCGCCAATATCTGGGATTTAACCGAAGGAAAAGAAGCGGAAGAGAGACTCAAACTCAAAAAGTTTGCTATCGATAACATTCAAGAAGCGGTATATATGGCAGATGAATACGGCAAATTTGCTTATGTGAACGATAAGGCTTGCCGCTCTCTTGGTTACAGTATAGATGAGTTGCTTTCAATGAGCGTAGGAGATGTAAACCCAAACTGGTCAAAAGAGCGATGGCCCAATTTTTGGAATATACTCAAAGAGGAAAAAACCGTACTGATAGAAGTCATACACAGACGCAAGGATGGAACAGTTTTCCCAGTAGAGGTGAGAGCAAACTATTTTGAATACAACGGTATCGGATACAACTTAGGATTAGCGAGAGATATCACGGAGCGCATGGCCGCTCAAAAAGAGCTTCTGCTTCTTCATCAAGCGCTTAACAACACCAATGAAGCCACTTATATTATACTGGGAGCAGACATCGTTCAAGTCAATGACGGCGCATGTAAAATGCTCGGTTACGGCCGTGCGGAACTGACATCTATGACCCTTTACGATATCGATACAGATTTAACTCCGGAAAGTTTAAATGGTTTAAGAGAAAATAATATACATCGTTTTGAAAGAAAGCACTATACAAAAAATGGACATATACTTGATGTAGAGATAGATACGAGTGCATTTGAATACGATGGTATCACGTACGCTTTCTCATCAGTCAGAGATATTACCGAGCAGAAAAAAGCACGCGAAGAGCTTCTTCTTAAAGAGTTTGCTCTCAATAAAATCAATGAAGCGGTATTTCTTATCGATAAAGATTCGATGTTTCACTATGTAAATGAAGGCGCATGTAAGGCTTTAGGTTACACAAAAGAGGAGTTACTTTCAAAGGGTGTTGTTGATTTAGACCCAAATGTCTCTATTGAGTGGTGGAGAGAGCACTGGAAAGATATAAAAAGACTTAAAACAACACTCGGTGTAACGGAGCACATCAAAAGTGATGGGACATCTTATCCGATTGAAGTAAGTTCAAACTATTTTGAATATAACGGTGTCGGGTATAGCCTTGCTGTTTCAAGGGACATTTCTGAGAGAATCAGACTCGAAGAGCAAAAAGACAATGAACGGATGCGTCTCTTTTTTGAAAGGCAGCTTGTCGGTATGGCGATTACTTCAACAGAGAAAGGATGGATACACACCAATGAAAAGCTCCAGCAAATGCTTGGATACACACATGAGGAACTTGCACAACTTACATGGGTAGAACTCACTTATCCTGAAGATTTGGCTCCTGATGTGGAACAATTCAAGCGACTCCTTACAGGCGAGATAGAAGACTATATGCTTGAAAAACGCTTTATCCGCAAAGATGGAACGATTGTCTATACAAATCTTGCCGTTAGCTGTGTTCGAAATGATGACCGTACTGTGAACTATGTTTTGGCACTTCTTGAAGATATTACCGAGCGAAAAGAGATAGAAAAAGCGCTCAAAACAAGTGAGCAAAAATTTCGTACACTTATCGAAAATGCAACGGATAATATTGCCCGCTACGATAAAGAAGCGCGTATAACCTATATGAATCCGCAATTAGAAAAAGTGCTAGGTGTTTCTTATAAAGCAGTCTTAGGCAAAACCCCGACTGAGGGCAGAGCGGATGAGATATATATTCAATTTGAACTAGAACTCAAAAAAGTGATTGCTACAGGGGAAAATGCGCAGACCTACATCACCATTCCTGATACAGGCAATGGTGAGCAACATCACTATATCCAAATTGTTGCCGAGCGAGATATTAATGATACTATTATCGGTGCTATAGCATTTGGACGAGATGTTACTGAACTTACCAACAAAACCATTGAACTCCAAAAATCTTTAGAGTTTAACGAAGGGATTATTGCAGCTATCCCAGACCTGCTCTTTGAAATAGCACCTGATGGCACATATATCGGAGTATGGGCACAAAACTCAGAACTCCTTGTAGCTCAAAGAGAGATGCTTCTCGGTAAAAACTTCAAAGAAGTTCTTCCGCCTGATGTCGTTATCACATCGCTTCAAACTATGAAAGAGGTGGATGAAAAAGGATTTTCGCTTGGCAGAACATACAGCCTCGATCTCCCTGATGGTAAAAAATGGTTTGAACTCTCAGTGACCAAGAAAAAAACAAGCGGGAATTATATAACTTTATCTCGTGACATAACAGAGCGAAAAGAGCTAGAGATTCTTTTAGAAAAAGAGCGTAAATTCTTAATCGATGCACAGCGGGTCGCACATACGGGCAGTTGGCATCTTGACATACAAAATAATCTTCTCTCATGGTCGGATGAAACCTACAGAATATTTGAACTTGATAAAAAGCAGATAGATGATCTGCATAAAACATTTTACAAGTGTGTTCATCCTGATGATAGAGAGATGGTAAATGCACCTTATCTAGAATCCTTAAAGACAGGAGTTCCTTATCAAGTAGAGCATAGAATCGTTATGAGCGACGGCAGAATCAAGTATGTTATAGAAAGATGTGAGCATATATATGATGATGACAAAACGCCTCTATCTTCAATAGGAACTGTGCAAGATATAACCGAGCGAAAAGAGATGGAAAATGCCATCTTGGCTTTAAATCAAACTCTTGAAAAACGGGTCAAGGAACGAACTGCGGAACTTCAAGAGAGAGAAGAGACTTTTAGAGCAATGGTTGAAAACTCTCCCGATGTTATCATGCGCTATGACCTTGAAGGTCGCCGAACTTATGTAAATCCTATAGGTCAACTATTAATGAACAAACCGTTAGAAGAACTTATCGGTAAGACTCCAAAAGAGTATTCACCACTTCCTGATACGGCTGCATTTGAACAACTATTTGCACAGGTGGTATCTGAAGGCAAAGAGATAGAAGTAGAAGCACCTTACAAAATGCCAGACGGTGAAATACGTTGGGGGGAACAACGTATTGTTCCCGAGTTTGATGCAGATGGTAATGTAGTCAGTGTTTTAGTTGTAGGACGTGATTTGACTGAACGAAAAGAGATAGAAAAACAACTTATGCTTGTCAATTCTGCAATCAATAACACCACAGAAGCTATTTATATCAATGACAAAGACCTTTCGATCATTTATGTCAATGAAGGAGCATGTAAAATGCTTGGCTATAGCCGTGAAGAGTTAACTTCAATGAAAATATATGAAATAGATGTGATGTATCATATAGATGACATATTAACACTTCGAGATGAGACAATTGAGACAAAGCAGGCTATTTTTGAAACAAAGCATAAAACAAAAAATGGAAATATTATAGATGTTGCAATAGTCGGTAATCCATTTATATTTAACGGTATCGAGGTTTTGGTATCCGTCGTTAAAGATATCACGCAAGAAAAACATACGCAAAATGCACTAGAACAAAGCCAGCAGCGTTATAAAGAGATATTTGAAAACAGTTCTGACAGTGTCTATCTGCTGGAAGTCACAAAAGACGGAAGATTTCGTACCCTAGATGCAAATCCTGCATTTGAACGTTCGGTAGGAATTTCAAGAGAGACTCTCATAGGCACTTATGTCGGAGATGTAAGCGATGAGGAAACGACAGAAACAGTTTTGAAAAAATATCGTCGTTGTGTGGAAGCGGGAATTATTACCGAAGAGACAGTCGAGTTGAATTTACCCATAGGAATAAGAAAATTCCATTCGACGCTTATCCCGGTCAAAGATGATACCGGAAAAGTTTGCCGCATTATCGGTCTATCTAAAGATATTACCGAAATATAACTAAGTAAATCAATAGTCTTAACTTATTTTACGTTAAGACTATCTATAAAATCTTAGAAATTATAGTTAGCTATAAGTCTGTATTCATCCCAGCCTGTATCACCCGATCCACTCTCTGCAAACTTTCTCGGGAAATTCCCGCGTAGGCGAAGTTGAAGATTTTTTACGACTTCAGGATTATAAATAATATCAAATCCCGGTTCAGTCGCAGTTCTTGCGATCCCGTAACCGCTGTTTTTATCCATATCAAAAGATGTATAGTATGCAGTCGCAGAAACGTTTGCACCTAGATCTTTAAAGTTATACGTTGCCGCAACTTTGCCAGCTTTTGTTCCCGCTAAGAACTGATGACGAGTCACCATACCTTGAGTAAATGCCGGCATACCGCCCCATGGCGTGATAATAGCATTTGCAAGTCCGGTAGAAGCTTCTGCAGAAGAGTTCGCACCTGTTTGGGAATACGCTATATAAGCCGTAAGATTCTCTACTTTAGCACCGAATTTAGCACCCCAGTACATCCCGTCTACATTTCCGACATATTTCTTTCCGACCTCATTTTCTTGTATAAACTGAGCCGAGAAGAACGGATGAACTTTATCTGTCAACAGACATGTCCATGATGCATCTGCCTGTCCGTAAACTGCATTTAAAATATCATAAGCATAGTAATCCCAAAGTTGTACTTTGATATTTTTGTTTGGTGCATAAGTTGCTGATGCAACTGATACACCGTCTGTTTTTTGATTAATAGCATATGTTCCCATATTCACAAAATCACCCACTTGATTTTGCGGATCAGAATAAGAGTATCCCGATGTTACAGACAATAATTGATTAGCAGCAGATGATGCACTGTATGCACGTCCGAATGTACCTTGAGCGAACTTTGTCACATGTCCTGCTATCAAAGTAGTATTTGGTATATCCGTATTGATCAACAGATACGCTTCAAACAAGTTCGGAAGCATCCTTGCATCATCTGAACCCGCTAAAGGAGTATCCAGTTTTTGACGTCCCCCTTTAAATGTCGTGTTAGAATTTTTATACTGTAAATATGCTTCACCGAGTATTGAGTATCCCTCGCTGTTTGTTCCAAACAGAGTCGCATCTCTTGTCGGAGATGACGCTATACGATTTGTAGTATAAAAAGCCGTACCGAAACTTAACCCTTTATAATCAGCCGTTTCAAACTTCACATTACCGCCTAATGCAGTTGCATTACGATGTGTAGTCGTCCCTGCACTTCCCTGATATTTTCTATCAATTGAAAACATACGGATCTGTCCGCTTGTTTTCCCCTCAGAAAACATTGAACTTAGATCTTCCGCACCGTAAGCATTGATCGAACTTAATAATCCGACTGCTATTGCACTTATTGCTATTTTTCTTTTCATTTTCACTCTCC